>PSMF01000005.1:0-39348 GCA_040290005.1 Meiothermus sp.
ATCGAACCGACAACCTTCCGATTACAAGTCGGGTGCTCTACCAGTTGAGCTAGGGCGGCAGTCGGATGAATCTTTTGTGCGGCTGAACTGGGGATCGAACCTCAGTCCGAGTTGTAAGGTTACATCACCGGGGCAAGCGCTGTCAAGCTGATAAACGCCTTCAGAACCGTAAAAATGCCCTCGCATGATGCCCGTCTGGTACAGTACACCCATGCGAATTACGCCTTACGGAGCCGCGCAGGTCGTCACCGGGAGCTGTCACTTGGTCGAAGAGGGGGATTATAAGCTGTTGCTGGACTGCGGAGCTTATCAGGGCTCAGAGGACGACCGGAATCAGGAGCCGTTTGGCTTCGACCCGGCGACGATTGATGCGGTGGTGATTTCCCACGCCCACAACGACCATATCGGGCGTTTGCCGATCCTAATTCGGCGGGGATACAAGGGAAAAGTCCACCTGAGCGAGCCCACCGCGAAATTTCTGCCGGTGATTCTGGAAGATTCGCTCAAGCTGATGAGCGAAGAAGCTGAGCGATTGGAGCGCAAAGGTAAAAAGGCGCCGACCCCGCTGTGGGAAGAGGCCGATTTGGAGGAGCTGTACCGGCGGCTCGAGCCCGTCCCGCTTTACCAAGACCTGGCCTTCGGGCCGCTCACAGCACGGCTGCACGGGGCCGGGCATCTGCCGGGAAGCGCTTTTGTCCAGGTGAACTCCAAGGACAAGCGGCTGATTTTCTCCGGCGACTTAGGTCACAAGGGGAAAGAGGTGCTGGAAGCCCCCACCGAGGCCACCCCTGCCGATCTGGTGCTGTGCGAGGGCACCTACGGCGACCGCTCGCACAAGCCCTTTAGCGAGACGATGGCCGAGTTCGCAAGGATTTTGAACGACCATCTGGGCCGAGGCGGGAAGGTATTCATCCCTAGTTTCGCCTTAGAGCGCACCCAGGAAATCCTGTTTCACCTGCGCGAACTCGAGACTCAAGCCAAAATCCCCGTCGTGCCGGTCTACGTAGACTCGCCGATGGCCGACAAGATTTCGGAAATCTACCCACAGGTCAAAAATTACTTCAGCACCGAGGTCCAGGCGCTGTATAACCAAGGAATTGACCCCTTCCGCCCCGAGAAATTCGACCACACCCACTCGGTCGAGGACTCCAAGGCGCTGAACACGCTAAATGGGCCGCTGGTTATCATCGCGGGGAACGGGATGCTCTCGGGCGGGCGTATCCTGCACCATCTGGCGCTGGGCTTACCGGGGGAAGATAACGCGGTGATCATCGCCAGTTATCAGCCTCGAGGCGGACTGGGGCAACTTTTGATTGAAGGGAATGAAAGCGTGAAAATTTTCGGGGATGTCGTGCCGGTGCGGGCTAAAACCTACACGCTGGGCGGGTTCTCGGGCCACGCGGGGCAGGACGAGCTGCTGAGCTGGCTTTCGGGAGAAAGCAAAATCGCCCTCGTACACGGCGAACCTGACAAGCTGCAAGCGTTGAGCAGGGCGTTATCGGGACAGGGGAAAACCGCGTGGATGGCGGAGTGGGGCAAGGCGATTGAGGTTTAGCTCTGAACCTCGAGGTTCCATCAATACACCAATAAAACAGCCGCCTACGCTGGTGATGGATTCACCTCATCAAGAGGTCTGATCTTCGCTCGAGAATTCCCGTCCCACACACAAACCATAAATGGACGGCCTCGGAACAGACCTCACCCTCAAAGAATAGAACGCTGCCACTTCTTTCTACACCGTAGGAGAGGAGACTGACCGCAAGGCACGTCGTGCCCTCGGTCTTCGGTGGCGGAAATCTAGCTCCAGGACTGAAGCTCTACAATATTCCCCTCCGGGTCGGTCATATAAACCCCGGTGAAATTGCGTCCGCCAATGGACATCGTCACGATCTCTCCTACTGCCTCTCCCCCGGCATCCAAAACCGCGTTATAGGCTGCTTGTACGTCGGGGACGAGGAAGGCGATGTGGGCAAAGCCGGGGCGGTCGACGGCGGGCTCGAGGCGGGCCAGCATCTCGGCGTACTCGAAGATTTCCAGCGTCGGCCCGTCCTCGCCGAAGCCGGGCAGCCGCAGGTGAACCCCGCACAGCCGGGCATCTTTCAGGTGGGTCAGGCGGTCAAAAGCCTCGCCGTAGAGGTTGCGCTCCGGCGGCAGGGGCACACAGCCGAAAACCCCTTCGTAGAAAGCGGCGAGCTTGCGCCAGTCGTGGGCGATCAGGTTGGTGTGGACGTATTTCGCCTGTAGCGCCATGCCCTAAAGTTTACTCAGTTCGTGGCGGTGGGCAGCGCTGGCGCTCAGGTAGAGGACAATCTATGCGCTGGATTTGCCCGGTCTGGACGAAAAGTTTGAACTCCTTGAAGCTGAACATCATGTCGGTACCGAGGGCTTCGGTGTGGCAGAAAAGGCAGTCTGAGAGCGGGTTGGTCCCCTGCTGTGGTAGCCCGGTGGAAGGGTCATAGGCGCCAAAGGCCCAGGCTTTGCTTAAGGCACTTTCAGGCGCGACTTTTAGCATCACATGCAATTCCTTATCCGGCTTATCCCGCACCAGAAAGCCGTTTTTGTCCTTCTCGAGACTGCCATCTTGGCCGCGTTTGGCGCTGAAGGTTTCAATCGCCATTATTGTCCCCACCGGAAGCTCCTGGCCCTTCTTCACCGCTTCCACCGCCGCCGGGCTGATGTAAAAATTGCGCGACTTGCCGTCCGAGCGGTCGCCGAGGCCATATAGAACTAAATTCTTCGTGTAGTTTTTAGGGAAAGGCGCGACTGGGCCGGTCTGGGCTTGCACCACCAACAAGCCCAATATCAAACCCAAAATTGCCCAGCCTTGAACCTTCATGTGAGCCATAGTATATCTATAGCGCCCGAAACTTTCTAGAGATGTCCGGCAGAACGGCGCTCTAGGCTCCCCAGCGCCTCCACCAGTTGCTCCAAGCTCGCCAGGCTGTAGACAGGCAAAAAGTCGTCAATATAAGGCATCGCCGCGACCAGACCGCGCGTCAAGGGTTGATAACCGGGCGTGCCCAGGAGCGGGTTGAGCCAGATGAGGCGGTGGCAGGATTTTTGCAGCCGCTCCATCTCGAAGGCGAGGAGATCGGGGGCACCCTGGTCCCAGCCGTCGGAGATCACCAGCACGATGCTGCCACGCCCCAGCACCCGCTTAGCCCAGGTGCGGTTGAAGGTGTGCAGGCTCTCGCCGATGCGAGTCCCGCCCGACCAGTCCTTAACACCCCTTCCCACCTCGGCCAAAGCCACGTCCACACTGCGCTTTTTGAAGCTCCGAGTGATGCGGGTCAGGCGGGTGCCGAAGACAAAGCTCTCGACGTTGCGGGCTCCCAGGCGGCTTTGCTCGAGCGCAAAGGCATGCAGAAAGTGCAGCAGCATTCGGGCGTAGCGCTCCATCGAACCGGAGACATCGGCCAGGGCCACGATGGGGCGGGGTTTGGTCTTGCGCGAGCGGAACTCGAGGTCTACGAGTTCACCTTGATGTTTCAAGGACGTGCGGAAGCTGCGACGCAAATCCAAGCGCTCGTCTCCCCTGCTTTTATACCGACGGGTACGGCGCTCGGGCGGGTTCCAGACGAAGCGGTAGAGCAGGCGTTTGGCGGCCTCGAGTTCATCCTCGGTCATTTGGTCGAAGCGCTTTTGCTTGAGCACTTCCTCCGCGCTAAAGGTCAGGGCCCGGTCAATGATGGGCTGCGGCGGGCCTTCCGATTTCCCGCTCCCCGACTTAGGCTCACGGCCCACCTCGCCGGGCTTGGCCTTCTGCTCTTTTTTGGGCGGGACAGCGGTCTGGTTGAGGAGTTCGTTAGGGAAGCGGTCTAAGCCCAGGGTCTGCCAAAACTTGAAAAACGCCTCCTCGAACTTCGGGTAGTCCTCGTGCCGCGTGACGAGGCTGGCCCGTGCAGCGTGGTAGAAGCTCACCGGGTCGAAGATGGGAATTTCGGCTAGGGAACGTGCAAACGTGGTGGTCTGCCCCGGCGTGATGATGATGCCCTCTCCGCGTAAATCACGGCTGAAGCGCACTGCGTGGGAAAGGAGTTGACCGCTCGAAGCGCTCATACACCCTCCGGTGCGGTAAAAGGCGAACCCCACCGGCGCTGTCGCGCCACCTCCCCTGATGCCCGCCGCAAATTAGGACAGGAGCAGATAATAATGTCCCCAAGGGGAGGCAGGGCACTTCTGGGTGATGACGTGCTCCGCCCCCCTTTCGAGGGGGGGCCTTCCGAGGTCGCCCAGGTCAAGGTTCGCAGCGCTACACTTCGACCGACGGGGGGGTCCTGCCACGCCATACCTGCAAACTCCACGATTCACATCGGCGTGGGCATGTTGGCCCGCGCCAGCAAGTCCTGGGCGACGTTTTTGGCCCGCACCACGTCGTCTTGATATTTGAGCAGCGCTCCCAAGGTCTCCTCGACCATTTTGGGCTCGAGCGCCGTCGCGTCCAGCGCCATCAGCGAGGAGGCCCAGTCTAGCGTCTCGGCCACGCCCGGAGCCTTATACAAGTCCTCTTTGCGCAGCTCCTGGACAAAAGAAACTACCTGCTGCGCGAGTTTTTCCGGTACGCCCGGAACCTTCTCCCGCACGATGCGGTACTCCTTCTCGAAGCTGGGATAATCAATCCAGAAATACAGGCAGCGCCGCTTGAGCGCGTCGTGGATTTCCCGTGTCCGGTTCGAGGTTATTACGACCACCGGTGGCCGCTCGGCCCGCACCGTGCCGACCTCGGGGATGGTGATTTGCCAGTCGGAGAGGAACTCGAGCAAAAACGCCTCGAACTCCTCGTCGGCCCGGTCCAGTTCGTCAATCAGCAGCACCGGGGCTTTGCCGTCGGAAGTTTTCAAGGCTTGCAGGAGCGGGCGCTCGAGCAGATATTCGGGGCCGAAGACCTCACCGCGCACCTTGGCCTGGTCGCGCTCGCCGGAAGCTTCAAGCAGCCGGATTTGCAGCATCTGGCGGGCATAATCCCACTCGTAGACTGCGCTGTTGATGTCGAGCCCTTCGTAGCACTGGAGGCGGATTAATCGCGTCTCGAGCATCTGCGCCAGCACTTTGACAATCTCGGTCTTGCCCACGCCGGGCTCACCCTCGAGCAATAGCGGGCGGCCCAGTTTGAGGGCAAGAAATGCCGATACCGATAGGCCCTTATCGGCGATGTAGCCGTGAGCCTCGAGGGCCTTTTGGGTTTCCTCTGGGGAGGACGGAATCATGATGCTCCATTCTCTCACAAGCGCCCACGCCGACGATTATGCGCCCCACAATCAAACCGGCTCGACCACCACCGCGGTTCCATAGGCGAGGACTTCCGTAATGCCGTCCATGATGTCGTTGGACTCGTAGCGCATGGCGATGACGGCATTTGCGCCCATGGCCTGAGCGTGCTGCACCATCAGCTCGAAGGCTTCGGAGCGGGCTTTCTCCGCCAGCTCGGTGAAGAGGGTGATGTTGCCGCCGAACAAAGATTGGATAGCCCCGCCGAGGTTGCCCAGGACGCTGCGGGAGCGCACGGTGATGCCCCGCACCACGCCCAGATGCCGCACGATCTTGTAACCGGACAAGTCATTCGCCGTCGTCACCGCGAGTTTTGCCATGCCCAAATTATACCCATGACTCGAGACGCGGCCTTCTGACCCTGAGCTTCGCCTCAACGATGCCGAGCCTAAGTCTTGTGAGTTGACAGCCAATCCAGCGAACCCATACACCCGAGCCGAGGATTGAAACTATTACAAAGTGACGGACGTGATTTCCAGAGATAAGGAGATGACATGGGTATTCGTCTGCTTAAGGCATTTTGTGTTGTCTCATGTGTGCTAACACCGACCGGAACAGCACTCGGGATTCTGTATGGAACTGTCCCCGATGAAAACCACCCAGCGTTCTATAACGCAGTGGTGGTTATTCAGTTGGCGGACTCTAGCAATGATGCTACCGGATCGTGTTCTGGATTTATCCTCAGGTGTACCTCCCACGTATTGGACAGTTTTTTGGTCAGTTGAAAAGAGAGAGGCCCCTGGTCGAGGGTAAAAGTCAGTATGTCACGACTACGATTAAGAACGCAGATTTTACAGCGGATGATACAAGAAATTACGCGCGTTGGGCGGAGCCTATTCGCCCCAAAGAGCGTGAAGAGTACATAGCAAAATATGGCCCTACCTGTTTGACAGGGGACGACTGCGAGGTCAAGAGCAATAGCCAGTTTGACTTCGCACTCTTAAGGCTACAAGGAGGATTGCCAGCCTACACCCCCCGGCTCCAACAGACCTAACTTCCGCCCTGTGAAGATACTGTCTTCAGATGGAGTAAGTCTGCTAACCCGTGCTCTATCCGATAGTAAGCCCGAGGTGCAGTTGGCAGGTTTCGGGGCAGACGAGAACGGTATTTCGTTGCTTAGGACTAAATACAATGGCTCTTTGCTGTGCGCTAAGTCGTCCAGATTTAGCCCCGCAATACTTTTATTGGAGACTGCTAGCAAAATCAGCATCTATAGCCTGTAACGGGGATTCTGGAGGGCCGGTCTACATTTATATGTATGAGAATGGGCAAAAGGTTCCCTACGTTTTGGGTGTAACGTCCGCGATTGGTGTGGAACCAACACCAGCTGTTGACGATTCCAGGAAAGACCTACCCACTCAGCAGGCCCAGTGCGAGGGACAAAATAAGGTTGATGTGACGGCAATCAGCTATTTCATAGACCATTTTCCATCGCTAAGAGAGGCGCTGGGTCTGCAATAGATTATTTTCTCTGAGCCAAAGACGTAGGGCCGGGTCTTAGACCCGGCCCTACAGGAGCGGCGTTTACATCACCCGCATCAAGGCGCGTTTCGCCAGCACGTCCACGAGGTGTGCACGATACTCGGCAGAAGCAACCAAATCGCTGTTCAGTCCGTCCGAAGGAATCAGGTTTTGGCAGGCTGAAGCGATGGTTTCAGCGTTCAAGGGCTTGCCAGAGAGGGCTTCTTCAAGTTTCGTCAACCGCATCGCGTGCTCACCCGCCCCCGTCACCGCCGCGCGAACCCCGTTCGGCCCCACCACCACGGCGACTCCGACCACCGCGTACCGGCTGGCCGGGTGCGGGAACTTCTCGTAGGCTTGCTTTCCAGAGGTCGCGGGGACGTGAATTTCGGTGAGGATTTCCCCGTCCCCCACAGCAGTAGCGAACATCCCCTGGAAGAACTGGTCGGCCTCCACCACCTTACTCCCGCCCTGGCCCTCGATTTTCATCCTGGCCCCGAGCGCCAGCATCGAGGCGGGCAGGTCGGCGGCGGGATCGGCGTGGGCGAGGGAACCGCCGATGGTCCCCTTGTGCCGCACCATCGGGTCGCCAATGTGGTGGATGGCATCTACCAGCAACGGCGCGGCTTTCTTCACCAGGTCGTTGGTCTCGATCTCGTGGTAAGTGGCCGCCGCGCCGATGACCAGGGTGTCGCCCTCCATGCGAATGGCTTTCAGCTCGGGAATTTTGGAGATGTCAATCAGAGCCGAGGGTGCGGCCAGGCGCAGCTTCATGGTGGGAATCAGGCTGTGCCCGCCCGCCAGCAGCTTGGCATCGGGGTGTTGTTGCAACAGCGAGAGCGCTTCAGAGACGCTCGAGGCTTTTTTGTAGTCAAACTCAGCGGTGTACATGGAACCTCCGGGCTCTTAATCCCTCTCCCCTTGTGGGAGAGGCTAGGTGAGGGGTCGATTCGTAATTGCGGGGGCCACGGCAGAACTCGCTTCGCTCGCACCCTCACCCCGTCTCGGGCGTAGCCCGCCCCCGAGGGGGGTTCGACCCAGCCCTCTCCCATCAAGGGAGAGGGGGCAAAATCAATCCGCGGCCTGCGGGACTTTCTTCGCGCCCTGGATGGCCCGCCAGACTTTTTCGGCGGTGTAGGGCATGTCCAGGTGCTGGATGCCGAAGGGGCGCAGCGCGTCCAGCACGGCGTTGGCGACCGCCGCCGTAGACGCGATGGTCCCAGCCTCACCGATGCCCTTTATGCCCAGCGGATTATGCGGCGAAGGCGTGACGGTGTGGTCGTGCTCGATCTGCACCATGTCGTCGGCGCGGGGGATGGTGTACTCGAGGAAGTTCCCCGTGCGAAGCTGCCCTTCGTCGTCGTAGACGGCATCCTCGAGCAAAGCCTGGCCCAAGCCCTGCGCGATGCCGCCGTGAACCTGCCCGTCGGCGATTAGCGGGTTGATGACCGGGCCACAGTCGTCCACCGAGAGGTAGCGCAAGAGCTTGACCTTGCCGGTGTCCGGGTCCACATCTACAACCGCGATGTGCGTCCCAAACGGGTACACGAAGTTCTTGGGGTCGTAGAAATGGGTGGCTTCCAGACCGGGCTCCAAGTCAGCGGGGTAGTTGTGAGCCAGATGGGCCATCAGGGCAATGTCAAAGAAGGTCTTGGCCTTGTCGGGGACGCCCTTCACCATGTACTTGCCTTCTTCATGAACGATGTCCTCGGGGGCCGCTTCCAGCAGGTGCGCCGCGATCCGCTTGGACTTGTCCACGATTTTGCGGCTCGCCATCACAATCGCCGAAAGCCCCACCGGAGCTGAACGCGAGCCATACGAGCCCCAGCCGTGTGGCATCCGCCCGGTGTCGCCGTGGATCAGGGTGATGTCCTCGACGGGCACTTGCAGCTCGTCGGCGACCACCTGGGCAAAGGCCGTCTCGTGGCCCTGACCGTGGCTGTGTGAGCCGGTGTAGACCTCGACCTTGCCGGTAGCATGAACCCGCACCAGGGCGCTCTCCCACTGTCCGGCCTGAGCGCCCAGCGAGCCGACCAGGGCGGAAGGGGCGAGACCGCAAGCCTCGAGGAAGGTAATCACCCCGATGCCCATGTACTTACCTTGCTTCCAGCCCTCCTGCTGCTGGCGGCGAAGGTCTTGGTAGCCGACCATCTCGAGGGCCTTGTCCATCGCCGCTTCGTAGTTGCCCGAGTCGTAGACCAGCGCGACCGGGGTCTGGTAGGGGAACTCCTCGGGCTGGATGAAGTTCTTGCGGCGGAACTCGGCGGGGTCTTCGCCCAGCTCGGCGGCCATCACGTCCACCAGGCGCTCCAAGAGGAAGGTTGCCTCGGGGCGGCCCGCGCCGCGGTAGGCATCCACCGGCACCGTGTTGGTGAAGGGCGCGGTGACGTGAACGTAGATTTTCTGGGTTTTGTACGTTCCCGCCATCAAAGTTCCATACAAATAGGTGGGCACGGCGGGCGCGAAGGTGGTAAGGTAGGCCCCCATGTTGGCGATGGTGTCCACCCGCAGGGCGGTAATCTTGTGGTTCTCATCCACCGCCATCTCGGCGACGGTCTCGTGGTCACGCCCGTGGCTGTCGGTGACGAAGCTCTCCGAACGCCGCGCGGCCCACTTCACCGGCTTACCCAGCTTTTTCGCGGCGTATAGGACGATGACTTCCTCGGGGTACTGGTAAATCTTGCTGCCGAACCCGCCGCCCACGTCCGGGGCGATCACCCGCAGCTTGTGCTCGGGGATGCCCATGATGAAGGCCGCGATCAGGAGGCGGTGGATGTGCGGGTTTTGCGAGGTGGTCCACAAGGTATATTCGTCCGAAGCCTTGACGTACTGGGCCAGGGACGCTCTCGGTTCCATCGCGTTGGGCACCAGACGGTTGTTGCGGATGTTGAGCTTGACGGTCTTGTAGGCCTTGTCGAAGAGCGCATCCACCTCGGCCTTGTCACCGATGCTCCAGGTGAAGCAGACGTTATCCTCAGCCTCGGCGTGGACTTGGGGGGCACCCTTTTCCAGAGCCTTGCTCCCCAGCGCCACCGCCGGAAGCGGCTCGTAATCCACCTCGACCAGCGCTGCCGCATCCTCGGCGATCTGCCGGGTCTCGGCGATCACGGCGGCCACGATGTCGCCCACGTGCCGAGCTTTGTCGGGCGTGATGGCGTAGTGCGGCGGCAGCTTGATCCCGGCGTGTAGCCAGCCGGTGGGGATGCTCTTGATCCCCGCATCCAGCATCTCCTTGCCCGTGATGACTGCCAGCACGCCGGGGATGGCCTTGGCCGCCTCCACGTTGATGCCGTTGATCTTGGCGTGGGCATAGGGCGAGCGCACCATCGCCGCGTGAACCATGCCCGGCACGCTCAAATCATCGGTGTAATTCCCCGTTCCGGTGATAAAACGCGGGTCCTCCACGCGCTTCATCGCCTTTCCCATCAGTTTGTCAGCCATAAGCTCCCTCCGGTCGCGCCGTACGTCCTACGTCTTACGTCAAAATCTTTTGCGTACGACGTACCACATAAGACGTACGACATTCAATCGTCCGCTGCCGCCCCCACCGGGGTCTTGCCCGCCATCTTCTGTGCCGCGTACTGCACCGCCCGTACTATGTTGTGGTAGCCGGTGCAGCGGCAATAGTTGCCTTCTAAACCGTGGCGAATCTCCTCCTCCGAGGGGTTGGGGTTGCGGCTTAGCAGGTCGGTGGCAGCCATGATCATCCCTGGCGTGCAGAAGCCGCACTGGAGACCGTGCATCTCCCAGAAGCCCTCTTGTACCGGGTTGAGGTTACCCACATCGCCGATGCCCTCGATGGTGGTGACCTTGGAGCCGTCGGCTTGCACGGCGAAGACCGTGCAGCTCTTTACCGCTTGACCGTCCAGGTGCACCGTGCAGGCCCCACACTGGCTGGTGTCGCAGCCCACGTGGGTCCCGGTCAGGCCGAGGTTTTCGCGCAGGTAATGCACGAGCAGCAGGCGCGGTTCGACCTCGCCGGTATGCTGCTGTCCGTTTACGCTGATGCTCACTTTGACTTTCTCTGCCATGTTTCCTCCCTCAAAAACCAACATTTGTTCGCCGAACACGCCTAAGCCGCGCCCGGTGGCCCCTGAGCGCAGCTGCAGAGGGCGTGGGAAAGATTGAGAAGCGAGTGTTTAGGGTTGAAAAAGGTTAGCAGAGCCGAATCCTTTCCTCTAAGCCCGGATGGAATTCCGTACGCGGACATCGAAACGCATCCGAGTAAAAATGGGATTTGTGTTCGTACTATATCCCGCAAAGCATGAGCATGACAAGAACCCCAGCCCCGACCAGACCGTCATATGACATCAGTACAAACCCAAAATCAAGAATGGTTCCGATGGTTACAGACTAGAGCGCCTCGAGCGCACCCTGCAAATCTTGACGCAAATCTTCTAAGTTCTCGATCCCCACCGACATCCGCAAGAATCCATCGTGTAGCCCGAGAGCATCACGTTCAGATAAGCTCAAAAAGCGGTGTGAAGAGGTAGCGGGATGGGACAAGGTGGTGGAGGTTCCGCCCAAGCTTAAAGCCATACGGATGTACTTTAGGCTGTGCAGAAGCGTGTTGACAGCGGCCCGAGAGGGCTCGAGCTCAAAAGAGAGCATCGCCGCCGAGCCGTTCCTCAGCACTTTTTGGGCCACCGGGTAGTCGGGGTGCGAGGGCAGGCCGGGATAGTGGACTTTGCGCACTTTAGGATGGGCCTCCAGGAACTGCGCTAGCTCGAGGGCGTTCGCCGAGGCCCGCGCCATACGCAGTTCAAATGTTTCAGCGCCGCGCACTGCCAGCCAGCATTCGTTTGGGTTGGAGACCAGCCCCATCCGCACGGCGACCGCTCGGACGGGCTCGAGCAGCTCCCGCCGCCCAGCCACCCCGCCCATCATCACGTCGCTATGCCCGTTGATGAACTTGGTCAGGCTCTCCATCACCAGGTCCACGCCGAACTCGAGCGGGCGGCAGTGGTAGGGCGAGGCAAACGTATTGTCTACGACCACAGCTGCCCCATGCCGATGAGCCAGCGCGGACAACCCCTCGAGGTCGGGGACGCGCAAACGGGGGTTGGAAGAGGTCTCGAGCATCAGCAGCTTGGCCCCCTCCAGCCCCCGTTCCAGTGCCGCAAAATCGTCAATTTCAACCGTCACTGTGTGCACCCCGAAGCGCGACATGTCGCGCAGCACGTTCAAAGTGCTGCCGTAGAGTTCACGGGAAGCTACGACTTTATCGCCAGCCCCCAGTAGAGCTAGAAACGTGGCACTCAACGCGCTCATCCCACTTGTGCAAGCTACCGCAGCCTCCGCCCC
Source organism: Meiothermus sp. (assembly GCA_040290005.1). Lineage (GTDB taxonomy): Bacteria > Deinococcota > Deinococci > Deinococcales > Thermaceae > Meiothermus. The sequence goes on from PSMF01000005.1 coordinate 12,034, forward strand.
ATGCAGCGCAGTGAATAGGGCTTCCAGAGCACGATGATTGGGCGTGCCGTTGCGCCCGTAAATGGCCCCGGTTTGGCGGCCCTCGTACACCGCGTCCACTTCGTCCAGGTCACGGAAAGTCCAGGATGCGGACTGATAAATCGGTTGGGAAATGGGTTCATTAGAAGGTTTTTCGGCCTGGGCGGCGTGGACAGCGAGGGTTGAGAGCGAATCCATGTGAGGATTCTCGGACGCTGAGGGGCGAACGTCAAACTTTAGAGGCGCTCGAGCCAAGGATGCCCCGGTTTCCAGCGTCCTAAAGCCTCTCGGAGCCATACCCGGCGCTCGCTCGGCAGTTTGGGCAAGACCCGCTCGAAATCGCTCTGGTCTTTGCTGCGCGGGTCTTTGCTGCTCGTAGCGCTCTTGAACAACAGCATGATTTCCGGGGCCAGGTGCGGGCTTCCCTGTGAGACATGTATAGCCTGTTCGATGGGCAAGCGGATTTCCTCCATCCGCCGATACACCCAACTGTCCCCATCGCGCAGTGTGATGACGAAATCGAGAAACTCGTGCTCGCCGCGCCGGGCGTGGACTTGGTGGACGGAGGGCTCGAGCCTCTCCCCCGGCTCCCACACGGCATACTTACCCTTGTCCACGATTTTGTGAACCCGCCAACCCCGCTCCAGGAGGCGCTTTTGCAACAGAGGCAAATCCTCGCGCCAGACGGAGATGTCGAGGTCGTAGTGGTAGCGGGTGGGCGCTCCTAAAAACAAGTCCAACGCCCAACCTCCTGAAATAGCCCATCCAATCTCGAGCCCCTCTAACTCCTCAGCGACGAACTCGACAGGCTTGAAGCCGGTGGTTTCGATGTGCCAGGCGTAGGCTTCGCGCTCGAGTTCCCGCACTATATCCGTCTTGGCCCCGGTGTATTTGCTCGGGTCATCTGCGTGCTGGACGGCAAGTTGGCGCTTTACTTTCTGGTAAGCCGAGGCACGGTCAAGGTTGGCGCGGAGGTAGTCGCGGAACAAAATCCAGCGCTGCCCGTGTTCACTTTCCAGTGAGACCACATGAAGATGAATCTGTGAGCCCTTGCGGAAAAACTGCCGCCCCGCTAACCCATGCTCGCCCAAGTATTCATAACCAATGTCTTGAAGGGCCTTCACCCGCGCTTCGGGTATAGGAAAAGGATATGCGTCTACGGCGATGTCAATGCAGGGCTTGGCGGCCATGCCGGGAATGCTGGTCGAGCCGACGTGCTCGAGGTGGTAAGCCACCCCGCCCTCGGTACAGTAGCCCAGAGCTGCCATCAGACGGGCTTTCTCGGCCTCGAACTGCGCGGGCCAGGAGGGGTCATATTCGGCCAGAACAACCGGTTCGGGCATAAGGTTTCCATCCTACAGCAGCGCGGATACCGCTTGAACGGCGGACTCGAGCTCCCCCCCCGAATCCACCCGCACCGTCACGTGCCCGACCTTGCGCCCCGGACGCACTTCCTTGCCGTACCAGTGCAGGTGTGCGCCAGGGACAGACAAAACCCTGGCGAAATCGGGCTTTACCCCGATCAGGTTGAGCATCGCCGAGTGGCCTCTGGATGCGGTAGAACCGAGCGGCAGGCCCAAAACCGCCCGCAGATGGTTCTCGAACTGGCTGGTCTCGGCCCCTTCTATCGTCCAGTGGCCGGAGTTGTGGACGCGCGGAGCCATCTCGTTTGCGTACAACTGAGCGCCGACCTGGAAAAACTCGATGGCAAGGACTCCCACGTAACCCAAGCGCTCGAGGACCCGCACGGCATAATCTTCAGCCTGGGCTTGCAACTCGGGCGTGAGCGCAGGGGCGGGGACCAAGCTCTTGCGGAGAATCCCCTCCCGGTGGTGATTCTCGACCAAGGGGTAAAAGGCTATCTCCCCGGTTCGACTGCGGACTGCGAGAATTGAAACCTCTCGCTCGAACTCTACAAAAGCCTCGAGGATCAGCGGCTGCCCCCCCAAAGCCTCCCAAGCCCTGTCCACATCGGCCTTCCTTCGCAGCACGAATTGCCCTTTGCCGTCATATCCGAGGGTGCGGGTCTTGAGCACGGCGGGCAGGTCGGTACGCTCTAAGCCGTCCAACAGGTCGTTTTTGGTCAGGAGCGGGTAAAAAATTGGAGTGGGGATGTTCAAACCTTGGAAAAAAATCTTCTCGGCCACGCGGTCTTGAGCGGCCTCGAGCGCCACCGGCGGCGGGAAAACCGCGACCCGGTGCGACAGGTACTCGGCGGCGGGCAGGGGCACGTTCTCGAACTCGTAGGTGATGACCTTTAAATCCTCAGCAAAACGGTCCAGCAGGTCCAGGTCGGCATAATCTCCCACCATCAGCTGAGCCAGCACCCCGGCGGGTGCCTGCACCACGGTGTCGAGGAGGCGGAACTCGAGCCCCAGCGGATACCCGGCCAGCGCCAGCATCCGCCCCAACTGCCCCGCCCCGAGCACCCCGACCCTCACGTACCCTCCCAAGGATCAGGATTATCCAACACCGACTGGGTTTGCTGGGCGCGGTACTGGTACAGCGCCGCCTTGAACTGTGGATATTTGTTGCCCAAAATGCTCGCCGCCAGGAGTGCCGCGTTGACCGCCCCAGCTCGCCCGATGGCGAGCGTTCCCACTGGGATTCCGGCGGGCATCTGCACGATGGAGAGCAGCGAATCCATACCCCTCAGGGCCTTGGACTCGACGGGAACACCTAAAACGGGGAGCGCGGTTTTAGCCGCGCACATTCCGGGAAGATGGGCCGCGCCGCCCGCCCCCGCGATAATGACCTCGAGCCCCCGTTCCTCCGCGCTCCCCGCGTACGCGAAGAGCAAATCCGGGGTGCGGTGAGCCGAGACCACGCGCACCTCGTGCGGGATACCCAGCGCGGTGAGGGTCTGAGCGGCGTATGTCATCGTCTCCCAATCCGACTTTGAGCCCATGATGATGCCGACTAAGGGACTCATAGGTGCAGCATACCGCGCCCGGCGCACTAATCCATATCGTCAAACCTTCACCCTCTTCAAGATTGGTTCTTGCATCTTTATACCTACTGCCCCCTCGAGCCGCCCTCCTCGCCCTGTTGAGTCTGGCCCAGGCGCCAACGCAATCCATCACGCCCAACGTCTGCACACCACCCCCCATCCCCGAGCCCAAAACCGCCGAAGAGCGGCAGCGCCGCGCGGAGTGGGAGAAGTACCGCGCCCTGCTGCCCCTTTACGCCGCCCAGCTCCCAGCCAAACCCGATACCAAGCTGCTGATGCCGGTGCGTGGGGTAGCGGCGCGGTCGGTGGCCGACACCTTTGGGGCGCCGCGCTCGGGGGAGCGCAGCCACGAGGGCCAGGATATCTTCGCGCCTAAGGGAACCCCAGTCTATTCGGCCACCCAGGGCTTCGTCTGGCGCATCGGGGTGAATACCTTGGGCGGAAATTATGTGTTTGTGGCCGGGCCAGGCGGACGGCACTGCTATTACGCCCACTTAGACCGCTGGGCCAAAGGGCTCAAGGAAGGGCAGAAGGTCACGACAGGAACGCTTGGGGAACACCGGAAACGCTCGCGCCACGCCTTCCCACTTGCACTTCGGAGTGTATAGCGGTAGCCGCGCCACCTGTGACCGTAAGGCGATTGACCCGCTGCCCCTCTTGGTAGACCGGGATTGGAAGGGGCTGGCCTCGAGCTCCACCGGAAAATCCCAAAACCAGCAGTGAGCTGAACCTCCCAGTTCCCTCTCCCCTGGCGGGAGAGGGTGGCACCGGACAGGGCGGGCCGGGCTTTGCCCGTGCTGGCACTAGGCCCGCTGAGTACCGGCATCGCCCAGGTTACCGGCCAAGCCGGTATCGCCTACGGCGACCCCCTCGGGGGCCTGGCGGCCCTTCACTAGGGCCGGGCTTTGCCCGTGCTAGGGTGAGGGGAAGCGGCGGTTGGGTACGTAGCTCGCCCAGTAAGAGGATCTTTCCTCAGCCAGATGCTTTCCGTCGTGACCCGCGCCACGACAAGCAATAAAATGCGCCCCAAATCGGGGCGCATTCAGTTTGAACGTTTCAACTATCCCGCCGCGACGACCCTCGAGAGCACACTCCGGCTCACCGCTTTCAAGGTCTCGAAGACCCCGGTTCCGTTGGTGGCGATGGCCTCGTGGATGGCGTAGCGGCCCTCGGGGTCAATCACCGCCTGGATCATCTCCGTCGGCAGCGCCCCCTCCACGTCGCGCTTGTTGGCCTGCAAGATCAGGGGGATTTCCTCGGTCCTGATGCCGTACTCGCTCAGGTTTTCGCGCAGGTTGCGCATGCTCTCAGCGTTGGCCCGCAGGCGGTTGGGGGCGCTGTCGGCGACGAAAACCACCCCATCCACCCCGCGCAGGATCAGCTTGCGGCTGGCGTTATAGAACACCTGGCCGGGCACAGTGTAGAGGTGGAAGCGGGTCTTGAAGCCCTTCACCTCGCCCAAATCCACCGGCAGAAAGTCGAAGAACAGGGTGCGCTCGTCTTCGGTGGCGAGGCTAACCATCTCCCCCTTGCGGTTTTGCGGCACCTGCTGGAAGACCCACTTGAGGTTGGTGGTCTTGCCGGACATGCCAGGGCCATAGTAGACGATCTTGAAGTTGATTTCTCGTGCGGCAAAGTTGATCGTGCTCATCTTTTGATTTCCTGACCTTAGTTTCCGAAAAGCTCGTCGAGCAGGGCGCTGGCCCCGTCGCGGTACTCGGTGTCTATGCCCATTTTGGCCGGGCTCACCACCGCGTCTTTGGTGAGGGTCTCGAGGGCCACCACCGCCCGTTTGCCGTAGAGTTTGATGCGCCCGACCGGAACCGTAGTGTCAAAAATCACCACCAGCAGGGCCAACTCGCCCACCTCTTCGGCGTACATCCCGTGGGTCGAGCCCTGGTGCAAAAGTTCGTTAAAACGCGGCTCACCCAACATTTTGGCGAGGGCCTGGGTCGCCGCCGCGTTCCCTGCTACCAGCGTCGCAAGGGAGTCCAGCGAGGGGGGCCGGGGCGCCCAGAGCGCCTCCTTGTGGGCCAGCACGAAGCCCTTGCGGTCGAGCAGCAAGGCATACCGCGCGCCGCTCTCGCGTAACAGCTCGTCCAGGACGGCCATAGCTTTTTCGTAAGCCGCCCCGTACAGTGCGATTGCTGGCTCGACCATAGTAGGCTAAGTCTAGCATGCGACCTATCCCCCACCTTGTGACAAATTACGCTCAGCAAACGTTACACCATCTGGTAGCCCTTCCCAGCGTCAGCGCCGAGGGCCGGGCCTTGGGGGAAACCGCCGATGCAGTGCGGGGTTTGCTCGAGCAACTCGGTCTAAAAGTGGAAATCCACGAGACTACCGGAGCTCCCGTGATCTACGCCGAGGGCGGCGAGGGCGACAAAACCCTCTTGCTCTACAATCACTATGACGTCCAGCCTGCCGACCCGCTCGAGCTTTGGCATTCCGACCCCTTCGCCCTCACCGAGCGCGACGGTAAGCTCTACGGGCGCGGGGCCAGCGACGACAAGGGCGAACTGGTGTCGCGTCTGGCTGCGCTCAAATGGTTGATGGAAGAGCACGGGCGTATCCCCTTCAGGGTCAAGTTCTGTATCGAGGGGGAGGAGGAAGTTGGCAGCCCGCACTTAGAGCACTACGTTGAGGAGCACAAAGATTTGCTCAAAGCCGACGCGGTGATCTGGGAGGCCGGGGGCGTGGATGTGGTCGGGCGACCGCAGATTTACTGCGGTCTGAAGGGCATCGTGGGCCTCGAGCTGCGGGTCAAAACTGCGGGTTATGACCTGCACTCTTCCTACGGCGCGGTCGTGCAAAACCCGCTGTACCGGCTTTCCAAAGCCATCGCCAGCCTGCGCGACGACGAGGGCAGGGTCTTGGTTAAAGGTTTTAGCGATAAGGTAAGAGCGTTGACGGAACTCGAGGAGGAAACCCTGGGCCGCATCCCCGACGAGTCGCCCGAACTCGGCCAAACCTTCGGCGTGGAGCGGTTTATGGGTGGGGTGAGCGGGCGGGCCTTTTACCAGAAACTCCTCGCCGAGCCCTGCATCAACATCAACGGGATTCACGGCGGTTATGGTGGCCCCGGCAGCAAAACCGTCCTCCCCGCCGAGGCCTTCGCCAAGCTCGACATCCGCCTCGTTCCCGACCAGGAGCCGGGCGAAATCGTGGAGCTGATGCGCCAGCACTTGAGAGAATACGGTTTCGACGATGTGGAGCTGGTCGTATCGGAGTTTGGCGAACGTCCGGCACGGAGTAATCTCGCCTCGCCTTGGGTGCAACAGGCGGTCGAAGCCTGCCGTGAGGTTTACGGTCAGGAGCCCGTGGTCTGGCCCAACTTCGCCGGTTCGGGGCCGATGCACCCTTTTACCGACATGCTGAAAGCTCCGGTGGTGGGCCTAGGCGTGGGCTACCCCGGCAGCAAAATTCACAGCCCCGACGAGCATATCCGCATCAAAGATTTTGAGCGGGGGATTGCGGTGGTGAAGCGGGCGATGGAGAAGTTCGCCGGGCTATAAGTAGTGTGCTCCTCAACCCACCGCTCAGGCGGGGGCTCGAGTAGCCTAAAACCATGCGCTGGCTATTCCTATTCTTACTCTGCGGCACAACTTTCGCCCAGAACGCGCCCACCATCGAAGAGCTTTCCGAACGCACCTACGGCGCGGGAACGCTGTCTGTGGTGCGGATGATGGCCCAAAACCGCGATTTCACGCGGTACTTGGTGCGTTGGCCTTCCGACACGACGACCCAGTATGGCTTCATGAACGTGCCGACGGGCAAAGGGCCATATCCCGTAGTCCTCGTCCTGCACGGGTATGTCAACCCCGTGACGTACCGCGTCCTGACCTACACCACCCGCTACGCCGACGCCATCACGCGCATGGGCTACGTGACCATTCACCCGAACTACTCGGGCCACCCGCCCTCGGAGGGGAGCCCAAACGGTTTGTTTCGCATTCAGTACGCGGTAGACGTGCTCAACTTGGCAGCATTAGTACGCAAACAATCAGGCAAGGGGATTCTGGCAAAAGCCGACGGCAGCCGCATCGGGCTGTGGGGGCACAGCATGGGCGGCGGTATCGCCCAGCGCGTCGCGGTCGTGGACCCCACAGTTCGCGCGGTGGTGCTCTACGGCTCGATGTCCGGTGACGAGCGGCAAAACGCCCGGCAAATCTACTACGTGTTTTCGGGCCAGACCAGGGGACGGCGCGAACTCAACGCTCCCCAGGCCGAGATTGATGCGGTCTCCCCCATCAACTTCATCAACCGGATTAAGGCCGCCTTCTCCGTCCACCACGGCACACAGGACGAGCAGGTACCCTACGTCTGGAGCACCCAGCTCTGCACCAAGCTCAAAGCGCTGGGCAAGTCCACTGAATGCTTCAGTTACCCGAACGGACGGCACATCCTGCGCGGGGCTCAGGACGCGACTTTCCTGGCTCGAGTCCGCAGCTTCTTCGACCGAACGCTGAAATGAGCGTCGAAGGTCGAAAGTCAAAGGTCAAAGGCATTGAGAGCCTTTATGTTCACGTTCCTTTTTGCCCAACGATTTGTCCGTACTGCGATTTTCACGTGGTACGGCGCTTCAGCGGGGCGGTGGAGGCGTACTTAGAACGCCTCGAGAATGAAGCTCGAGAACTCCACCAAGCCCATCCAGACCCACTCCAAACCCTCTATTTCGGCGGCGGAACCCCGAGTTTTCTGCGCAATCATGAGCTAATCCGGCTATGCCAGTCGTTGCCTTGGAATGTTGAAAACGCCGAAGTGACGATGGAGGCCAATCCGGGGACGCTGAACAAAGAACGCTTAGAACTGCTCAAATCGCTGGGGATTAATCGCCTCTCCATCGGGGTGCAGAGTTTTCAAGACAGTGTGCTCAAGTCGCTGGGCCGGGCGCACGGGCGCAGAGGGGCGCTCGAGGCCGCCCAGATGTCGCTAGAAGCCGGATTCCGTACTTCGATTGACTTGATTTTGGGCTTGCCAGAGCAGGATTTTGAGCAGGATTTGCTCGAGGCCGCCGCGCTGGGCGTGGGTCACGTATCGGCTTATACGCTGCAAGTCGAGCCGGGAACGCCCTTCGAGGCCCGAAACGTCCGGCTGGACGAGGATTTGGAGGCTACCGCATTCGAGCGAGCCGAGGAAATCTTGGGCGAGGCCGGATTCGCCCGTTATGAAGTCTCGAACTTCGCCAAACTCGGCCAAGAGAGCCGTCACAACCGGGTTTATTGGCAGGAAGGGTTTTGGGGTGCGCTGGGGCCGGGGGCGGCGGGGCATTATAGGGTCGAAGGTCGAAGGTCGAAGGTCGAAGGCCAAAACATTTATTCAGTCAGGACAGGCAATCCGCCACTTCCGCGTTGGCTGAGAGGGGAAAATCCGACGGTTGAGGAAATCAGCCCGCTCGAGCACGCCAAGGAAGCCTTGATGCTCGGTTTGCGGTTGCGGGAGGGCGTGGATGTGGGCAAAATCGAGCGCAAGACAGGGCTCGAGCTGTGGCCTGCCCTTTCACCCGCCATCAACAAACTCGAGGCTCGAGGAGTGCTTCGTGTCCAGGACAGGAGAATCTCGAGTACCAATTTGAGCGTCCTACACGGGATGGTGCTCGAGCTTTGGCAGGGGCTCGAGGCACTCGCTAGAGAATAGGGTTCTCCGCAGCGCCTAACGGGAGCGGGATCGCCTCCGCATCGGGCCGGGGATGGGTCTCTAAGTTGAGACGGCGCAATACAGGTGCGGCATTCGTCACGAACGCGACCACCCCGAGCGTGACCAGTCCGCCCACCCATACTGCACGGCGAACTCCGAGCAGGCTGGCCGCGATTCCACTTTCAAAGGCACCAATCTCGTTGGACGCGCCGATGAAAATCGAACTCACGGCAGCGATGCGCCCGCGCATGTGGTGGGGCGAGAGCAGCCGAAGGATCAGGCGGCGCACCACCATGCTCACCCCGTCGAACACGCCGGAGAGGGCCAGCATGGCGAGGGAGAGGGCGAAATTCCTCGAGAGCCCGAAGATGATCATCGTCACCCCGAACCCAGCGACGCTGCCCAAAAGCCAGCGCCCGGCGTGGCGGAGCGGCGGGTATTTGGCGGTGACGAGCGTAGCTGTAAGTGCGGCGGCCATCAGCCCAAGGCCCTGCGGCCCAACCTTCAGCAGGTCGTTGGCAAAGGCGGGCAGAAGCGCGATGGCCCCGCCGAACAGCACCGCGAATAGGTCGAGGGCCATCGAGCCCCACAGCACCTGTTGGCTGAAGACGTAGCGATATCCGGCGCGGATGCTGTCCCAAACCGATTCTTCCTGCGCGTCCGGCACGGGCGGCACGGGCTTCGGATGGATGCCCCACACGCAGAGCACCGAAACAGAGTAGAACGCAGCCCCAATCAAAAAGGCGTTTGTAGCACCCAATGCGCCGTATAGCACCCCGCCCAGCGCCGGGCCGACAATCGCGCAGGCTTGCCAGGCGCTCGAGAGATACGTCGAGGCCCGCGCCAGATGTTCGCGCGGCACCACCTGGGCCTCGAGCGCCCCCGAAGCGGGGTCGGCGAAGCCCCTGGCGATGCCCACCGCGAAAACCACGGCGTAGACGGCGATCAATCCGAGCACCGCACCTTGCGACAGGGCCGCAAGCGACAGCGCACACCCGAGCGCCACAATTCGTGTGGTGAGCAGGATACCGCGCCGGTCGAAGCGGTCCGCCACGTGCCCGCCCAAAAGTGCGAAGGACAGAGCCGGAATCGCCTCGACCAGCCCGAGAATGCCGAGCGAGAGCGGGTTGTGGGTGCGTTCGTAGACCTGGTAGCCGATGACTACGGCAAGCATCGCCCCAGCGAGCGTACCGGCGGCGCTCGAGAGGAGCATCAAGCGAAACTCAGGCAGGCCGAGGATAAAGGAAGCGCCGTTCTGAGGAGCAGATTCAGAAATCAAGGAGTCTCCAATGCTAATCCACGAGATACAGCACGTCGCTGATAGCCCCCACGTACTCGCTCGGCTTCACGAGCTTCTTAGGGATACGGAAACCGGGTGGATACTGCGTAGTCTCCGCGCGGAAAGGCAGCCCACGCAGCGCAGCCGCGTCGTAGTCGAGGTTGGAGCGGTCAAAGGCGATGTTAAGGTAGAGCATGTCTTCGGTGATGGATACAACGCCCTTGCCCTCGGCCAGGACGCGCAGCTTGCTCAAATCCAGGAAGTTCTCGACCTCCTCGGGAGCCGGGCCATAGCGCTCTTTGAGCTCCTTGGCGATCCGCGAGAGGCCCGCTAAGTTCTTGCACTCCGCCAAACGGCCATAATAGCGGCTGCGGGCCGCCGCGCTGGGAATGTACTCCGGTGTGAGCCGCGCCGAGAGCGAGAGGTCGAGGGTGACGTGGCGCTCGGGCTCCACGCGCTCGCCTTTGAGTTTCTTAACGGCATCGGCGAGGAGCTCGGTATAGACCTCCAAGCTCACCGCGCGGATAAACCCGTGCTGCTCGGCTCCCAGCAGGTTTCCCACCCCGCGAATCTCCATATCTTTCTCGGCCAGGAGGTGTCCAGACCCCAAATCCGAGAGGTCAGCGATGGCGCTCAGGCGGCGCTCGGCCCCCTCAGTTAACCGCAAGGGGTGGAACAGATAGGCGTAGGCTTCCTGGTCGCGCCGTCCTACACGGCCCCGAAGCTGGTACAGCGCGGCCAGCCCGAGCTTATCGGCCCGCTCTACGATGATGGTGTTGGCCTCAGGGATATCCAAGCCGCTCTCGATAATCGTCGTCGCCAGCAGCATGTCGAAGGCCCCCTCGGAGAAGGCCACCATGGTCTCTTCGACATCAGCCTCGCTGAGCTGGCCGTGGACCACGCCGATTCTCGCCTCGGGAATGAGGGCCTCTAAATACCTTCGACGCGCCAGGATCGTTGCCACCCGGTCGTGGACGTAGAACGCCTTGCCGCCGCGCTCGATCTCGTCCATCACGGCGGTACGAACTAAAGCGGGGTCGTAGGGGGAAAGCACGGTCTGGATGGGCCTACGTCCCTGCGGCGGGGTCTGGATGCTGGACAGGTCGCGCAAACCCAACAAGGCGCTGTAGAGCGTCCGGGGAATCGGTGTGGCCGAGAGGAACAGCGTATCCACCGCTTCTTTTAGCTCACGGATGCGCTCTTTCTGGCCCACCCCAAAGCGGTGTTCCTCGTCCACCACGAGCAAACCGAGGTCTTTGAGCTTGATGTCGGACGACAACAATCGGTGTGTGCCGATCACGATGTCCACCGCGCCGGACTCGAGCCCCCGCAAAATCTCCGTCGCCTCGCGGTCGGAGGTGAAGCGCGAAAGCCCCGCCACCCGCACCGGCAGGCCCTCGAAACGCTCGCGGAAGGTCTGGGTGTGCTGTTCGGCGAGCAAGGTGGTGGGGACTAAAACGGCGACCTGCGCCCCGTGTCCCACTACCCGAGCCGCCGCGCGAATGGCAACCTCAGTCTTGCCGAAGCCGACATCGCCTGAAATCAGCCGCTCCATCGGGCGGGGGGCCTCGAGGTCGCGCATGGTTTCCTCGAGGGCCTTCTGCTGGTCGGCGGTGAGCTGGTATGGAAAGTTTTTCTCGATCAGCGGGTCCCAGTCCGGCAGCGGCCCCCAGGCCCGCCCTGGCGTGGCCTCGCGCTTGGCGTGCAGGACAAGCATTCGCTGGGCCAGTTCCTCGGCATCCTTCTGGGCCTTTTCCCTGGTCCGCCGCCACTCGCCCTTGCCCAAGGAAGAAAGCGCGGGCGGGTCGTCGGTGGTTCCCGGATGCCGCTTGAGCAGGGACAATTGCTCGACGGGGAGATACATGCGGCCCTCACCTGCAAACCGCAGCACGAGATAGTCACGTTTAGCACCCAATACTTCTCGAGTTTCCAACCCCAAATACTGCCCGATGCCGTGCTCCGGGTGAATCAGGAAGTCGCCCACGCCGAGCGCACCGGGGTCTTCTAAGTCGCCCGTGACCCGCCGCGCCCGCACCACTTCCGCCGCGCCGAAGGCGTAGAGGTGGGCCTCGGTGAGGTAGACGGTCTTGTTCGCGGCATCCAGGAACGCGCCCTCGAAGGGAGCGGGAACCAAGTTGAGGGTTGAGGGTTGAGGGTTGAGAGCCGAAGTGGATGTGGTTTTCAGCCCCTCGAGCTTCGATAACAAATAACTTCTCGACTTGGCGTGGCGGTAGAACAGCACGGCGGAGTAGCCGTCGCCAAGCCAACTTTTTATGTCCTCGACGAACTGCGAGACTCTAGCGCGAAACGGTGGCAAAGCCCGTAAACCTAAATCGAGCGAAGGCAATTCCAAGCTGCCCAGGCCAAAGGTTACGAGGTCGCGGCCCTCGAGCAGACGCAGCAACTCGGGCGGCGCCACGGCGGGCGTATCGAGAAAGACTGTGCCGGGGAAGTGCAACACCTTGAACGAGTCCCAAATCTCGGCCTTGCCCTCCCGCGCGGCCAAAACATAGCGTTTTTTGCTTTGCCCGCCGACCCGCAACCCATCCAGCTCGTCGCCGAAGAACTCCAGGCGCAAATCTCCAAGCTCCAACACCTCGCCCTGAACACGCAAATCCTCCTCGCGCGCGTAGCCCATGCGAAAGAGTTGGTCGAGCAACTCGTCGCGGAGGTAGCGCCACCCGACCTCCAGCACCAGCCGCCAAGCCTCGGGGTCGGCGGGGAAGGGCTCGAGGGCCTGCGCGTAGCTCATCACCACGGTTTCAGCCTCGCCAATTGCCTCGAGGCCCGGGTCCACATAGGCCGAAACCCCAAAAGCGGCCAAGTCGGCGTACAGGCCCAGACGCTCCTCGGGCATCAGCAAGACCTTGGGGCCGGGCTGCTCGGCAAAAACCTTGGCCCGCGCCACTTGCGGCAGGCCCGGCAGATAGTGCGAAACTAGGGTTTTGGAGACCGTTTCGTTAGCCATGCAACCCCAACAGTGTACGCACTCTGGCCCTAGGAGAAGGAGGGAGAGTTCACAGGACTGGTCGCTCTCGCTGAGAGTATTATGTCGGGCAGATATGCCTCAGGTGCTCATTATCTCCGGGGGAAACGCCGAGGACCTAATCGGGGCAACCCTGGCGAAACACCTCGAGGCCAAAGTTCTTGCCCTCCCCTTGGTCGGCGAGGGCAAGCGCTACGAAGGCGTAGCAAAAGCTATCCTGGGGCCGCGAAAGCCGATGCCTTCGGGGGGATTCCCCTTCAACAGCCCGGCCAACCTGATTGCCGACTTGCGGGCGGGGTTTATCGGAGACAGCCTCGAGCAGTGGCGCATCGCCCGTAAAACCGGGCCTGAGGTGGGCGCGATTGCCGTGGTAGGCGACTCCTACTCGCTGTTCGTGGGGGTCCTGGCGCACTGGGCTGGCAAAGCTCCTTTGTTCCACCTCCAACCGCAGATTTCCCGCTACTACTGGGGCGAACGCACCACCTGGGAGCGGCTCAAGCAGTTCAACCAGTTCGGGGCCGAGGACTATCTGGCTTACGAGCGCTGGATGCACCGCTACGTACAGGCCGTCTACGTGCGGGACAAGCTGAGTGAAACCAGGGCGCTGGAACTCGGCATGAACAAGGCCAAGTTTGTCGGCAGCATGGCGATGGATACCCTGGGGCCGCCCGAACGCGACCTGAGCCCGGTGCTGGACGGCAAGCCGGTACTGGTATTGCTGCCCGGAACGCGCGGGGACGTGAGTTTCAGTCTGCCGATGATGCTGAAAACCGCCGCTTTGCTCCCTGAAATGCAGCCCTTAGTGGCCTGGGCAGGGGATTTCGGCGAGGTTCCGGTTCCCCAGGGATGGGGGCTCGAGGTCCAAGACGAGCATACGGCGCTTTTGACTAAAGAACAGATTAGGGTCTGGTTGCTGCGCCGGGCCTTCTCGGCGATTTTGCATGTGGGCAGGGTCGCGGTTGGCACCGCCGGGACCGCCAACGAACAGGCCGCGGGGATGGGACTTCCGGTGGTCGCTTTCCCCACCCGTGGGCCACAATATGTGCGTCCCAACGCGCTTCGGCAGACCCGGCTGCTGGGCAAGGCGCTCAGGCTGGTAGAGGCCCATCCAACCGTGATCGCCGAGGCGGTGCGCGAGCGATTGCCCGACGGACCGGTCCGCAGCGAGGCGCAGAAAGAGGGCCGGGAGCGCAACGGGCCGCCGGGGGCCTTGCTCGAGATAGCTAACACTATTCATAAAGCGCTCAAGCCATAATGCACCGATGTTAGCGCCGAACGGCCAGCGTTCGGCCCGCCAGATTTCGGTCTGGTGCTATTTGGAGGAAAGTATGGGTGAGACGATTTGGGCGGTCATCCCCACCTTTAATCGCCGTGAGTTGCTGAGGGAGTGTATTCGCGCGGTCTTGGGTCAGACCCGCCCGCCGGATGTGGTGTGGGTGCGGGACAACGCCAGCCAGGACGGGACCGCCGAGATGGTCCGACAGGAGTTCCCCAGGGTACGTCTGGTGCGCGGGAAGAACAACCTCGGTAGCTCGGGGGGCTTCGCCGAGGGGCTCAGGGCAGGCTACGAGGGCGGCGCGGACTGGATTTGGCTGGTGGACAACGATGCCGTGCCCCAGCCCGATGCGCTCGAAAAGCTGCTCGAGGCCCAGAGACGGCTGGAAAATTCGGGGTACAGGGTCGGGGCGCTGGGCAGCATCGCCCTGTGGACCGACGGCAAGCCCCACCCGATGAACCATACCCCGCCGGATTGGAAGCGGCTGCACCTGCGCCACCGGCTGGCCCAACTCGGCTGCCAGCCCCAGCGCTGGTCGTCGTTCGTCTCGGTTTTGGTGCCGAGCCGCGTGGTCGAGCGATACGGCCTGCCCTATTACAGCTTTTTCACCTGGAATGACGACTTGGAGTACTTCGGGCGCATCGCCAGGGGGGAGTTGGTGGTCTTCGTCAGGGACAGCGTCGTGGTTCACAAGACCAAAACCCCATATATCGCCGCACTTTCTATCGGGGAGCGCTATTTCTACGAGGTGCGAAACCGCATCTGGGTGCTGCGCGGCGATGCCTTCCACTGGCTGGAGAAAGTCTGGCTGTTTCTCAACATCCTTGGGCAGATACCGGTGTACCTCTGGCGCAACCGCCTACCGGGTTGGAAAGTGGTGCTGCGCGGTATAGAGGAGGGGTTACACACCCTCCCCTCCGAGACCGTCGCGGTTGGGGCCCGAATCGAAGCCGAACCCATTGTGCTAGCCCGGCGTTAGGCCAGTGTCCATTTAGCCCTCGGGGAGGGTACAATCAAAACCTCGAAATCCCCGTCCTGAACGTAGGGTCAAACATGGCTGACTCTCTTGTGCCCAGTAAAAGAGGGGTTTACAGCTTAGGGGCTTAAGTTGAGTTTGGTGGCTTTGGGTGAAACCCCAGGTTTGTTAGGATAGCCGGGTGGGTAAACGAGTCTGTGCCGTCGTCATCACCTATAACCGCAAGGCCCTCTTGGAAGAAACCCTGCAAGCTATCGAGCGGCAGACGGTAGAACCCGACCACATCCTGCTGCTCGATAACGCCAGCACCGACGACACCCTGAGCATGGTGGCCGAGCGGTTTCCCAGCGTCGAGGTGGTGCGGCAATCCGAAAACACCGGCTGTGCCGGGGGAGCCCACTACGGCCTGAAAGCGGCTTTTGCCCAAGGGTTTGAGTGGTGCTGGCTGATGGACGACGACTGCGAGCCACGCCCCGACGCGCTCGAGAAGCTCCTGGGAGCCTTAGAACTCACCGATAAGCTAGGTACACAGCCCATGCTCCTGCTCAGCCGCGATGTCTGGCGCGACCTCAAGCTCCACCCCTATAACCTCCCTTGGATTGACATCCGCCGTCCCAAACACGTCTGGGAAGCGCTGCAATACGGGCTGCTGCCCATTCGCTGGTCAGTCTATGCCTCGGTGCTGGTCCGCCGCGAGGCCGTGGAGCGCTACGGCTTGCCCATACCCGAATACTTCCTCTGGAACGACGACGTGGAATGGACCGGGGCCATCCTGCGCCGGGAGTACGGCTATTGGGTGCTCGACAGCGTGGCCGTCCACAAGACCAGCAGCCCCAACCCGCCTGCCCAAAACGACCCGGAGCGCTTCTACCTCGAGGTGCGTAACCGCCTGTGGATGCTGCGGACCACCTCCTGGGGTCCGCTGGGCAAGGCGGCCTGGAGCTGGCACCTCTTCGCGGAGATGGTTCATTTCCTGTGGTTGCACCGGCGTAAAGGCTGGGAGATCATCCGGCGGGGCTGGAAGGACGGCAGCGGTCCGCTGCCGAACCGGACTCGAGCCCGCTAGAGGTTTTTCGCGGGACGTAGGGCTACAAGCCCCGTGCGTCAAATGCCAAATCGTTACGCTAATCGGTGACTCCTTACGTCCTTACATCTGGCCTATCTGCTCACGGAGATTGTAGGGGCGCACAGCTGTGCGCCCCTACGCGCGTCGGTCGTCCACGTCTCGAGCCAACCCCCCTCACCCCGTTTGGCGGCGAAACGGATGTATGGTGCCAGGCGCGAGCGGTTGGTGGCCTCGAGGCTCTAATAGCCCCTTTCTCACGTCCCTAAAGGCGTAAACCCGATGTGCTAACATAGTCCCGTGCGTTTATACCGGGTCGGGCTGTTCTCCGACGCTTATCTGCCCAGCCCCAACGGGGTCGCCACCAGTGTCTACCTGCTGATGCGTGAGCTGCGGCGGATGGGCCACGAAGCCTGGGTTTTGGCCCCCGAAATCCCTGAATACGACCGGCAAGAGGAGTGGGTGGTGCGGGTTCCGAGCGTTCCCTACCCCTTTTTCGAGGGGCAGCGGCTCGCCATGCCCTCCAGCCGCCAGCTCCCCACCGAGTTCGAGATTTTCCACACCCACGACCCGCTGTTCATCGGCATCTGGGGGGCACGGCTGGCCTACCGTCACCGCCTGCCCCACGTCTCGACGTTTCACACCCACCTGGAGAAGTACGCTCACTACATCCCCGGCGTGGCTACACTGGAAAAGTACACCGGCTTGATGACCAGGGTCTGTCAGGCTTTTTATAACCGGGCCGACCTGGTGATCGCCCCTACCCAGAGTTTTGCCGAGCTGGTCGAGAACTTCTACGAGGTCGAGCGCGAGATTCGGGTGATCCCCACCGGGATCGACACCGATATCCTCGAGAGCGCCCCCGAGCCGGTTTCGCCCTGGCCCTCGGGCAAACGCCGCCTGTTGCACGTGGGGCGGCTGGGCGAGGAGAAAAGCGTGGATGTGGTGATCCGGGCGCTGGGGGAAATCCGCAAGGAGAGCGATGCCCACCTGGCTCTGGTGGGCATCGGCCCGCAGCAAGAAGAGCTGGCGCAGCTGGCCGCTGACCTCGGCTTATCCCAGCACGTGACCTTCGTGGGGCGAGTCCCGTACGAGCGGATCGGCGGGTACTACCGGATGGCCGAGCTGTTTTTGTTCGCCAGCACGACTGAAACCCAGGGCCTGGTGATTTGGGAGGCCGAAGCCGTGGGGGTTCCGGTGGTGGCGGTGCGGGCTGAAGGGGCGATGGACGGGGTGGAGGTGGGGGTGAGCGGGTACTTGGTCGGGGTGGGCGACTACCGGAGCATGGCCGAGCGGGCCCTCGAGCTGCTGCGCGACGAGGAACTCCGGCTGCGCTTCAGCCAGGGAGCGCGGGCCTTCGCCAACCGGCGCAGCGCCAAGCGGGTCGCCGAGGCCATCGTGGAGGTCTACGATCAGGCCACCCAGCTCGTCGAGGTCGAGCCGCGGCGGCTCAAGATTCCCTTCCCCCGCCTGCCGCGAAATACCCTCCAGGGTTCCCGCTGAGGTTACGAAGCTGCTGGGCGAAAAACCGGCCCCACCCTCCCTTGACCCGCCTCGAGCTGGTCAGGACCAGGGCGTCCCGGACATAGCGCACCCGGCCTTTTTGCCGCAACCGCAGTCCTAGAAGCACGTCCTCCTGGGCCTCGACCGCCGGGTAGCCACCCACCTCGAGGGCCGCCCGCCGGTCAAAGGCCATGTTCGCCGCGGCCAGGTTAGGCCGCCGCAAGAGCGCCATCAGCTTGAGGAAGGCGCCGTACCCGACTTCGGTCAGCTCCTCTTGCAGCCAGGGCAGGTCGAACATCCGCATCGGGCCGTAGAGTGCCACACTGTCTTCCATATGGGCGCGCAGGGCCTCGAGCCACCCCGCTACAGGCCGCGAATCCGCGTCGGTCGTCGCCACCCAGTCTCCGGTGGCAGCTTCCAGCCCGGCCTGCCGGGCCGCTGCCACGCCGGGGGTTGGACAGCTCACCAGCTTAGCCCCCCGCGCGGCCGCAATCTCCGGCGTACGGTCGGTGGAACCATTGTCCACCACGATTATTTCGTCGGGTTTGAGGGTTTGGGTATTCACCGCCCGTAGACAGGCCTGAATATATGCTTCCTCATTGCGAGCTGGAATCACCACCGAGATGCGCACAGGTATACTCTAAGGCGTGCGGATTCGGAACGTACAGCGCATTTCCCCCTGGCGGCTGCGGGGTCTGTCACCTTTATTGCGGCTGATCCTCACCTGGGGGCTCCTGGAGGGGGTGCGCAGCGGTTTCTACGGTGGCTACCTACCGGTCCACGTACGCGAGCTGGGTCTGACCTGGACCGTCACCGGCACCGCCTTCACCCTGCACCTGCTGGCCGACAGCTTCGGGCGAGGGATCGGCGGCTATCTGGTCCAGCGCTTTGGTCTGGGTCTGGTGGCGGCGGGTGGTGCAGCAGTCGGCCTGTTGGCGCTTTTAGCTGTCCCCGCCGCCGAATCTCCGCTGTTACTCTTCGCCCTGAGCATCGTCTGGGGCATCTCGCTCTCGGCGGTGGTGCCGGGGATGATGACTCTGAGCAGCCGCCAAGCGGTGAAGGGCCGCGAAGGCCGCGCCCTGACCCTCACCAACATGCTGGTAGCCCCCTGGATCGGGCTGGGTGGGTTGGGGGTGGGCTTCTTGACCAAACTCGATCCCAACTTGGCCCTCAAGCTGATGATCGTGGCCCAAGCCCTGGCCTTCCTCACCGCCCTGACCCTGATCTTCCGCCCCGAACGGGTTCCACCCCCGCCACGCCAGGAATATTACCCCTGGACTCGCCTGTTGCTGTTTATTCCTGCCGCCTTTGGGCAGACCTTCGCCCCGATGCTCTTTAGCCAGCTCATCTTCCCCTATGCCAAAGCGGTGGGGATTGCAGGGGTCTGGATCGTCGCGCTGGTGGGGGTGGGCGGGGTGCTCTCGTATGGCCTCACCCCCTGGACGGCCCGTCACGCGGATAAACGCAGCCCCCGCTGGTTACTGATCGGAGGGCTGGGGCTCCTGGGCATAGCGCTGATCCTGATGGCCGTTGGGTCGGGCCTCCCTGGTCTGCTGCTGGCGGCGGCGGCGGCAGGCATCGGCATCGCCGGCTTCAGCCCAGCCTGGAACGCCCTGGTGGTTAAGCTGCTCCCCGAAGGGAATCGAGCCGCGGTATGGGGCACGCTGATGGCGGTGGAGGGTCTAGGGACTGCCCTCGGGCCGGTGGTCGGGCAAACCCTGGCCCAGACCGTTGGCCTGCGGGCTCCCTTCTATCTCGCCGGGGGAATCTTCCTGGTGCTCAGCCTGTTTTATGTCGCGGCGTTGTGGAGGCCGTTCTGGAAATCGCGCTCCTGATCGGTTTTGTCCTGCTGCTCTACGGCTTAACCGACTTCCTATTCCGCTTGATGGGACTGGGGGCATTGGCCTGGGGCAGCCGGGCCGAATCCAAAATCGCCCTGACCTTCGATGACGGGCCGTCTCAGCGGACGGGAGAAATCCTCGAGCTCCTTCACCAACACGGTGAAAAAGCCACCTTCTTCCTCACCGGTCGGCAAGCCGAGAAACACCCAGAGCTGGTCGAAAAATTACGTCAGGCTGGGCATCAGATAGAAACACACGGCTATTGGCATCGCCCTGCCGTGCTGATGGCCCCCTGGACCGAATGGACCCATATCGCCCGGAGTCCGGGACGGCTATACCGCCCCCCGTGGGGCATCCACTCCCTTTTCACGCGCCCCATCGCATTCCTACTGGGTAAAAGAATCGCCCTGTGGGACACCGAATCGCGCGACTGGCTGGAGGAGAGCCCGGCGGAGATCGCCGCCCGACTGGTGTTTTACACCAAACCTGGCTCGGTTTTGCTCTTCCACGACGGCCCCGAGCGCACCCTGAGGGTGTTGGAGCACCTCCTTCCCCGCCTCAAAGAGCTGGGCTACCAGCCCGTGCGAATGGACGAGATGAGCATGCAGCCGCTAAACGTGCGCGGCGGCATCCTGCGGGCTTTGCAGGGCTTTGACGAGCGCTACGACCGGGAGCACGGGAACTTCCGCGCCGGGTTCCGGCCCTTCGACATCTTCCGCCTCGAGAAAAAGCCTTTCCCTGGCCCCTCCGTCGAGGGAATCCCAGTGGGTGCCCCCTGCTACGAGGTGCACCTCGAGTCCGCCCGCCTATCTGGGCTGAGCCCCATGCAGGTCCTGCGGGCCTTCCGCGAGAGCCTCAAGGAGGTCGCCAAACACGTCCAGGCCGACCCCGAAATTCGGCTGATTTACGGCTACAGCTACCTGGCGCACGGAGCCAAGGTAATCGGGTTCAAAGCCGCGCCTCTGCCCGCTAGGGACGAGTTCATCGCCACATTTGCAAGCTTGTGGTTCCTCTGGCTCTACCGGGGCGAGGCTCCCAAGCGCGAGCGCAGCAAGGCCGAGCTTTCGTATATGACTCGAGAAGACCTGCTCGAGCGCTACGGTAAGGTTTCAGAGGACACGCAGGCCTGAAGCCAAAACCGCTTCCTAGCCTGCGGCAAAGTTTGCCGCAAATCTACCTTTCGCACGCTAAAACCGGCCTCTTCCAAGTCGCGCCGAAGCTGACCGGCTACTGAATATGTAGCCAGAAAAGCTCCCGGCTGGGCAGCACAATAAAGCTCCTGCAAGACCTCAGGGCTCCAAGGCTCAGGATTCACCTCCGCGTCGAAGGGGTCGAGGTAGATTGCTGTCGCCCAGCCGCGCGGGAAGGATGAACGAGCCACGTCCTCGAAGCGAACCTCGAGTCTTCCCCATTCGCCCTCGAGGATGACAGGATCGAGTGTTCCGGGCTGCGGCCAAACCTCGAGCAGTTCGTTCCAGATCGCCTCTGCCTGGGGGGAAAGCGCGATGGAAACGGACTCGAGCACTTCCCTACTCACCGGAAACTGCTCATATGTCAGGTACTCGATTCTCAACCCTCGAGTAATCGCGTCCTGGAGAGTAACCCGAAAGTTCATCCCAAGGCCGAAGCCGACCTCGAGCACCTTGGGTTTCAGGTGCTGATGCGTCCCGGTTAACTTCAAGTAAAGCTCGGTGGCTTGAAGAAGTGCGCCGTGTCTCGAGCTGTACGTCACGCCAAACTCGGGGTGAATGAGTGTCGGGGAGCCGTCGTCGGTGAGGATGGGTTTGAATTCATCGCGCGGCATTAAGCCCCACCCCGCTTCGCGGCGAAACGAGCATATCCGGCTCAGCCAAAGCTTCGTCACCCCCTGGGTTTGCGGTGCCATGAATGGCGAGCAGGATATAGAGAATCGAGTGAGGCTTTGCTGCGGCTTTTGTCGCAGTGAAAGCATTTGCGATCAACGGTTGACGCTGAACGGTCAACGGCCCGTGACCTCCACCTTTTCGGCTTCCTGGCGCATCAGTTGCCACAAAGCCTCGACGTGATGACGCTCGGTGGGCTCGGCTCCGATGCTGACGCGGACCATCCACCGCTCTCTCAGTTTCGCCGGGGTGATAAAAGCTCGACCTGAGCGGTTGACTCGGCTTACCCAGTCCAGCGTGTGCTGGTCCAACGCTTCGCCGCTAAGTCCTTCGGGCTCGTGGCGCACACAGACGGTTTGCAGGGGAACCGGAGCCAGGACCTTCCAACCCGGCGTGGCGCGGACCTGGGCCTCGAGCCACTTGGCATTCTCGATATCCCGCCGCAGCCGGGCCTGCAAGCCTTCGACGCCCTGGTCCTTGAGCGCGAACCAAATCTTGAGCGAGCGAAACCGTCGCCCCAGCGGGATTCCCCAGTCCTTGTAGTTTCGCGCCTCGGCCCCGCTCATCAGATACGACGGATTGGTAGACATCGCCCGAATCAGGTGCTCCGGCTCGCGCACGAAGTAGGCCGAGAGGTCCATAGCCATGCCCAGCCATTTGTGCGGGTTGATGACGACCGAATCGGCGTGCTCCACGCCGTCCCAGAGGTAACGGCACTCGGGCAGAATCATCGCGGAACCCGCCATCGCTGCGTCCACGTGCAGCCAGATACCGTGTTTCTGGCAAAGCTCAGCGATTTCTCGCACCGGGTCAATCGCGGTGGAACCGGTAGTCCCGACAGCCGCGACGATCATGCAGGGTTTGCGACCCTCGGCAATGTCGCGCTTTACAGCTTCTCTGAGCTTATCCATCCGCATCGCAAAGGCCTCATCCGTCTCAACCAAACGCAGGTTGTCCTTCCCGAACCCGGCCAGCAAAGCGCCCTTGGGAACGGAGCTATGGGCCTGGTCGGAAACGTAGACGGTGAGCGGCTTCGCCTCGCCTTGCAACCCGCCCCGGTTTTGCGAATAGCCGCTGGCCCACTCCCTGGCCGTCAAAAACGCCACGAAGGTCGCGGTGGACGCGGTGTCCTGAATCACGCCCTGGAAGGTCTCGGGCAGGCCGAACATCTGCCGCAGCCAACCCATCATCACTTCCTCGACCTCGCTCAAGGCCGGCGAAGCCTGCCAGGTGATGCCGGTCTGGCCCAGCCCGGTGGCGACGATATCCGCCAGGACGGAGGAAAACGGGGCGTTGGAGGGAAACCAGGCGTAGAAGCTGGGGCTTTGCCAGTTGGTGAGGCCGGGGAGGAGCGCCCCTAGTTCGGTTTGGATGCCCTCGAGCCCTTCCGCCTGTTGGGGAGGGGTTTTCTCGAACAAGGCTTTGATTTCGCCCGGCTGAACCTGCGCCATCACGGGGAGTTCTTCGACCTTAGCTCGGTACTCGGCAATCCAATCAATCAGCGCGTAGCCCATGCGTTTGAACTCTTCGGGGGACATAGGGAGAGTCTAACGCGGAATGCCAAACGCCAAACGCAAGACACAAAACGCTTGAAATCACCTCACGTCCAGGATGATGGTTCTCAGCCATTGTTTTTGCTGTCCAGGACAGGAGCCATGTCTTCAGGCCGAAGTCTTTGACCTTCGACCTTTGACTTTCGACCTTCGACCTTCGAGAATAACGCTCATGGAGATTACTCCAGAACTGATTCACCACCTGGGCAACCTCTCGCGCCTGGCGCTCTCGAGCGAGGAAGAGGCCAAGCTGGGGGGCGAACTGCGCTCCATCGTGGGCTTTTTCGAGAAGCTCAACGAACTCGACACAGAAGGCTTGCCCGAGATGGCCCGGCCCGTCGAACTCAGCAACGTCCTGCGCCCGGATGAGATTCGATCTTCCCTCTCACAAGAAGAAGCGTTATCCGTAGCCATCGAGAAGGAAGACGGGATGTTCAAAGTGCCCCGCGTCCTCGAGTAAAACGTTAACCGTTGACCGTTTACGGTTCACCGCCGTAGTTTCGGTCAACGGTTAACGTTCAACGGTAAACCTCTTATGCTTGACCTCAAGTTCATCCGCGAAAATCCCGAAATCGTGCGCAAGGCCCTCGAGGAGAAGGGCGGTACGCTCAACCTGGACGAGCTATTGACGCTCGACAAACAAGTTCTCGACCTTAAGCGCCAGACCGAGGCCCTGCAAGCCGAGCGCAACGCCAACGCCAAAGCCGCCGGGAAGTCCAAACCCGAAGAACGCGCGGCGCTCATCGAAAAGGGCAAGGCGATTGGCGATCAGCTCGCCGAACTCGAGCCCCAGCTCCGCGAACTCGACCTCAAGCTCAAAAACCTGCTCTACCTCACCCCCACCATCCCCTGGGAAGGCGCTCCCGTCGGCCCCGACGACAGCTTCAACGTCGAGACTCGAGTCCACGGCACGCCGCACACCTTCCTCTTTGAGCCGCTGGACCACGTGGCCCTCATTGAAAAGAACGGTTGGGGCGATTTCGAGCGGGCCGCCAAAGTCTCCGGCTCGCGCAGCTACATCCTCAAGGGCGACCTGGCGATTTACGAACAAGCCCTGCTGCGCTTCGCGGTAGACCGCATGGTGGCGGCGGGCTTCACCCCCATGAGCGTCCCCTCACTCACCAAGGAAGACGTGCTGTACGGGCACGGGCAGTTCCCCACCGCACGCGACCAAGTGTATTCCGTCAACAACGATGAAGCCTTTTTAGCAGGGACTGCCGAGGTGCTGCTGAATTACCTTTACTCCGGCGAAATTTTGCCCGAAGCCGAGCTTCCTAAGCTCCTCTCGGCCCTCTCCCCCTGCTTCCGTAGCGAGGCCGGTTCGGCGGGGAAGGACGTGCGCGGGTTGATGCGGGTTCACCAGTTCTACAAAGTCGAGCAGTACGTGATGTGCAGGGCCAACCTCGAGGAGTCTAACCGCCTGTTCGAGACCATGCTCGGCATCTCCGAGGGGATTTTGCAGGCGCTGGAACTCCCGTACCGCGTGCTCGAGGTCT
Organism: Meiothermus sp.; assembly: GCA_040290005.1. Classification (GTDB taxonomy): domain Bacteria; phylum Deinococcota; class Deinococci; order Deinococcales; family Thermaceae; genus Meiothermus. The sequence goes on from PSMF01000005.1 coordinate 36,474, forward strand.
CCACCGGCGACATGGGGCTGGGCAAGTACCGGCAGATTGACCTGGAGACCTGGGTTCCCAGCGAGGGGAAATACCGCGAAACCCACTCCTGCTCGGCGCTGCTCGACTGGCAGGCGCGGCGGGCCAACCTGCGGTACAGGGACGCGAATGGCAAGGTGCGCTACGCCTACACCCTCAACAACACGGCACTCGCCACCCCGCGCATCCTGGTGATGCTGCTCGAAAACCACCAGAACGAGGACGGGACGGTGAGCGTGCCGGAGGCGGTGAGGCCGTATTTCGGGAAGGAGAGGCTCGAGGCTTCTTCCTCTCAGACGTAGAAATCATGAACACACAACAAGCAATCGAATTCCTCAAACAGCATCAGCCACTGAAATCCGATAGTGAGTTTAGTGAGTTGGGCGATGAAATCCGGGTGTTTGATGAAGTGAGGAAATATTTCAAAGAAAACAAGGTAAATCCCTACTCCTCGTGTGCTTCCATATACGCCCGCAGAAGCGCGTTTATCTGCGTCTGATAGCCTTTACCCCTGGCGCGGAACCACTCGAGTACATCCTGGTCTATACGCAAACTAACGAGTTCTTTAGGTGGCTTGGGTTTGAGGCCCTGCCGAACGACGGCTCGAGCGAACTCTTCGGGCGTGGTCTTGGGTATGTCAGAGTAATCAATATCCTCGCCCCGCATCCGAAAAATGCGGTTCCAGTCGGTCTGCGATTTGGTTTTGGTAGCTGATTTGTTCGTAGTAGAAGTTGGTTTCATCCCTATCTGCCTTTCGCATTGAAATGATGCGGATAACCTCTGGCCTTGGGGTGTGTATCACGATGACGACCTCAAAGTCTGCTATCCCGTACACCTTGAACCGGTCTTCACCATAGTCCTCAGGGGCGTCCTTGATCTCTAAATAATCCGACTCGAACACCTTCCAGGCATCTTCAAAATCGAGGCCGTGTTTCTCGAGGTTCGCAAGACGTTTTTCTTCATCCCACTCGAAACGCGCAATACATTGTATATACGTTTTGTGCTACACGCAAGGTGAGGTAGAGTTTTGCCGTGGATTACGACCCCATCGCCCAGTTCTACGCCCTCAACTACGCGCATTATACCGACGATTTTGAGTTCTACACCCGCTTAGCTGAAGACTACGGCGGCCCGGTGCTGGAACTCGGCGCGGGGACAGGCCGCGTGACCCGCGCGATTGCGCGAAGGGGCGTGGAGGTGGTGGCGCTCGAGCCCTCCAGGGCGATGCGCCGCCTGGGGGCCGAGGGGACCGAGGGCCTGCCGGTGAAGTGGATAGACGGCGACATGCGCGACCTGGACGGGGTAAAACAGATGCGCAAATATCCCTTGATCATCGCACCGTTCAATGCCTTCATGCACCTATACACCGTGGAGGACCAGGACGCGGCGATGGCGGGCATCGCCAAGGGTCTGGCGCGGGGCGGGCGGTTGGCCTTTGACCTCTATAACCCTGCCCACATCGGGCCGCAGGGGGTTTTGCAGCACGAGGGCGATTACGAGGGTGGCGTGAGCGTGTTCATCCATCAGCAGCACGAGGCGGCGGTGCAGTCGCTCACCACGCACTACCTGGTAGACCAAGTTTCGCCACGTGGAACGCTCAAGCGCCAGACCTTCACCCTCACCCAGCGCTATTTCACCCGGTACGAACTCGAGCGTTGGTTACGCGGTTTCAGTTTCCGCTTCCGGCTGTTCGGCGGCTTCCACGGCGAACCCTACACCGCCGAGGCGCCGGTGATGTGTTTCCTGGCTTGGCGGGATGAGCAATGAGCGACCAGCGATGAGCCAGGGCGGTCGTAGGTCTTAGGTCCAACGTCGTACGCTAAAGGCTAAAAACCCAGCTCACCTCTGGGACGTTGAAATCAAGAGACCAGAAGTCTTGTTCTGGATGTGAAGTGGTTTGGGCGTAAAGCGTACGACGTAGGACGCCTTTAGCTCTTCGCTCATTGCTCACCGCTCATCGCTGCCTTAGCATAAGGCTCGTGAAAATCGAAGCCGCCGAACTCCGCCTGATTTCCCTGCCGCTCAAGTTCCGCTTTGAGACCAGTTTTGGCGTTCAGACCGAGCGCCATATTGTGGTGCTCACGCTCTACGGCGAGGGCTTAGAAGGCTATGCCGAGACCGTCATGGAGCACACCCCGCACTACCGCGAGGAGACGATAGCCGGGGCCTGGGCTTTGCTCGAGCACCTCCTCCTCCCCAGCGTCCTGGGGCAAGACATCGCCAATCCCGAAGCGCTCTGGGCCATCATCAGCCCGTACCGGGGCAACAAGATGACCAAGGCAGCGCTCGAGATGGCCTACTGGGATTTGTGGTGCAAGAGCCTGAACGCGCCGCTCTGGAAGGTGCTGGGCGGGGTGCGGACAGAGATTCCGGTGGGGATTTCGCTGGGCATCGAGCCGAGCATCGAATCCACGGTGGAGAAGGTGGGGAAGGGACTCGAGCAGGGCTACAAGCGGGTCAAGCTGAAGATTAAGCCCGGCTGGGACGTGAAGATGCTGATGGCAGTGCGCGAGGCGTATCCAGACGCGAATTTGACGGTGGACGCGAACTCGTCCTACACGCTCAACCACACCTCGACCTTCCGCCAGATGGACGCGGCCCGGCTGGATTATATCGAGCAACCCCTGGCCTTCGACGACATACTCGACCACGCCAAGCTGCAACGCGAAATCTCGACCTCGCTGTGCCTGGATGAATCCATCACCTCACCCGAGGACGCGAGAAAGGCGCTGGAGATCGGGGCGGGGCGGGTCATCAACCTCAAGCCGGGGCGAGTGGGCGGGATTCTGGCGAGCCGCAAGATTCACGATATTACGCAGAGCTACGGGCTGCCGGTGTGGATGGGGGGGATGCTCGA
>PSMF01000005.1:39358-64319 GCA_040290005.1 Meiothermus sp.
GGGCATCGGGCGAGCGGCGAACATCCACGTCGCCGCGCTGCCGATGTTCGTCAAACCAGGCGACACCAGCAGCGCCAGCCGCTACTGGGACGAGGACATCATCGAGGAAGCCTTGGAATCGAAAGACGGGATGATGCCCGTCCCCCAAGGCCCCGGCATCGGTGTGACCCCCAAGCGCGACCTGATAACTCAACTGACGCAGAAATCAGCGTACCTGTCGGCAAACCCGTAACCTGTAGGGGCGAAGCTTGTCTTCGCCCTTCACACCCCGGAGACGGATGGGCGAACACGAGGTTCACCACTACAAAATGGATATTTACATCAAAGAAATCCACGACCCCGACGAGTTTGGGGCGATTGTAGGCTTGGAGGCCGCCATCTGGGGCGACCCCAGCGATGCCATCCGCCCCGGAACGATGATGGCGCTCGTCCACGAGGGCGGGTTACTGGCCGGTGCTTACGACGGGGACAAGCTTATAGGCTTCGTCTTCGGCTTCCCCACGCACAGAAATGAGCGGCATCATTCGCATATGGCAGGCGTTTTGGAAGAGTATCGGGGAACGCCCGCCGCGCTGCTGCTCAAACGCTTCCAGCGCGACTGGTGTTTGAGCAACGGCTACGAGCAGGTCGTCTGGACCTTCGACCCGATGCGCGGGGTCAACGCCAACTTCAACTTCCGCAAGCTGGGCATCACCTTTGCCGAGTACATCCCCAACTGCTACGGCAGCATGAAGGGTATCAACGCCGGGGCTCCGTCCGACCGGGCATATGCGCTGTGGGATTTGCGCTCGGACCGTGTATATCGGCGCATCTACGTTCCCGAACCCGAGCCTGAGCTGGACGGGGTTCCGCAGGCCAACGCAGTGCACGGCGAGGAGCCGGTGGAACTGGATTTGGGCCTCGAGTCAAAGCAAATCCTCTTCCAAATCCCCGAGGACTGGGGGCAAATTTTGCAGACGGACACGGGCTTGGCTAATATGTGGCGGATTCACTCGAGGCAGTTTTTCGGTCATTATTTCGCCAAAGGATATGTCGCCACAGACTTCGTGCGAAACCCCAACCGGTACGTACTGGAGCGAGGCTGATTTCGTGGCAACCCTTCGCCTCATGGTTGGCCTCCCCTGCTCGGGCAAAACAACGCTCGCACGGCGGCTCGAGGCCCAACTCCCGGCCTTGCGCCTGACCCCCGACGACTGGCGCACCCGGCTGTTCGGCCAAGACGTGGACGGCCCCGCCCATGATGCCCGGCACGCGCTGATCGAAGAAATGCTCTGGGAGGTCGCGGCGCGGGGGCTCACCCTCGGGGCAAACGTCATCCTGGACTATGGAGTTTGGTCGCGGGTGGAGCGCGAGGATTACCGCGTCGGGGCAGCCGGGCTCGGGGCCAGCAGCGAGGTTCACTATTTGGAGGTGTCGGAAGAGGCGCTTTTTGAACGCCTCGAGGCGAGAAACGCCAACCTCCCTGTCGGCACGTTCTACATCCCCGCCGAAAAGCTCAGGGGCTATATGGGCATTTTCCAGCCGCCCACCCCGGACGAATTGCAGCGCAGGGAGCCCGCGTGAATGCGATCAACCTCGAGCCCGAAATCTGGACCGCCGAAGTGGTCTACACCGGCTTTGGCACGCCGATGCTGGACGGCGGGTTGGTCGTCGTAGGTGAGCATGTGGCGGCGATTGGGGGGCTCGAGGAACTCAGACAAACTTACCCATCCGCAAACATCATCCACAGGGGCAAAGCCCTCACCCCGCCCGTCGTCAATGCCCATACACACCTTGATCTATCCAAGCTGAGCTTGTATCGCGGCTCCTACACGGGGTTTATCAAGCAGGTCATCGCAGGCGGTGCGGAGCGCGGGATAGACGCAGCGAGGATGGGTCTGAATGAACTCGAGGTCCTGCGCGTGGGTGCTTTTGGCGACATCGTGGCACGGGACGAGGTGATGGATTTTCTGCTCGAGCACTCTCCCCTGCCCGGCGTGCTCTACCGCGAGGTGTTGGGTAGCAATCCTGACCAGGCCGACGAAATCTTCAACTCAGTCAAACCCAAATTTCTCGCTTGGAAACGGCGCGAAGGTCGTGCCAAAGTCGGCATCTCGCCGCACACGGCACACACCGTCAGTGCGCCGCTGATGAAGAAATTGGTGGAGTTCGCGGGCCTCGAGGACTTCCCCGTGCAAATCCACATCGCCGAAAGCCCGGAAGAAACCAGCTACTTCCGCGACAATAGCGGCCCACTCGCGGAATTCATGGCCCCGTTTAACCCGTCCTGGAGAGGACCGGGTATCAGCCCGGTGGAATACCTCGCCGACTTGGGCCTGCTGGGGCCGCATATCACCTTAGTCCACGGCGTCCAGGTGGATGAAAACGATGTGCAAATCATCGCGCAGGCCGGGTGCAAACTAATCTCTTGCCCTAGGAGTAATGAGGGCCTCGAGTGCGGCATCTTCCCCTGGTCGCTCTACGGCAAACACAACGTCGAGGTCGCGCTAGGCACCGACTCTAGCGGTAGCAGTCCCGACCTAGATGTGCGGAAGGAGGCCCTGTTCCTCTGGGATAAAGGCATAGACCCCAGAGTTCTGGTCCGAGCCGCCACTCGCTCAGGGTATCGGGCGCTGGGGCTCGAGGCGGTCCGAATCACCCGAGGAACACCCATCTCCCAAGTACAATCTTGGTGATATCACCGGGCGCTCGGCGTTCGGCGTTTTGAGTTATGCAAATAGGCCCCCTGATTCTCTACAGCGCATTGGCCGGAGCCCTCACGGGCGTACTCGCGGCAGGGTTTACCTATTTGCTCAACCTGATCCAGCAATACCTGATGGGCGAGCTGCTGGGCTACCTTCCGCCGGGCCTCTCGGGGGAAGGCGGGCTGGCCCAGATGTTTCGCGGCCCGGCGTTTCCGGCGCTGGCAATCCTGCTCCCCATCCTTTTTGCGGCGAGCAGTTATCTGGGCTCCGGGCGCGGGCTGGGTTGGCTGCTGGCGGCCTACCGGCAGGGCCTGCGGGTGCGGGCGGTGGGGTATTTCCGGGGCATCTTTGGCTCTTTAATCCAACTGGGGGCAGGTTCGCCGATGGGCCGCGAGGGGCCGATGGCCGCGCTGGGGCTGTGGATCGGTGGTGCGCTGGGACGGCGGTTCCCGCTGGGGGAAGCCGGTAGATTTTTACCTTTCGCCGGGATGGCGGCGGGGTTCGCCTCGGCCTTCCACGCACCGATGGCGGGGGCGCTGCTGGCGAGCGAGATCGTGTACCGGGGGCTGGCCTTAGAGGTCGGAGCCCTGGCCCCGGCGCTGATCGGGGCTTTGGCCGGGTTCACCGTGTACGGCTTTGTCCACGGCTACGGGCCGCTGTTGGAGCTGCGTCCCTCCCCACTGGACTGGAGCAGCCTGGCCTTCGGGTTGGTGCTGGGGCTCGTGTGTGCGGGGGTGGGGACCCTTTGGCTCGAGGGCGAACGCCTCCTGCGCAAGCCGCTGCGACGCTTGAGTTTCCCAGTCCGGCACGGGCTATTCGGCTTATTGCTCGGCATCGTCTTGTTGCTCCTTCCCGAAGCGCTGGGAAACGCCTTACCCTGGGTGCAATTAGGCACCTCGCCCATCCTCAACCTGCCATTCCTAGCTGCACTGTTTTTAGTTCAGCTGGCGCTGCTGCTGGTTGGGGGTGGGGTGCGGGCCTACGGCGGGCAGCTCACCCCGGCCCTCACCCTGGGCGGTCTTGCAGGGCTGATTCTAGCCCAGCTCATCCCCTGGCTCTCGCCGCCGCCGGAGATCGCCGCCCTGGCAGGGATGGCGGCGCTGCTAGCAGGCGTCGCCCGGGCCCCCTTCGCGGCCATCGTGCTGGTCGGGGAGATGTCGGGCTACAGCCTGCTCCCGCTGGTTCTGCTGGCGGCGTTCTCAGCCTACACGTTTACGAGTCCTAAAGGGAGCTTTGAGGTGGGCGAGATTACTCTGCTAGATACCGATGGGGCAGCGGGGTCTCGCTCTGAAACCGCTCCGCGTACTTCGCCCCCGCCTCCGAACCCAAGCGAGCTCGATTCGCTCTGAAGGCCTCCACCGTCAGCTCCCACTTGTAAAAGTCGTGGTAGAGGCTAAAAACCCGTTCCGCCGCCGCCAAACCTTCCTCGCCGATGTCCACGTACACCGAGGGCCGAGGAACGTCGTTGCGGTGGTAGTGGAACAGGCGAATCGGCTTGCGATGGGGCTCGCCGACCAGCTTGGGGATACGGCAGAACTTGAGCGCCGAGAGCGTGGCCCAGTAGGCCGCGCGGTGATCAGGGTGCACGTCCTCGGGGTTCCAGGTGAACACCGCATCGGGTTTCCAGGCCGCGATCTCTCGAGCGATCTCGAGGGCCTCATCCCTTCCACCCGTAAGCCCCGCATCAGGATAGTCCAAGAACCTGTACTCCGCGCCCAAAATCGCCGCTACCTCGCGTCCGTGCCCCTCGCGCGCCTTGGCGACTTCTTCCGGGGGCATATCCCCGAACTGGCTGGCGAATTCGCCCCTGGTAAGCCACAAAATCTTGGCGGCATCCCCGCGCAAAACGTGTTTGGCAAACGTTCCGGCCACACCGATTTCGTCGTCTGGATGGGGAAAGATGGCGAGCAAGCGCATGGGCTACAGCATAGCCTTAGCGATGAGCGGTGAGCAATGAGCGATGAGCTAAAGGTGTCGTACGTCGTACGCTTTACGCCCAAACCACTTCACATCCAGAACAAGACTTCTGGTCTCTTGATTTCAACGTCCCAGAGGTGAGCTGGGTTTTTAGCCTTTAGCGTACGACGTTGGACCTAAGACCTACGACCGCCCTGGCTCATCGCTGGTCGCTCATTGCTCTTTTCTCCTTGACTCTGCCCCACCCGGCTTGTACACTCACATTTGCCCTTTGGGGCCACGCGGAGAGGTGCTCGAGTGGTTGAAGAGGTACGCCTGGAAAGCGTATATAGGGGGTAACTTCTATCGCGGGTTCGAATCCCGCCCTCTCCGCCATCAGACGATAAAACGCCCGGTTTCTGTGACCGGGCGTTTTCTATTTTTGGTTGAGCACGGTCTCGAGGTCTAACCCGAACCTCTACGGTTTACCCACCTAAGCCGCCGGTCGCTTTTCCTGGATGAAATGAATTCAAAGGTATTTTTTGGCATTGCAGTTTTGGCTTGGCTGATCGCCCTGCCTGTACTGGCCAGTCCTATCGCCCGCACCAGCGTAAAGCCGATCCTCCTTGTCCCGATCTATGTCTACCCCCACAGTTGGGTGGTCAACGAATACACCCGGCTGGTCAACGTGCAAAAGCGCCATCCAGGGCTACATATCGTAGCTATCGTCAACGTGGATTTTGACGGAACGGACTGGAAAACCGACGGGGAATACCGGGGCAAGATGCAGGACATCGTTCGCTCTCTCGACGCTTCAGGGATCGCGGTGATCGGGTATGCCAGCTCCGGCTACAGCCGCCGCCCGTTCCAGGGCGACCCCAAGGGCAGCGGGTTTGGCAGCGATTTCAAAACCAACGTGGACCGCTGGACCAAGTTTTTCCCCCAGGTGCGTGGGGTCTTTGTGGACGAGATGTGCTATAACGTGGCCCTCTTTGAAGGCCTCGAGCACCCCTGTCTGGCGGTGGCCGAAAGCAGGGCTCCGATGGCAAAAACCACAGGGCGCGCCTACCGGGATATCCTGGCCTACTACCGCACCCTCTATCAGTACGTCCGGCAGACCAAGGGCCTCGAGACGGTCATCACCAACCCCGGTCAGCAGGTCAATATCGCCTTTTACGACGGCAGCCTGGCAGATGCCATCATCGTCTACGAGGGCTCGGAAGCCCACTTCGACCCCACCGTTTACCCGCTCGGCAACCACCCCGACATGACCGGGCTCTTGCTCTACAACGACCCCCCCTTTCGCTTTAGCCAAACTCAAGGCGGTGGTGGGAAAGGTCGGGCTGTTTTACGTCACTGACGCCATGCTGATCAACAACACGCTTAACCCCTGGGGGGCACTGCCCAAATACCTCGAGGACTTAGCCGACTACCTCGACAATCCTCAGCCCTGACGTCGGAACGCAGGAAACCGCCGTCGCTAACCCGTGGACTTGCACGAACTGGTCGTAACGCAGTGGTTTATACAAACTTCCACCTTTTGGGCGTTACAAAAGGTGTGAAGGCTGTGAGGGGGTTTACCTCGAGGTTCGAGACTTGTTCTCCCATACAGGTTTTGTATACCACTTGCTGTAACGGGGGTGTTACGGAGCGGAAGCGCTAAACTACCCCCACAGGGTATTGTTCGGGAAATATTTTTTGGGTAGATGGGAGTCTTGGATAATCCCCTAACCACGGCCCATCGGCGAGGTGCATTATGAACGAATCAGCAGGACTGAAGGGGTTGTATCGGTGGGGAGTATTGCTGGGTTTGCTGGCAATTCTTGCGGGGTGCGGGCAATCACCCCAAAAACCCACAAACACCGGCTCGAGCAACGCGGGCACCAGCGGGGTGATTACCGGGAGGACTACTGCCTGCGCCCGATCAGCGAGGGCGGGGTCAACGCGACTCCCCTCAACTCGAGCATGACCGCCGCCGGGGCCAAGGTTTTCAGCGAGCTCAAAGCCAGCGCCCAGATTCCCATCACCTACTCCTACGTCTACCAAAACAGCATCGCCGCAGGCTGCAACGCCACGGCCCTGCTCACGACTGGGGGCAGTGTGCTGGGTGTGCTGAGCCCCTCCACCGACGGAAGAGAGCGGCTGGCCCTGACCTTCACCACCAACCAATATCTGCTGCAAGCCAACCTGCTCACCTACAGCCTGATGCGTTGGGCCAGCAAGGGCGTGTTCCTGGGTGAGCGCAAACACTACATCCACATTGACGTGGACGACTGGTTCAACGATGCCGACGAGCGCAACCCCGACGGCACCTTTGTCCCCGGCGGCTACCGGATGTCGCCCACCGACGCCTTCAGCACCTATCAGATTCAGCAGTCCATGCTCACCAAGTACCCCTCGGTGCTGCCCTCGTTCATGCTCAACATCGCCTATAACGCTGGAGACGCCAACCTCACCGCCCCCGCCAACGGGACCTCCGGCGCCACGGGGTGTAACCTCACCCTCGCCAGCCCCGACCCCTTCACCAGTACCACCCGCTGTCTCGCCAACGACTTCCGCTTTATCAACCACACCCTGACCCACCCCAAGATGCAGAACTATCCGGGAAACCCGGCCTGCCCAACCATCACCGCCGCCCAAATCCGCACCGAAATCCGCCAGAACATCACCAACGGCAACACCCTGGGGCTCAACATCACCAACCGGACAGTGCTGAAAACCGGGGAGTATTCGGGGCTGGGCGTATATAACCCCAACTGCAACGACGACATTGACCCGCCCACCGATTTTGGCCTGATGGCTTCTAACCCGGACCTGCTGAATGAAGCGGCGGCCTACGGGGTCAAATACCTGCACGGCAACATGTCCTTCGCCAGCCACCGCCCGGGCTGCTTCAACTGCGGCATCTACCACCCCATGAAGCCCAGCTTGCTGATCGTCCCCGATTGGCCCACCAATATCGCCTATCTCGCTACCAACCCGGATGAGGAAGCCAGCATCTACAACTGCTTCTTTGGTCCCAACGGCACCTGTGCCGGTGGGCAGTTCCGCTACTGGCCCCAAGACCTCACCTACGCGCAACTGGTGGATTACGAAACCACCCTGGCGCTCAACCACCTGGCGACCGGCTCGGTGTATTCGCACACCTTCCACATCGCCAACCTGCGTCAATACGCCCCCAACCAAAACCTGGTCTTCGACTGGATGGATAGCCTGGTGGGCAAGTATGCCACCTACTACAAGGCCAATCTGAGAAATCTGCCCTGGGTCAACCTGGGGGCCTACGTGGCCTTCCGCACCAGCCACTTCAGCACCTTGGCCGGGACCAAGGCGGTGTGGGACCGCGCCCTCAACCAAGTCACGGTGACCTCTTCGGTGGGCGGAACCCTCTACCTGAGTGGGGCCGCGGCCACCACGGTCCCCGCCGAGAGCTATAATGGCAACACTATCTCGCGCCTGACGCTGGCGGCGGGCATCCCGGTCACGCTCACCCCGGCGGCGTACGTTTCTACGCTCAGCGCTGACTTGGGCGACGTGAGCCTCCAGACCCAGCCCGACCCGCCGGACACCCCGCCCACCGACGAGCAATAGGTTTAGGAGAAAACGCCCTCGCCCCCAAGCCTCCTTGCAGGGGAATGGCCGCCTACTCACTCCTGAACACACGAACGACCCCTATGAAGATTGCTCTTGTCACGGAAGGAACCTACCCCTACTACACCGGCGGGGTGAGCGTATGGTGTCACCAGCTCATCCAGGGCATGCCGGAACACGAGTTTCAGGTGGTGGCGGTGAGCGTGAACGGTCTCGAGCGAAGCATCTGGACGCCCCCCGCCAACCTCACCGGGGTGACCAACCTGCCCCTGTGGGGCTATGAGCCGCCGGCCCGCAAGCGGGGAGGGGGGCCGCCCCCGGCCTGGTTCGATCAAATCCATCTGACCTTTTTAAGGACCCTGATCCGGCCCACCGCAATGCTCAACCAGCGGCCCCTGGGCATCTACAACTCCTTTCTAAACTCGTTGCACGCGATGTTCCGCTACGCCCAAGAAGCCGACCTCGCCGAGGCCTTGCTCTCCAACCGCTCGCTCGAGCGCCTGATGGACCTGTGGCACAGCGCCGAGATGGACGAGGGGTTTGAATCCCCCACCGCCAAGCCCAAACCCATCCTGACCCTCTCCGACGCGCTCACCGTCTCGGATTTGCTCGAGCACCTGTTGCGCCCCTTATCGCGCCGCGCCCTCGAGGTGGACCTGGTCCACGCCGCGATGAGCGGGCTGTGCACGCTGGTGGGGATGGCCGCTAAGTGGAGCTACGGCACCCCTTTCGTTTTGTCCGAGCATGGTATTTACCTGCGCGAGCGCTACCTGAGCTACCTCAACGACCCCTCCTCCTACGCGGTCAAAATGCTGCTGCTCAACTTCTTCCGCCTGCTCACCAGCACCTCCTATCAGGTGGCCGACATCATCGCCCCACACTCGCGCTACAACCGCCGTTGGGAACTGCACAACGGGGCCAGGGCGACCCAACTGCGCACCATGTACAACGGGGTGGACCCCGCTGAGTTCCTGCCCGCCGAGGGGGAAGCGGAAGCCCCCACCATCGTGTTTATGGGCCGCATAGACCCGCTCAAAGACCTCCACACCCTGATCCGCGCCTTCGCCTTAGTGCAGGGGAGCGTCCCCGAAGCCCGGCTGCGCCTGTTCGGGCCGGTCCCGCCGGGGAACGAGGTGTATTACCAGAGCTGCTTGGACCTGATCAGCCAGCTCGGCTTGGAAAACTCGGTGCGCTTCGAGGGGCGGGTGGCCCACCCGGCGGAGGCCTATCAGGCCGGGCACGTGGTGGTCTTGAGCAGCATTTCCGAGGGGTTTCCTTACACCATGATCGAGGCCATGGCCTGCGGACGGGCTACGGTTTCCACCAACGTGGGCGGGGTCGCCGAGGGCGTGGGGGAGGCGGGGATGGTGGTGCCCCCCCGCGACTTTCAGGCCATCGCCAGGGCCTGCGTCCAGCTCCTGCAAGACCCTGAGCTGCGCGAACGGCTGGGCACAGCAGCCCGGGAGCGGGTGCTGCAAAAGTTCACCCTCGAGCAGTCCATCGAAGCCTATCGCCAGGCCTACGAAGAGGCCATCGCCGGTCCGGCCGACACCGAAGAGCTGGCCCCGGTGGAGACGGGGCTATCCACCTAAGGAGCCTTTGGGCCATGAGCCAGCGCAGCGAATACCACCCCCAACCCGACCCCCCCGTAGCCTCCTATGCCGGATCGGAGCGCCGCTCCCAGACCGCCCTGTCCCAACTGGCCCGGCAATTCGACTATGCCTGCACCAGCGCGGTGGACTCCTTGCAGATCGCCGCGGCCTTGGAGAGCGGCGGCATCACCGACCGCATCGCCCACGACGAATATGGCCTGCCCGACGTGTTTGCCCTGGCCGAAGAGCTCTACCGCAGGGTTCCCCGCAGACTCAAGACCCAGGCTGGAGAACGCCGTTCCAGCCGCCGCTGGCAGACCCTCCGCGAGCTCTCCCACGGCCCGCTGTTCGCCTTACCGGGACTGGCCTACCCTGCCGTAGCTGCAGCCATCGGGGGCCAGAGCTTGTTGGTGGGGCTGGTGTTTAGCACCGCGGTGGGTTGGGCCTGGGGCTTGGGGGTGAGCTGGCTGGGATACCGCCTGATCGGGCGAGGCTTTCACGAAGAGGCCGCCCGGCTCTTGCTGCGGCTCTCGCTGATCGGAGTCCTCGCCGCCGAGCTGGGTGCCTTGCTCCTGAGCTATCTGCTGGGCTTGCCCACACACACCGTCCTGCTCGCCACCGGCCAGATGGCTTACCAGATGGCCGCTTCGGTGCTGATCATGTACCGCCTCGAGGCCTGGCTGCTCCTGAGCCTCCTTCCCAGCATCGCCGCCAACGGCTGGTATCTGATTTTGGGTTCACCCGCCTGGGGGCAAAGCATCGCCCTGTGGGGTTCTACGGCCACGCTGATCATCCTCCAACTGGGGGCGTTCATCGCCCTGTGGAAAACGCCGAGAGCTAAGAGCTTCTTCGCCACACTTTCGGCGGGAGATTTTGTGGGCGTGCTCCCGGTACTGGGGTACGGGAGCCTCTCCGCCACCTTGGTGCTGCTGGGCAATGCCCGTTACATGTTCTCCTCGCTCGACCTCAGCCTGAGCATCCTGCCGCTGGTGCTCAGCATGGGGGTTTTGGAATGGCAAATCCGCCGCTTCCGCGAACGCTCGACGCTCTTCCTGCGGGAAACCCGGTGGATATCGGAGTTCGTCCCCAAGGTCTGGCGGGCCCTGCTGCAGAGCTTGGGGGTTTGCCTTTTGGCGGTGTCCCTGATCTCTTGTGTGACCGTTTTCGGGCTGTATCAGCTGGGGATGCTGAGCCAAGAAGGCACAACCATGTTTGCCGCCCACCTGCTGCTGGCCGGAGCCTTTTTCATCAACTTTATCCTGCTGGCCCAGAGCCGTTTCGGCTGGATGCTCGGCAGCTTTGCCGGAGCGGTCCTGCTTTACTTGGGGGCCGGGTTCTTCCTGAGTCCCGCCCTTAGCTACCTAGCCGCAACCTCGCTGCTGATGGTCGCGGTGACCATCGCCATAGGGCCCAATCTCGGGCGGGTGGCCCATTACCGCTAGAGGAGGCTTGAATGATCTACCCCTTGGCCAATAGCTCTATTCCCGCTGGGTTTGAGCTTTTTAGGGTTGGCAGACTCGCATTACCAAAGGAGGGCAATTATGCATGCGGTGATTTTAGCGGGCGGTAAGGGTGTTCGGCTTCGGCCCTATACCACAGCATTTCCTAAGCCTCTGGTGCCCATCGGCAACGAGTACGCGATTCTCGACATCGTGTTGCGTCAGCTCCGGCTGCACGGGTTTCGCAGCGTGACCCTGGCCATCGGCCACCTGGGCTCGCTGATCCGGGCCTTCGTGGGGGATGGCTCGAGGTGGGGCCTCGATGTCACCTACGCCGAGGAGACCACCCCGCTGGGCACCATCGGCCCGCTGTTCGGGTTTTTGCACTACCTCCCCGAGCACTTCCTGGTGATGAACGGCGACGTGCTCACCGACTTCAACTACGGCGACTTCATGCGTGCCCACGCCCGTAGCGGCGACCCGCTCACCGTCGCCACCTACCGCCGCGACGTGAAGATAGACTTCGGGGTGCTGGAGACCAGCAACAAACACATCGTGCGGTTTACCGAGAAGCCCACCCTGTCCTACGCGGTGAGCATGGGCATTTACGCCCTGAGCCGCAAGACCCTCGAGCCCTATACGGTCGGTCAGCCCTTCGGCTTTGACCAACTGGTCCTCGATCTTTTGGCGCAAGGAAAGCAGCCCGGCTCTTATGAGTTCAGCGGCTACTGGCTAGACATCGGACGCCCCGACGACTACGACGAGGCCAACCGGGTGTTTGATCAGCTCCGGCCCCTGCTGCTCCCCGACCAGATGATGCAGGCCTCGACCGACTAAAGCCCCTGAGGTGCGCTTATGAGTAGGGTGTTATTGCTGGGGGCTTCGGGGTTTATCGGGCGCCACATCCACCAGGCCCTCCACGGTGACCCCCGCGTGGAGACGGTAGTCTGTCTGGGACGGCACAACCGTCCGGCAGGCTCCGACCCCTGGGTGCAGCACGACCTGGCGGCGGGCTCCCCCCAAGACTTGGCCTCCATCATCCGCGAGGTGCGGCCTGATGTGGTCATCAACGCGGTGGGCAGCCTTGCAGGCAGCTTGTTGCACCTGGTGGAGGCCAACGTGCTGGCGGTGGCGAAGCTGCTCGAGGCGGTAGCCCAGGCGGCCCCGAAGGCTAGGCTGGTCAAGCTGGGGTCGGCGGGGGAGTACGGGGCGGGGGAGCCTGGTCTCGCGGTGAACGAGGCTTCGCCCGCCCGTCCGGTGAGCGTCTATGGGATCACCCGGCTGGCAAGTGCGCAGCTCGTGGCGCTCGCCAAAACCGAGGGACGCCTCGACGGGGTGGTGCTCCGGGTGTTCAACCCCATCGGCGCGGGGCTCCCGGCGGAGAACCTGCTGGGCCGCGCCGCCGCCCAGATGCGCTCGGCCCAGGCCGAGGACCGCGGCTATATCGAGATGGGGCCGCTGGGCGCCTACCGCGACTTCGTGGACGTGCGGGACGTGGCGCGGGCGGTGGTGAGCGCCGCCCTGACCCCCCAGCCCCTGGCCCCCATACTCAACGTGGGGAGCGGTCACGCGGTGTGCAACCGCGAAGCGGTGGGGCTGCTGGGAGCGGTGGCGGGGTTCCGGGGCGAAATCCGCGAGAGCAACCCCGCGCCTGCCCGCTCGGCGGGGGTTCACTGGATTCAAGCCGACATCACCCTCATAGGCCAGGAGTTGGGCTGGAAACCGGTATATAGCCTCCGGGACTCCGCCGAATACCTGTGGAACGCCACCGCGCCGGTGGGGGTTTAGAGCTCGAAGTTTATTCAACGTTTATGAGGCGCAAATCTGCGGGCAGAGGTTACTATGACCCCTAAGTCTTCTTCCAAACCTATCGCCTTCTACTATGGCGCGGGTGAGCTACCCAAGCTCATCCAATACCAGCGGGTGGTACTACAAAGCGATTTCTACTCGGCAGGCGAAATCGCCTGGCTGCGCAGCCACGACACCTTCCCGCTGGCCTATCTGAGCCTGAGCGAGGATACCGGGCCGCCCGCCCACTGGCAGCGCGAGCGGCGCAACCCCGATTGGGGCGGGGCCTACGTCTGGGTAAGCCACCCCGACTGGGTGAGCCACGTGTTGGGTCAGGCCAAGCAGGCCTTGAAAAAGGGGTTTCTCGGCTTATTTCTGGACACCTTAGATATCGCCGATGTGCTGCCCGAAGAAGCCCCCCACATGCTTACGCTGGTGGCGGCGCTGCGCGAGGAGACCCAACCGGCCTACCTAATGGCCAACCGGGGCTTTACCCTGATGCCCCGGTTGGCGGAGTTTGTGGATGGGCTATTGTTTGAGTCTTTCTCGGTGGCCTGGACTCGCGAGGGCAGCTATGCGGCCTGGCCGCAACCGATTCTCGAGACCCACGCCCGCATCGCCGAACAACTCCTCCAGACGGACCTGGAGGTCTTCGCCCTCGACTATGCCGACACCCCGGATTTAGAAGCCTTTGCCCATCACCGGGCGCACCAGTTTGGTATGCAGCTTTTCGTCAGCGACAAGGCCCTCTCGAGGGTCTGAACCCGCCCTAAGCCCTAAGGCCAAGCAGTGCTGCCGTCGGGCATACAGGGTTTGTAGCTGTACCCCGACGCGGTAGGGCCGACCAAATCGAGGTCGCGCTTGGCCGAGTTGATGTGGTTCTTGTTGGCGAAGGTGCAGTCGGGGTTGGCCGAATACTCGATGTTGAACACCGCCTTACCGTTTTTGACAAAGCTGTCCACAAAGTTCTGGCATTCGCTGTACTCGAAACACTGTTCGGTCAAGGCCCAGTCGTGGTAGGGCTCCAGCACAGCCGCCTCGCCATTGTTGCCTTTGAGGCCGACCGAGAGCCCGTAGGAATGCACCAGGTCGGCGATCATCTTGGTGTAGGCGTGACTCTGCTCCATGCTGATGGGGAAACCGGGGTTATTGTTCCAGACCTCACTCTCGTCGGGCTCGACGGCATCAAAGCCCTTGGCCTTACAGTCCTTGATTCTGGCTTCCATCAGCGGCAGCAGATATTTGGTCTGCCGCACGTCCAGCCAGTACGAGCCGGGCCAGCCCACGTCCGCGTTCCCCCAGAGCTTGGCATTGGGATCACCGGTATCCTTCCGGTACTGGTTCTGCACGTCTAGGAAGGCTTGCTTATCGGGGCGATAGTCCTCATAGACCCCTACGTCTATGTAACAGATGGCTATGGCGCCGGGAACCGCAGATTTGAGCTTTTGCACGGTGTCTGGCGTTGCCATCATGTCCTTGTCAAAGTCGTAAACCTTCACGCCGGGCTTGAGGTCGCGCGGAACCTGGAAGTCCTGGCTGAGCTGCCAGTGCCAGCTAATCGGGGCGTTGGGGGTGGGCTTCCACCAGCCGCCTGAAGTCGGGAGAGGAGGTGGGGGCGGATTCGGACTCGAGGGGGTGTAGGTGAGGCTGAGCGAAGCCGAGCCTCTATTACCCGCATCATCGTAGGCGTTCACCTGGACCGTGTTAGCCCCCGACTTGAGGGTCAGGGTGGCGCTAAAGCTGGCGGTGGCCCCTTTGGTGATGTTGAAGTCGGTCTCCGCGCCGCCGTTGAGTTTATAGGACACCCGCGTGACCTGGGCGTTATCCTTGGCCTCCCCTTTTACCGTGACATTGCCCGAGGAAAGGGTGGCGTTGTTGGCTGGGCTGGTGAGACTCACGGTGGGCGCAGTGGTGTCGCTGGGCAGCGGAGGCGGAGCGGGCTGGCTGGGGGTCCAGGTGAGGGTAAAGTTAAGCCGACCCCTGTTCCCGGCGGCATCGTAGGCGTTTACGGTGATCTTGGTGGTACCTGGGAGCAGGGTCAGGAAGAATTTGAAGGTCACGCTTTTTCCAGAGGTTATCTGCAACATCTTTTCGGCCCCGTCATTGACTTGGTAGGTCACTTTGGTGATCGCCTGATTGTCCGAGGCCGAACCCTGGACGGCGAGTTTGAGCGTGCTGCCCGCCTGCGGGCTGGTACCGGTATCCGAACCATAGGTCACTGAGAGCTGTGGTGCGGTCAAATCCCCGGCTGGAGGCGAAACTTGGTTATTACCCGAGCAGGCCGCTAACAAGCTCACCAACGCTATACATACTATCTTTCTCACGGGGCTTCCCCTCCGTCCGGACCGTTTGCTTGTGCTGAAACTTTTCCGAACAAGACAAACCTCGGCAATCTACCACAAACCTTTATGGTTAAAGAGTGCCTGACTGGTTTAGTTAGCAGACTTAGACAACCTCGAGGGTTGAATACGGTATTCAAACACGCCAAATTAGAGAAAAGTTTGCGTACTTTTTAAATTCATCTTTAACTTTTGGAAATAAAGAGGATTCGTAACCCAAAGGAGCTTTCGCGGTTACATAACGAAGCCCTGCTCACGTGCTCACGGGTCGTAGGCCGAACCGGTAACGGGTAGCTCCAAGCCCTGGCGGCGTTCGGGAAGCAGAAAGTGGGATCGAGGTCGAATCCTCGTCTACAAGGTACAGAGGTGACCTTACCTATGCAGCCATAGCACCATATGCTCGAAGTCGGTGTAGGTCTCCCCTACCTTGAGCGCATTCTTCTCAAGGCCCCAGACCTCGAAGCCCAGCGAGCGATACAGTTTGCGGGCCGCCTCTTGATGGGTAGAAACCGCCAAAACGAGCTGTTCCAGCCCCTCAAACGTCTGTGCCCGTTCGATCAAAGCCTGCATCAGCCGCTTAGAGATGCCCCGGCCTCTGGAGGCCGGGGTAACGTACACCGCATACACCGCGGCAGTGTGGTGAAACTTGGGTAGTTCGTAGCGTACCAGTGTCACAGCCCCCACCAACCGGTCTTGCAAGGCGCCCAAGGTAAACTTGTGCCCTTCCACGGGAGCCAGTTGCCTGACTACTTCCTCAGGCGTTTTCGCCGAATATTCCGCGTAGGATTGCCCAAATGCCAGCGCCTCGAGCCGCAGCTCGCGGTAAACCTCGGCATCCCGCTCGTCCAATACACGAATTTCCACGCTTCACCTCAGCCGCAACACTATCCACTCAGAGTCCACATAGGCCTCCCCGATCTTCATTGAACGGGAGTCGGTGCCCTAGGTTCGAATCCGAACTTCAGATACAGCGCTCTGGCCGAGGTCTGGGACACGGAAACCATCAGGTGAAGCTGCGCCAGGTCAGGGTAAGTCAGGGCCCGTTCGATCAGCGTTCTCAGCAAGGCCGTGGCGATGCCCTTTCCTCGAGCCCTAGGGGTCACATACATCTCCCGCACCTCGGCCTTGTGGCGCAGCTTAGGGGTCTGGGGGCGGTTCAAGCCGATAGAACCCAGCAGCCGATCCTCCACAAACGCCCCGAGCACAAAGTTGCCCTGGGGTTGAGCCCGGACGCGCTCGAGGTAATCCTCGGGCTTTTGCTGCCGCATGAGTTCAGGCGGGCCCCAGAAGGCCGAGGGCTCGGTCTGCAAAGCCTCCACCCTGAGGGCGTAAAACGCTTCCAACTCGGTCTCGTCGAGAGCGCAAACCTCCATCAATTTGCTCCCGAAGCGGCGGGGGCGGGCTCGAGCCGGAACCAGCGCCCGGCCCGGTAGCGCCACAACAGCATGGTGATGCGGCTCAGCTCCTCGCCAAAGAGCCTGCCGAGGAAAATCCCCCACAGCCCCAACCCCAGCGAAAAAGCCAGCAAGTAGGCCAGCGGGAGCCCCACCACGAACACCGTCACGATATCGGAGAGCAGCAAGTAGCGGGTGTCGCCCCCGCTGGCGAGGGTCCCGAAGAGGATCATGTTGGAGACCTTGACCGGCAGGAACAGGGCGTTGAGCGCGATGGCGAGGCTGCCCCAGGTGTGAACTTGGGCGGTGGCATTGGGGTAGAGAACGCTCAAGAGCAGGCCGGTGAGGGCAAAGGCCAGCCCGAACCCGGCGGCGCCCACCAACCCGATGCTCAGCACGCTCCCCGACATTCGCCAGACCCCCTCACGGTCGCGGCCCCCTATGGCCCGCCCCACCAGAATAGTCGAGGCGCTGTTGAGACCGATGGCAACGGTGATAAAGACCCCCTCGAGGGTGTTGACGATCTGGAACACGGCCAGGGCCTGGGTCCCTACCCGCTCGAGCAGCAAGGCGTATAGAAACGACCCGCTGCTAAACAAAATCTCGGTGATGAACAGCGGCAGCACCAGCGGGATCATGGTGCGCAGAATCAACCGGGCCTCGTCCAGGCGCGGCCACGCCCAGCGCACCCCCCAGCGGCTCCAGAACAGGCAGCCCAGCAGCACCCCGGCCCGTAGCGCCTGGGCTAGCACCGCCGCCAGCGCCGCGCCCTTTGCCCCCATCCCCAGCGGGAACACCAGCAGCAGCGATAACAGCGGGGTGAGCGCCACCACGCTCATGGTCACCACCATCGGCAGCCGAGGGTGGCCCAAGGTGCGAAACACCGTGCTCGCCACCACACTCACCACGGTCAGGGGCAGGCTCAGGGCCACCAAGCTCAGATACGGCCCGCCGATGGCGGCGACTTCCGTGCTGGCCCCCACCGCGTCCAGAAAGGGCCGGGCGAACAGGGCCAGCGGCAGCGAGATGGCCGCCGCCAGCAGCACCGCGAAGCCCAGCGAGAGGCTGGTGATGCGCCAGACCTCCGTCTGGTCGCCGCGCCCTCGCGCCCTGCTGGCCAGAATCGCGGCCCCCGAGCCCAACACGTTAAGGCACAGAATCCCGATAAACAGCACGTTGTTGGCGAGCCCCACCGCCGCGATGGTGGCCGTGCCCAGCACCCCCACGATGACCTGGTTGACAAACCCCAAACCCAGTTGGAACACCGACTCTAAGCCCACCGGCAGGGCCAGTTTGAGGATTTCGCGTCGGGTCTCGGGCGACATGGCCCTCTAGAGTATCATTTTGTCCCGCTTGCGGGAATCAACAAGAGACCTCGCCCGCCCGGAGCTGTGCGGGTGAGGCTTGGTCTGCCGGTTCAATTGATCCAGCAGGCCCCATTAAGCAAGTTGACCTGGACGCTGCTCGAGACCGTTGTGCTATAGGCATTCACGCCCCGCACCCGTATGGTGGCGGGTTGAGGCGAACAGTTGTTGAAGGGCACGAGATTTCCAGGAATCGTCCACAGATAGCTCAGCGTGCCCATCGCCAATGTCACGGTCTGGATGGGCTGCGGCCCGCTGGCATCGGGGTCATAGGTCAGCGTCCAAACCAGGGTGCTATTCTGACCGCCTACGCTGTCCCCCGGATCCCACTGCGCGGTGAGGTTGGCGTAGTACCACATGTAAGCTGAATGCGATAAGAGCTACACAAATAACTGTTTTGAGCTTCAGCAACTTCATACCGATTCGCCCCTTCTGCTGCGCCATCGGGCTGGAACGGATTTAGCCTAGAACGCCCCGCGTCACCGGAGCATGACCGGGGGTGGGGGTCTCGCCTGGTAAATTGGGGCTGCCATGCGCCAAACTTTCGAGATTCGCTCTTACGACCTGAAGCCCAGCACCCGCCCTGAGCTCGAGCGCCTGATGAGCGAGGGGGCCCTCCCCTCGGCGGTGATAAAAATGGGCGAAACTAGCGTAAACGGCCTGCAGCGGTGAGCTATGCCCTTTAGGCCGCCCCGTCCCCTAGGCCCAATTCGGCTGCTCAAGAAAACCCGTACGGTGCGCGAAATCAGCAGGCGGGTGGAAGAGCTGGCGAAACAAGAGCCGGGCTGGGGGCGTATCCGCTGCCCGCAGTGCGGTGGCAGCCAAAAGCCTACGACCGCTGGATGTGCTGCCCCAAGGGTTTTTTCGGCGGCTGCAGCACCCTCTAAAGCACCTTTGCCACCAGGGGGCTATGCCCCGGCTGCGGCCACCAGTGGCGCTGGACGGTTTGCCCGCGCTGCCGCACGTGGTCGCCGCACGAGGATTGGTACGCTAAGGAGCCCAACGAGCCCAACTAGCGAGCCTCTAGGCAGAGGCTGGTTGTCTCGCCAACTCAGCCCGGCAAGGCCCTGCCGTATACTGTGCCCATGAACTCCTCCGGCGAGATGCGCGCGATTTATGCCCTGACGCGGCTGAGCCTGTCGCTGGCGGTGGGGCTGGCGGTGGGGCTTCTGACCCCGCGCCAAGTCTGGGAAATCCCGGTGCTGTCGGGCTGGAGCGGGTTCTGCGCCGCCTTTCTTGTCTCGCTGTGGCCGCTCATCCTGCGGGCTAGCCCACAGCAGACCGAGGCCGTCGCCATGCGCGAAGATGAGGGCCGGGCGGTCTCAGCCGCGGTGGTGACGACGGGCGCGGTGATGAGCCTAGCCGGGGTGCTGTTCGCGCTCAGCCGGGCCGAGGAGGTGCGGCAGGGCAGCCCGGTCTTGGCCGGATCCCTCACCGGGCTAGCGGTGCTGGTGGTGGCCCTTTCCTGGGTGGTGGTGCACACCCTTTACACCCTGCACTACGCTAAACGCTACTACGAGGATGGCAAGCAGGGCGTGAACTTCAACGACCCCGAGCCGCCCAACTACCAGGACTTCGCCTACTTAGCCTTCACCGTCGGCATGACTTTTCAAGTCTCCGACACCAACATCACCACCCGCAACATGCGCCGTCTGGTCTGGCAACACGGGCTGCTGTCGTACGTTTTCGGCACGGTGATCATCGCGGTAACCATCAACGGTCTGGCGGGTCTGCTGGGGGGCGGGAAGTAGGCGGGCTACTGCTGGCGCTCGGCCTCCTCGTCTTCGTCCTTGTGGTGAGCGACGGGCTCGAGTTCGTCCTTGATCTTGTGGGCGACTTCCTTCTGCTCAGGGTTTTCGGCCTGCTGCTCGGCCTGATCCACCTCGAGTTCGGTGTGTCGGTCTACCGACTTTCCCTTTTTATCCTGACCGAACCCCTCAGCAGCTTTATCCTCTGCATTCATACGCGACCTCCGGCCTGATTGATTCAGATATACGGGGCCGGGCTGAGCGCTGGCTGAGGTGGAGAAGGTTCGACCCCTAGCAGAGCAATACATTATGTATTGTGCCTATGGCAAGCGATGAATCTCCGATACTGGCCCCCCAAAGCCCTCAAGAATGGGCCCAGTGGCTCGAGCACAACCACTCCGCCTCCCCCGGTGTTTGGCTCAAACTGGCGAAGAAAGGCTCGGGCCTGAACTCACCCACCTACGCACAGGCGCTCGAGGCCGCCTTGTGCTATGGCTGGATAGACGGGCAGAAACGAGCCCATGACAGCGCTTCTTGGCTGCAAAAGTTCACCCCGCGCGGGCCCCGCAGCATTTGGTCGAAGGTCAACCGTGAGAAGGCGCTGGAGCTTATAGAGCAGGACCGGATGCAACCTGCTGGATTCGTGGCGATTGAAAGGGCCAAGCAGAACGGGCAGTGGGACGCGGCTTACGAGTCCCAAAGCAGGGCCACTGTGCCCGCAGATTTCCAGACCGCGTTGGAGGCGAGTCCAAAGGCTAAAGCCTTTTTCGCCACCCTGAACAGCGTCAACCGCTACGCGATTTTGTTCAGAGTTCAGACCGCGAAGAAAGCCCAGACGCGCTCGAGGCGAATCGAACAGTTTATCGCGATGCTGGAAAGGGGCGAGAAAATCTATCCGTGAGCGGTGGGGCTCGAGCCCTACACCCGCTTCAGGTGCAGGGTACGGCTAAAGCTCTGTCCCCCGGCGGTGTCACCGGGGATTCCCAAAGTCATCAGCTCATAGCCGCTGGAGCGCATGATTTCGTTCTCATCTCGGTCGTAAACGGCGTATTGGGCTCCGGCGATCAGGCTGCGCAAGGGCGCGGGTGGCCTAATCTGGTTGATCTGGTGCTCCCGCACCGCGATTGAATACACCGCCTCGCTGCCGTCCTCCAGCACGTACTCGATCACCGAGGCCCCGAATTCCTCGAGCCGCTGCAACCGGAAGAGCCGCCCGCCCTGCACCACTGGACGGATGCGCTTGTAGAAGGCGATGTAACGGGCATACTCGGCCAGTTCATCCTCGCTCAGCTCGTTAAGACTCGTCCCGATGCCGAGCGTCCCCCGCATCGCCACGTCGAAGCGCAGGCTCAAGGGCAGGACACGCCCGGTCTGATGGTTGTGCTCGTGTGTCACCCAGGCTTCCATCGCCCTGGCCGGGTATGCCAAGCCAAACCCCTCCTGGATGCGGATGCGGTCGAGGGCATCGGTGTTATCGCTGGTCCATACCTGATCGGTGCGGGCTAGAATTCCAAGGTCAATCCGCCCCCCGCCGCCCGAGCAGCTTTGGATGTCCAGGCCCGGATACTTCGACCGCAGCCGGTCCATGATGCTGTAGACCCCTTCGACATGTTTGCGCCAGATCGCTTTTCCCGCGGGCGACCCCGGCTCGCTGCTATTGCGGTTCATGTCCCACTTGAAAAAGTCAATCCGGTAGCGGCTCATCAGTGCGTCCAGCACGCCGAAGATGTGCTCCACCACCTCACTCCGAGCGAAGTCCAGGATGAGCTGGTTGCGGGCCTCGGTGCGCGGGCGACCGGGGAAATGCAAGACCCACTCGGGGTGGGCGCGGTAGAGGTCGGAGTCCGGGTTGACCATCTCCGGTTCGACCCATAAACCGAACTGCATCCCCAGCTTGTGGACCTCTTCGATAAGGGGCTCGAGGCCCTCCGGAAAGACCTCCGGACTCACCGTCCAATCACCCAATCCGGCGTGGTCGCTGCGCCGCGCGCCAAACCAGCCATCGTCGAGGCAGAACAGCTCGACCCCAATAGCAGCGGCTCTGCGGGCCAGTTCGATCTGACCCGCCACGCTCAAGTCGAAATAGGTGGCCTCCCAACTGTTGTAGAGCACGGGCCGATACGCCGACGGGCGCGGCGGGTCAGGGAGGACGCGCTCCAAGGCGAACCGATGTGCCCGGCGGCTGGCCCCGCCCCAGCCCTCACCACTCACCCCGCAGACCAGAGCCGGGGTGACGTGGCGCTCGCCCGGGGCGAGCCTAAGCTCAAAGTCGAAGGGGTTGTACCCCCCGTGAAAGCGGACGGTATGGGTAGAGAAATGGTCGAAGCTCATCCGCCAACTGCCGCTATAGGCCAGGAGGCCAAAATACACCGTCCCGGTCTCCTCCCAAGCCTGTCCCGGACGGTTGAGGAGAAAGAAGGGATTGGCATAGTGGCCCGTCTGCAAGGTACGGCTCTCGATGACCCGTAGACCCACGGGCAGCCGTTCGCGCTGGGGGTTGAACTCGTTGGCCCAGGCCCCGCTCACGCTGGTAAGCTCGGTGGTGCCGCCGGGAAAGTGCAGGCTGGCGAAGGCTAAGTTCTCGACGGTGATCGGTTCTTGACCGAGGTTCTCGAGTTCGGTCCAGCGCTCTAAAATGTCGTGCTCAGGGGTTAGGCGGTAGCAGAGCGTGACCCGTAGCGGCTGCACCGGGTCTCCCAGGAACACCCGCAGGGTCTGCCGGGGGCTCATATCGCGCGTGGGTAGGCCGTGGGCGGGAGCCAAGCCGGGCCGGGCATCGCCCACCATCTCGTGCCCCACGTAGCGCAACCGCACGTCGCGAATGGGCAAGTTGGCCGCTTCGCCCGCTCCTAAAGGCCGTCCCAGGCTGGGAAACGACACCTTGAGCCCGACCTCGTGGTAGGTGGTGTCACCGAACGTCACCAGCTCGTCGGGGCGGAGTTGCCCCTCGAAGGAAGCCGTGCCTACATAGGGATTGGAGCGCCTGCTGATGCGATGGTCTGCGTCGGGGGTGGGGCGCGGCCCCCAGGCCAGGTGGACGAGGCAGCCGTCGGGGTCGGCCTGGAAGGTGTAGAAGCTGGTTCCCAGCAGCAGGTTGAAGGTGCGGGTTTCGGGGTCGAAGTGAATCATAGCGCCGAAATACAGGCTAATACAAAACCTCGAACCTTCCTAATCTTCTGAAAGTGCCCTCCAAGTAATGACCTAAGCCACGTCCAACTTATACGCTGGGTTTCAAAAACTTAGATGACCGTCTCAGGGCGCTTTGGCTCTTCGGCTCCTACAACCGATCATCACTTTCCTAAGGCTAGCTAACCGCTAAAGACCTAAGCGGCTCTCTACGCAAGTCACCGCCGCACCGCCCATCCAGACCTGACCTGCGGGGTCGCACTCCAGATATACCCGTCCGGCACACCCTAAAATAGTTCCTTGTGAGGCTAGATAGCGCTCAGGAGCGAGTTCCGCGCCGATGAGCCACTGGGCTAAGCTCCCATTCAGGCTGCCGATCACGGGGTCTTCGTAGGGTCGGGTTCCGCGGGTGATGAAGGCCCGCACTTCGAACTGGCACTCGCTGCCTTCGGGATAAGGCTCCACCACGCCGAGTTCTAGGCCGCTGATGGGGACATAATCCGGTTCCAAAGCCAACACCTGCTGGGCAGAGCGCAGCAGCACCGCCACCCAACCCGGCCCATTATCCACCCACTGGTGCTCTACAATCTCATCCCGTGGCAGACCCAAAGCCTGCCCGATTCGGGCTAGGGTTTCTTCCTCCACGGGGCCGGTTCGGACCAGCTTAGGAGCTGCAAAAACCAGCCGGTTTTGCGAACGCCGAATCGTCACCAGCTCGGCCCCGCACTCCTGGACGGAGGCTTTGGGCTTTCCACCAGCTTCGAGCCAAGCATGGCAACTCCCTAGAGCCGGATGCCCCCCAAACGGTAGCTCACGTACGGGCGTAAAAATCCGCACCCGGTAATCCGCTTCGGGGTTGCTGGGCGGCAACAAAAACGTAGTTTCGCTCAAATTCATCCAACGAGCGAAGTGTCCCATTTCCTCGTCGCTCAAACCCTCGCCGTCGAGCACCACCGCCAGCGACTTGCCGAGGTAAGGCTGTTTACCGAACACGTCTACCGTTTTGATCGCACGTTGTCTCATCTTCAGACTCGCACCTGTAAATATCCCTCGAGCCTCCCCAGCGCCTCGGGCATGTTCTTCCGCCCGTAGCCGAAGCGGATGTGGTGGGGCTGGTCGTACACGCTTCCCGGCAGCAGCAGGACGCTGGTCTCTCGCACCACCGCTTCGCAGAACTCGGTGACATCCCGCTCGAGTTTGAACTTGGGAAACCCAATCGGGCTGGCGGCGGGCTTGACCCACTCAAAGAGGTGCGAGTGGCGGGCGAGAAAGGTCTCGAGCAGCGGGAGATTGGCGTGGACGATGCTCAAGTTCCGCGCTATCAAAACTTCCCGGTGCCGCAAGGCTAAAGCGCTCAGAAACTCACTGGGGGCGGGGTTACAGATCCTAGTGTAGTACTTCAGGTGTAAGCATCGGCGCAGCAGCTCGGGGTTTCTCGAGGCCAGCCATCCCGTCCACAACCCCGGCAGCCCGTAAGTTTTAGACATTGAACCGAGGGATATCGCGTTCTCGTACAGGTCGCAGGCCGCCCGAAGGCGCGCGGAAGGCTCATGCTCGAGTTCGCGGTATACCTCGTCGCAGAAAACGATGATGTCCCGTTCCCGAGCCAGTTCCATCACCCGCTCGAGGACGCGCTTATCCATTTGCGTCCCGGTCGGGTTATTCGGGGTGTTGATATAGATGAACCGGGTGTTGGGGCGGATTAGGCGCTCGAGCGCGGCGAAATCATTCGCTCAGCCGTCCTCGTAGCGGCGCTCCCAAGTGGAAACTTCCGCTCCGGTGCTATGGGCGAGTTCCAAAGCCGATTCGTAACAGGGGGTCTCGACGATCACGTGATCGCCCCGGGGCCAGCAAGCGCGTGGTAGGCGAGAAAAATCCCCTCCTCAGCAGCCGCGATGACCAAAATGTCGTCGGGTGCGGTCCGGGTGTAAATCCCGGCGATTGCCTCGCGCAGATACGGCGCACCGGGCGACTCGGTGTAGCCGAGCCAAAGGCGAGAA
>PSMF01000108.1:0-11084 GCA_040290005.1 Meiothermus sp.
GCACGGGCAAAGCCCGGCCCCGTGGGCCTAGTGCCTCGATGGGTCGGCGAGGGAGGGGATGGGGGTGGGAATACGCCTACTGTCTTCCCCGCGGCCAAGCGAAAAACACAGCCAGGGCTAGGTTCATCAGCAAACCAGCGGTGGCGCTGACCCAGGCCAGCCCGAAGGCGATCAAATAAAGCAAAGGGCCGAAGCGATATCCCCTAGTTATCGCATCCATCGCTTGCGGAGTGGCTTTTGAAGCCAAAAGATGACGCTGAAAAGCCACATAACGCCAAACCAGATTGAAGAAGATGGCGATCAGGATACTGGTTCCGCTGTACACCGCCGCTGCCACAGGCTCATCAGGATGGCGGATGTACTCGGCGATAAGGGCGGTGGGGAAGGGGATGAAGGTGATTGCCAGCAGCAGCAGACCGTTCAAGAGAAGCAGGGTTTGGTCTATCCGACGGACGAACTCGAACATGCGATGGTGGTTGATCCACATGATGCCGATAATGGCAAAGCTGCTCACAAAGGCCAGATACGAGGGCCACTCGGCCAGCAGTGCCGGAGCCAGCCCACCTTTCTCGACCTCTTTGGGGACATGAATCTCCAAGATCAAGAGGGTGATGGCGATGGCAAAAACCCCGTCGCTAAAGGCTTCCAAACGCCCGGTTTCCTTCTCGTCGGCGCGGCTGCTATGGGAAGGTTCCATGCGCGTACTTTACCGCTCAAGGGTATCGCACCGCTCGAGCAAATCAAACCCCGACCCTTGACCCTTGACCTTCGACCCTCGACAATCTTGGTTGTGAAGGCATTCAAGCCCCACCTGCAAGGCCTGCCCAGCTACCCCTACAAGGCGGCGGAGGCCCGCATTAAGCTCGACCAGAACGAGAGCCCCTATGACTTGCCGCCGGAGATCAAGCGGCGGGCGTTGGAGCGCTTAGCACACCTGGACTGGAACCGCTATCCCGCCCTCCACGCCGAGGACGTGCGGGCCAAGCTTGGGGAGCGGCTCTCCTGGCCCGCCGAGGGTATCGCGGTGAGCCCCGGCTCGAACCTGCTTATCCAGGCCTTGGTACAAGCGGCCAACCGCGTGGTGGACACCGCTCCGGCCTTCCCGCACTACGCCTTCTCGGCGAAGATGTCGGCGGCACCGTATCAGCAGATTCCTTTGATATCTTCCTCCCCCCTGGTAGGGAGGGGCGGGGGGGATTTCACCCTGCCCACCGAGGAATTACTGCTGGCGATGAACGGTGAACCCGCACTGGTTTTTCTGCCCAACCCTCATGCCCCCACCGGACAGCTTTTCCCTCAGGAGGACATCGAACAACTGGCCCATAAGGCCCGTGAAACCGGCGGCCTGCTGGTCCTCGACGAAGCCTATCACCAGTTCTCCGGCAGCAATTACACCCCTTTGGTACGGGAAAACCCGCACGTCGCCCTGCTGCGCACCTTCTCCAAAGCCTGGGGTCTGGGCGGGATTCGCGCGGGCTACCTGCTGGGCTCGGCAGAGGTCTGCAACCTGGTCCAGAACTTTATTCCGCCCTTCGGCTTGCCCGCGCACACCTCGGCGATTCTGCTCACCGTTCTAGAGACCCCCGAGTACTCCGAGCGCATCGTGGAAGTCCTGCTCACCGAGCGCGAGAAGCTGTATGCGGCTTTGCAAAAACACCCGACATGGACGGTCTATCCTTCGCACACCAACTTCTTCCTGATCCGCACCCCCGATGCCGCAGCGGCCTACAAAGGATTGCTCGAGCGGGGCATCCTGGTACGCCGCCAGGACCACTATTTCGGCCTCGAGGGTTGTATCCGGGTGTCGGTGGGCACGCCCGAAGAGAACGAGCGGTTTTTGCAGGCCGCCTTCGCGCTCCCTGAGGTCTCGCATGCGTAGCGCCACGGTCGAGCGGAACACCGCCGAGACCCAGATCAAGCTGACCTTGAACTTAGACGGAGCGCCCTTCAGCTCGGTGACGACGGGTTTGCCCTTCTTTGACCATATGCTCTATGCCTTCGCGCGGCACTCGCGGTTTGGCCTCGAGGTCGCGGCCAAAGGCGACTTAGAGGTGGACGTGCACCATCTCGTCGAGGACGTGGGAATCACGTTGGGGATGGCGCTCAGGCAAGCCGTGGGGGACGGCAAGGGCATAGAGCGCTACGGCGAGTCCACCGTGCCGATGGACGAAACCCTAGTGAACGTGGTGCTCGACCTTTCCGGGAGGGCGCATCTGGCCTTCGTTCCCGAGGAAATGGGCATCGAGGGCATGGCGGGCGGGATGAATGCGTATCATCTGCGCGAGTTCCTGCGGGGCCTGAGCAACCACGCGGGTCTGACCCTGCACGTGCGGTTGCTCGTGGGCCGGGAAGCCCACCACGTGATCGAGGCGGCGTTCAAGGCGCTGGCGCGGGCGCTGTACGGGGCGACTCGCCTTACTCGAGAAGACCTGCCCAGCACCAAGGAGGTGCTGTGAGGCGGGTTCTCACCGCGCTGTGTCTAGCGGGCCTCGGCTGGGGCTTGGCTGCACCGTCGGGGCCGCACGTTCCTACCCTAAGCGAGGCCAAGGAACTCCTGGCGGCGGTTTGCCCCGGCTCGAGCGGCATCGGCAAGGACGGTGGCTACTGCAAAACCTGCCCCAGCTTTGTGGAGGCGGGCGGGGACGAGCAGTTTGCGCTCCAAAGCGTGGTTTACGGGACGTTTTTGGACCCCCGCCGCACCTACGCCGTACTGGATTTTGACGGCTGTGAGGCCCACGTGAACAACTTTGGCGGCTCGGTGATTTTGCGCTGGAAAGGATTGACCGACTGGGAACTGGTGCGCTACGAGCCGGGGAGCCGCACCTTCGATTGTCAGAAGATCACTGCCAGCGACCGCCACGATTTGCTCCTCTGCCGGGTGGGTTGGATGGGCCAAGGCTACGTCATAGACGCTTTGAGCCTGCTGGATTTGCGCGGGAAAGCCCACTGGGATCAGGTGCTGGTCCTCAATGCCAACACCGGAACCTGCGACAAAAATCTGTATCAGCTCGAGATCACCTCCTGGGGACTGCGCCCGCCGCGTCTGCTGGTGCAGGCCAAAGCGGCGCAGTGGCAGCGCGAGGGCAAAAACTGCGAGGAGACCCCGCCTCCTAAAAATTCGGTAAAACTGCACCGCCTGGAGTACCGCTTTGACGGGAGGCGTTTCGTTCCCACGCCGCAAACCGCGAAAGTAGCGAGGGGGCTCGAGGCCATCGGACGATGAAAACCCTGCTGATTGACTACGGTTCGGGGAATTTGCGATCGGCGGCGAAGGGCCTGGAGGCTGCCGGTTTCAACGTGCGGGTCTCCGCCGACCCTGCCCAGGCCCCCAAGCACGACCTGTTGGTGTTGCCGGGCCAAGGCCATTTCGGGCAAGTGATGCGCTCGTTTTTGGACTCGGGTTTCGAGGACAGTGTTCGCGGCCATATCGCGGTGGGAAAGCCTTTTCTAGGTATCTGCGTGGGGATGCAGATTTTATTTGAGCGCTCCGAGGAGGCTCCCGAAGTGCCCGGCCTGGGGTTGATTCCCGGCACAGTGCGCCGCTTCCGGGCCCCTCGAGTGCCGCAGATGGGCTGGAATACGGTGGAGTTTGAAGGGTGGCTGGAGCCCCTCTCCGAGCGCTATTTCTACTTTGTGCATTCATACTACGCCCCTATAGTCGAGGGCAGTATAGGAATTACCGTCTACGACGGCACAACTTATACCTCGGTTTACGCCAAGGACAACGTGGTCGCCCCACAGTTCCACCCGGAGAAGAGTGGCGCATCAGGATTGGAATTGCTGCGTCAAGTGCGGGATTATTTCCGCATATAAGCTCTCAGGTTTTTGTAGCAGCGCAGCAGGGTATCGCCTTGGGCGACCGGCAGGGCCGGAAACCTGGGCTTTGCGCCCGGCGCGGCTCCGTCGTCCAATGCTCGAGCCAGCAAAGCCCGTCTTGAACCGGAGATTACACGTCCACCACGGTGCTCCCTCACGTTAATCCGCTCCCGCCAGCGGACGGGAGGCTTTTCGGCTATGCCCTTTGCTTCGACGTTAGACGTCGGACGCTTGACCTTTTCTCACTTCGCCTGAAGCAAGTCCTGGGGGGTAATCAAACGGCCCTGAGCTCCGACGGCGGTGGAAGCTAAGGAGCCTGCCAGATTGCCGATGCGGGCGCTGGTGAAGGGGTCTTTGCCTTCTAAAATGGCGTGGGCGAACGCGGCGGTAAAAGCATCGCCCGCGCCGGTGGTATCCACGGCCTCCTCGAGCGGGTAGGGCTCGATCAGCTCCTGTCGGGTGGGGGTGACCACAATTGATCCCAGCGCCCCCACTTTGACGATCACCGTCTCTAAGCCCCAGCCTTTGAGCTCGCTCACCCCCTCACTGATCGAGGTTTTCCCGGTTAGGGCGGCGAGCTCTTGCTGGTTCATCAGCAGGTAGGGTACGTCCCGCAGCAGGTCCAGCAGGTCGCGCCCCGCCGAATGCACCGCGCCGGTGCCCAGGTCGGCGAAGATCGGTAGCTCGCGCTTTCGTGCGGCCCCCAGTGCACTCATGGCGTACTGCCGCTGCGGGCCGCCCACGAAGGCGTAGGCCGAGAGCACCAGTCCGTTGATTGCGTCGAGCATCTTGGGTTTGAACTCGGCGGGGTCTAGGTAGCGGCTGGCCCCGCCTGCCGAGACCATCGAGCGCTCACCCCCAGGAACGAGCAGAATCAAGATCGAGGAGGTGGTGTTTTGCGGGTCGGTCTGTAGGTATTTGAGGTCCACGCCGACCCGCTTGAGTTCGCTGAGCGCTACCTCGCAAAAAGGGTCGTCTCCCACGCGGCTAGCGAGCTGAACCTTGTGCCCCAGGCTGGCGAGTTGGGCCGCCAGCGTGCCCCCGGCCCCACCGGGGCGCATCAGGGCGCGGCGCGAGGTGACTTCTTCCCCCGGCTCTGGGATTTTCTCGAGAAAGTAAATGAGGTCTACCGAAACATCGCCTAAAACAAAAAAACGCATTCCTGGCCTCCGGGCCTGCGGGCCGCCGCTGCTTGAGTTTCCCCAGTCTAGCCGAGGCAAACGCCGATTTGAAGGGTTAGCTTACCAAACCATGACATACTTCCGACCACCCCGCATGGCTACGCTAGGGTTTACCGACAAATCCCAGCGAAAATCCCTCCTACGCAGTAGGAGGTGCACATAGGAGGTCGGTTCTGAGGTCGCCCATTCATAGAAAGGGATGTTTGTAGGGGCCGTCCCTTGTGGCGGCCCTGCAATCCCCAGCTGTAATTGCGATTCGAGAACCCACGTTCTGGACATGAAGTGTAAATGGGCATTCTCGAGCCTTACCCTAACCCAAAAAAGGGAACGCTAACACCTCTATCCCACACGCTGTAGGAGAGGTTTGATGTGATGCGTTCAGGCCTAAGTTCTACAAAATGGCGCTTAGTAAACTTTGGAATTGCTCGAGCGACAGCGCCTCCCCCCGAACCTGCGGGCTCAGATTCATCCTCTCGAGCGCTGCCGACACCTTCTGGGGGTCATACCCCGCGGTTTTCAACGCGTTGATGAGGGTTTTGCGGCGCTGACCGAAGGCCGCTTCGATCAGCCGAAACAGGGCCGGATTATCGGGTGTAGGCCGCCCCTCGAGCCGCACCACCGAACTCGTGACCTTAGGTGCCGGGAAAAAGGCTCCGGGCGGCAGGTCGAAGAGCCGCCGGGCCGTGCTGTGGTACTGCACCCTTAGCGAAAGCAGGCCATAGTCGGCGGTTCCCGGCAGGGCGGTCATTCGTAGGGCGACCTCTTTTTGCACCAGCACCACGATTCGGCGGAATCTTCCCGAAATCAGGAGTTTGGTGATGAGCGGGGTGGCGATGTTGTAGGGCAAGTTACCGGCGAATAAACCACCCTCGGGGACCGAACCCCAGTCGAACTCGAGGGCGTCCCCCCAAATGGTCTGCACCGGTAAACCTACCAGCGTCTCGGCGTGGACGGCTTCCAGCCGCCGGTCCATCTCCACGCTCACCACCTGCGCCCCGGCCTCGGCCAGCGCCCCAGTCAGCGTCCCCAAGCCCGGCCCGACCTCGTAGACCCGCTCCCCCGGCGTGAATCCTACAGCTTCCACGATTCGATTTAGATAACCTGCCTCGACCAGAAAGTTCTGCCCGAAGCGTTTGTCCGCGCGTAAGCCGTGGCGCTCGAGCAGCGCTTTGACGGTGCGGATGGAGGTGAGGTTCATGGTAGCAATGAGCCTAAAAGCAATGAGCGAAGAGCAGAGGGCACAGGGCAGCAAAGTCAAAGGCCCTCGGCTCTGTGCCCCCTGCCCTCTGCGCCTTTAGCTCTTCGCTCATTGCCCACCGCTCATCGCCCGCACCGGCGGAATCTGGACGATTTCCCAATCCAGCTTGTCGTCGTCGAGGATGAGTTCTAAATACTGGTCGTGGTCGAGCGCGTCAATGAGGGCCAGCTTGTCCTTGACCAGGATGCCGTTTTTCATCACCGTATGTCCATAAACCCCGAAGCGGTGGCCCATCCGCTCGACATAATCGGCGTTCTCCATCCACCACTCCTTGGCCTCGCGACCAGCGTAGAACATCTCGTCGTAGCTTTGCAGCCAGGGAACCGGGCCGACGTGGGCGAAGTTGACCCCGTGGATGTTGACCTCGTTGGGGAAGGTGGAAAACCAGGCCTTGAGGTCTTCGGGGAACACAATCCCGCCCAGCTCGGGGTGAAACTCCTTGTGCTCCAAGTGGGCGTTGCCCAGCACGAAAGCACCGGTGATGGCGGCGTGGTCGTGGTTACCCATCAGGATGGTGATGTGCTCGGGGGCCGCTTCCTGAAAGCGTTTGATCCGGTGCAACTCGCGGATTTGGGCGCGGGCGGCCATCCGCAGGTGGTCGGGATTGGCAGGGTCATAATCCTCGAGACCGGTCAGCTTGCGGTAGTCGGCCAGCAGTTTGGGGTGGACCAGATCACCCATCAGGACCACCCGGTAGGTGCCGCGCACCAGCGGGTCGGTGGGCATCAGGTCCTCCCCGACTGCGAAGCTATTCTTCAAAGCCCGCCACAGCCGGGCGAAATCCGCGTGCAGATCGCCCACGGCGATCACTTTGATCATGGCTGCCCCTTGAGCAAGGCCCGCAACTCACCGTAGACCCGGCGGGTTTCATCGGGGGTTTTGCCGTAGCCTCCGTGTCTGGTGATGATCTGCGCCGCCTGCTTGCCCAGCCCGGCTTCTTTCAGGCGCTCGATCAGGCGGTCAATAAGTTCCTGGGGCTCGGGTTTTGGAGGCTCTGGGGCCTCGGCAGGCTCGGGTTCTGGGGCAGGCGCTGCAGCCGGGGCCTCGGTTCGTGGGGGCCGGGCAACTTCGACTCGAGGCTGAGGTGCAGGCTCCCCGCGTTGTTGGCTGAAAGCGGAGGGGGAGGGTCTGGAGGGTTGGGGTGGAGCGCTTTCCTCGGCCCCCGGCCCCCGGCCCCCGGAACCCAAGTCCGGCGCTTTGAACTGCCCGCTGTCCGGGTCGTGGTCCACCCACTGCTTGTCCATGCGGTAAAGGTAGCGCCCGATGCCGAATTTGACCGCAGCCCGCTTGAGGGCGTCGGAGAAGGCGGCCTTGAGGCTATCGCCCTCGCCCACGTCCTCCTTGGCGATGTCCAGCACGACCAAGCGGCAGCGCACCGCGTAGTCGTTCTCCTTAGCTGCTAGCACCTCGTAGGCGTCGCTCCAGCCGCTCGGGCCCAGCACTTCGTCAAGCCGGTCCAGCACGGTTCTGGCGTCCACATAGGGCACTACCATCGCCCGGCGCTTGTCCTTGGAGAGTGCTTCGACGCGCCACTGCACCTCACCGGCGGGGAAAGGCTCGGCCAGCTTGTTCCAGACCTCGGAATTCATCGGCCTTCATTCTAACAGCATCGCCCATCGCCAAATGGCTATTAAACCCGTGATGCACTAGGTTGGGCTGGGTTGGCTCCTTCATCCCTTTACACTCGCCCTTCCCTGGCAGGAGAAGAGGGGATTAGGCTCACCCTCGAGCCCCGCGCAATAACCTATGTCCCATGAATATCCTGCTGATCTCGGGAAGCCTCCCCGCCGGGTCCACCAACACCGCGCTGTTGCGGACAGCGCAGGCGGTGGCCTCGGGCGGTACGAAGGCCGTGCTCTACGAGGGCATGAACGGTCTCCCACATTTCAACCCCGACGATGACCACGAGCCGCTTCACCCGGCGGTGGCCGACCTGCGGGCCAATATAAAAGCCGCCGACGCGCTGCTCTTCTCGACCCCGGAGTACGCCGGAGACTTGCCGGGTTCGTTCAAGAACCTCTTGGACTGGACGGTTGGCGGCGGGGAAATCTCCCAAAAGCCGGTAGCCTGGGTCAACGTTTTCTCGGTGGCTTCGCCCAAAGGCGGCGCAGATGTCCACGAGTCACTGCGCGGGGTGCTCGGTTATGTGGGCGCAGAAATCGTCGAGGCCGCTTGCCTACGGATGCCCCTGACTCGAGACCTGATAGGTGCCGATGGCCTCATCGCTGCCGCCGAGGTCAGAAGGCAGATTGCAGGGGTGCTCGAGGCCCTTACCCAGCACGTTCAAAACGCCTACCCCGAGAACGCAGCCGGTGAATAAGCGGTCCTTAACCCACCCCACACGTCCTTTGGCCCACTGCTGCGCTACCCTGCGCCCATGAAGCGTTTGCTCCCTCTACTGTTTCTGGCTTCGTTCGGCTTGGCTCAGGTGCAAATCCAAATCCAGGTCCCGCCGCCTCCGGTGATCACCGTCAGCACCGAGGTGCGGGTCTCGCTGGTGCCAAGTCTGGTAGTCATCGAACGCGAGCCCCAGCCGCAGGGGATTGTGGTGGTGTACCGCAGCAGCCGGGCCTATGACGTGTACCGCTACCACCACCGCGACTTGGTGGGGCGGGGCTGGGTGCGAGTAAAGTATCAGGGGAGGGGCGGATTTTATAAGTCGGAGTACCGCCGCGGACGGGCTAAAGCCAAGCTCGAGGTGCGCGATCGGCGGGGGCGGGTAGAAGTCAAGGTCCGTGAGGGCTAAAGAACCCTTCAGCCTGCGTTAATGTGAGAGCGGGAGCCCCGGCTCTAAGATGTCCTCATGAAAATTGTCATGGGATTATTCATCTCGCTCATTTTGAGCGTGGCGTTAGCGCAGCTACCTGCCCCAAAACGTTCGGTTCCCACCCTCATCATCACCCCTGCGCTGCAAATCACCCTGTACCGCTGGACCAGGACCGTAGAGCGCACGGCGGGTCGCAACTCCATCACCCTCGTCTACCGCAGCACCCAAGGCGACAAGATTTTCGTCTACCATCACCGGGACCTCTTGGCCCACGGTTGGACGAAAGTTTCCGAGACTTCCAAACCGGGGCAGCACGCCGTGACGTACCAAAAAGGCGGCCACAAGGCCTCGTTGCAGGTGACGCAGAGCGGTGAGCGGGTCGCGGTGACGGTGCGGCAAGACTAGACACACCGGCCCTCGATCGCTAGACTAACGAGTGCCCTGGCGAGTACGGGGCTACAGATGGGGCCGTGGCGCAGTTGGGAGCGCGTCTGAATCGCACTCAGAAGGTCGGGAGTTCGAATCTCCTCGGCTCCACCAAGACCAAACCGGGGTTGTAAAGCCCCGGCTTTTGCTTTTGGGCTCGAGGCGTCGAGACTGGAAAAAGGCCACTCTCCACACTCGGCTCTACATCCGTGCTCAACATGCAATTCTCGCTTTCATCCTGAGGGGGCGTATTCGCAGAGGTCATGAGGTGGCCCCACCCTTGTCTTACCCAAAGTGGGACTACCTCGGAGGCCAGCACCAGGGCCTGTTGGGCTGCGAACTTCCCGTAGCAAAGCCGGTAAAGTTATACTCTCTGCGTCGGAGCGCAGACCGCAACCACCCGTGTTTCTTAGGAGGTTATTCGCATGGCAGACTACACCCCTAAACCCTCGGACAAGTTCACCTTCGGCCTATGGACCGTCGGCTGGACCGGGCGCGACCCCTGGGGCGAGGCTACCCGGCCTGCCTCCAAACTCGAACGCAGCCTAGAAAAGCTCGCCGAGCTCGGAGCCTACGGGGTCAACTTCCATGACAACGACCTGGTGCCCATCGAAGCCAGCGCCTCGGAGCGAGACCGCATCGTGCGGGAGTTCAAGGCGGCGCTGGAGCGCACCGGCCTCAAAGTTCCGATGGCGACCACCAATCTTTTCTCCGACCCCGTATTTAAGGACGGGGCCTTTACCTCGGCGGACGCACGGGTACGGGCCTTTGCCCTGCAAAAAACCATGCGGGCGATGGACCTGGGCGCTGAGTTCGGGGCCGAGACCTACGTGTTCTGGGGCGGGCGCGAGGGGGCCGAGGTGGACGCAGGCGGAAAGCTCCTCGATGCTTTGAGTTGGTTCCGCGATAGCCTGAACTTTCTGGCCGAGTACAGCCAAGAGCAGGGCTACGGCTATCGCTTTGCCCTCGAGCCCAAACCCAACGAGCCCAGAGGCGACCTGTTCCTGCCGGTGGTGGGCGCGGCGCTCGGCTTCATCGCCACCCTGGACAAACCCGAACTCTTCGGCCTCAACCCGGAGTTCGCCCACGAGACCATGGCAGGCCTGAGTTTCCCGCACGCCTTGGCACAGGCCATTGACGCGGGAAAGCTCTTCCATATTGACCTCAACGACCAGAAGATGTCGCGCTTCGACCAGGACCTGCGGTTTGGCGCGGAGAACCCCAAAGGGGCCTTCATGGTGGTCAAACTGCTGGAAGACACCGGCTACGACGGCCCGCGCCACTTCGACGCCCACGCCCTGCGCACCGAGGACGAGGCTGGGGTGTGGGAGTTCGCCAAGGGTTGTATGCGGACCTACCTAATCCTTAAGGAGAAGGCGCGGCAGTTCAACCAGGACGCGGAAATCCAGGCTGCGCTGAAGGAATACCGGGTGGAGGACGCCGAACTCGAGGCCCTGTGCAAAGGCTACAGCAAAGACAAAGCCGATGTGCTCAAAGCCCGTAACTTCGACCTGAACGCCTTGCGCACGCGAGGGCCGGGGTTGGAACGGCTCGACCAGCTCACCATGGAACTGTTGATGGGGGTGCGGTAAAACGTTGACCGTCAACCCTTTACCGCTAGAACCGTCGCAAGTCG
>PSMF01000109.1:0-10837 GCA_040290005.1 Meiothermus sp.
GCTATGATTCGCCTAATGCTCAAAAGGCTGGCCTTCTAGACGCAGTTCAGACGGCGTCTAATAATCATATGTGTCCATAACGGCAGAATCGTTTTTGGGATGATTGCGTCTAGGACGTGAGATTCATCCGGGATGTAGGTACGAGAGTGAAGGGCCGCCCGGCCCCCGGCCGGGAGAAGCGCCCTAGCGCGGAGCCTGTGCCGGTACTCAGGGCCGGTCGTCCCTACGCGGGTCGGTCATCAAATCATGGGGATTGACGCGGCAGAATCCCCCCGTTGGTCAAGGTCTGTTGGTTGAGCACCTAACCTTTAGCGACCTCGGATGGCCCCCCTTGCTAAGGGGGCAAGGCAATATCGTTACCTCCCTCGAGAACGTCATAATCGCATCTTGTTCTGGACGATATTTCTGTAGACCTCAGCGGAGGTGCTTGTAGGCGCAGGGGTTTACGACGTTCGTCGTTTGATGCTCGAGGCTTACCCTTGAGCTTTGGTCCACCAGCCTTTAGCCTTAGGCCGATGCAGGCCAACACCACCGCCCGCCTTCTCATTACCTGTCCCGACCGCCCCGGCATCGTGGCGGCAGTGAGCAGCTTTTTATTCAACCACGGGGCCAACATCACCGCGCTCGACCAGCACTCCACCGACCCCGAGGGGGGCCTGTTCTTCATGCGCTTAGAGTTCCAGACCCCGCACCTAGACGTGCCCAGAGAGGCGTTAGAGAAGACCTTTGCCGCCTCGGTGGTCTCGCGCTTCGAGATGAGCTGGCGCATCAGCTACGCCGCCGACCTCAAGAAAGTGGCGATCTTGGTGTCTAAGTACGACCATGCGCTGCTCGAGTTGTTGTGGCGGAATTCCAATGGCGAGCTGCCCGGTGTGGTCACGCAGGTGATTTCCAACCACCCCGACCTCCGCGCAGAGGTCGAGCGCTTTGGCATTGCGTATTATCACGTGCCGGTGGAGAAGGATAAAAAAGCCGAAGCCGAGGCGCAGATTCTAGCCTTGTTGAAGGGCTCGGATTTGGTGGTTCTGGCCCGTTATATGCAGATTCTCAGCTCGGGGTTCGTCGCCCATTTCCCCAACCGCATCATCAACATTCACCACTCTTTTTTGCCCGCCTTCATCGGTGCCAACCCCTACAAACAGGCGTATACGCGCGGGGTGAAGCTTATAGGAGCTACCGCCCACTACGTCACCGACGAACTCGACCAAGGTCCTATCATCGAGCAGGACGTGGCGAGGGTCTCTCACCGGCAGGACGTGGAGGAACTGGTGCGGCTGGGCCGCGACTTGGAGCGCAACGTGCTTGCCAGGGCGGTGCAGTGGCACCTCGAGGACCGCATCTTG
This sequence comes from Meiothermus sp., assembly GCA_040290005.1. GTDB lineage: Bacteria > Deinococcota > Deinococci > Deinococcales > Thermaceae > Meiothermus. The sequence goes on from PSMF01000109.1 coordinate 1,344, forward strand.
GTGTACAGGAACAAGACCGTGGTCTTCGTGTAGCTGAGCAATGAGAAAATAGCAGCGATAAGCCAAAGCTATTGAGGGTCGAGGGGGAAGGAAGCCCGTGGCCTGTAGCTTGTAGAAGTTGTTTCCACATGCCATAAGCCACACGCCACAAGCTTGTTTTTAGCCCCAGACCCTTGACTCTCGGCCCTCGACATTTTTAGCGCATCATTTCTCCCCCCAGTTAGGCGCCTTACTTTCGCGGAGATGCCCTCGAGCCAAACTAGCCCTAACGGCGGCCCTCACGCCGCGCTGGAGCAGAGAAATCCCGACTTCTCACAATTTGCATTCACCGGGTCTTCATCGAGGTTTACTACACTGAAGAAGGAGGTTTTTGAGATGTCTATGAGAAACACCGCGCTGGGCTTTGGCATCGTGACCGTCATCGCGGGCGGCGTGGCTTGGTGGGGAATCAGCAACAGCCAGACCCAGAATCAGGCGGCGCAGGTTCAAAATCAGATTCAGACTCAGGCTGCGCAAGCCCAAGCCCAGGAGCAGGGCGCCCGGCTAGAAAACGAGCGCAACACCGTAGACGTGGTGCAGCGCACCCAGGACGGGGTGGTGTATGTCTCGGTGACTAGCAGGCCCACCGTTGCTATTGGCAGCAATGTTCCCGACTTTTTCGCCCCCTTCTTGCAGGAGCAGCCGCGCCAAGGTACGGGTTCGGGGTTCGTGATTGACACCGACGGCCTGATCCTCACCAACTACCACGTGGTCGAGGGGGCCACCGAGATCACTGTGCGCTTCCACAATGACCCCAAAGCCTATCCGGCCAAGGTGGTTGGCACCGCCCAGCCCCTCGACATGGCTTTGATCAAGGTGCAAGCCCCCAAAGAGCGGCTCAAACCCATGACTTTGGGGAACTCCGACACCATCAAAGTGGGCCAGAAGGCCATCGCCATGGGGAACCCCTTCGGCTTAGAGTTCACCGTCACCGAGGGCATCATCTCGGCTATCCGGCGCAACCCCGGCGCCATCGGGGACGAGAGCGGCTTTATCCCCAGCGTGCTCCAGACCGACGCCGCCATCAACCCCGGCAACTCCGGTGGGCCGCTGCTCAACAGCGCGGGTCAAGTGGTGGGCATCAACACCGCCATCTACAGCACCAACGCCCAGTTCGGCGGGGAAGGCCAGTCGGCGGGGATCGGTTTCGCCATCCCCATCAACATCGCCAAGCAGTACCTGCCCGATCTCAAGGCCGGTAAAAAGCTCACCGCCGACACCCTCGCCAAGAGCCGTCCGCGGCTCGGGGTGTCGCTCTACCCGGCCATCACCCTCTACCCCGAGAACATCCGCACCCAGAACAAGCTGCCTGATTATGGCCTGATGGTGCAGGAAGTCGAGAAAGGCGGCCCGGCGGAGAAGGCGGGTTTGAGGGCTGCGAGCAAGACCGTGCAACTGCAAACCCAGAACGGGCAGGTGGTGGAACTCGGGGTCAACGGCGACATCATCGTGGAGGCCGACGGCAACCCGGTGAACGACATCACCGACCTGCGCAGTGCCATCCTGAGCAAGAAACAGGGCGAGGCGCTGAACCTCAAGATCTGGCGCAACGGTCAAACAGTAAACGTGCAAATCGTGCCGCAGATCATCAAGTAGCGTGGTGTTTGGTGGGGCCGGGCTTTTTTCATTCACTGTACCTTTTTGTAGGGGCAGACCCCGTGTCTGCCCCCAACCTCCGACCCGCCATGTTGCGTCCTCGAGGACACCGCATCTCGGTTTGTGGGCGGGGCGAGCACGTAGGTTCGCCCCTACACGACACTTCTTGTCTAGGATGATGAAGTTGTGCGTTGAGAAAACCCATTCTAGACGCTAAGCAGGTTGGCGACTGTGGAACTGACCTCATCCTGGCCCTCTCCCATTGCGTAGGACAGGGAACTGGGCGGCTCAGCCGATTAGACCTCGAGAACACCGTGTTCATGTTGTGCTGCCCCCAGCTTCCTATACTGGGCCAAATGCCCCGCTTTCTGGCCTTCGCGCTGCTGTCGTGCGCTTTTGCCTTCGCCCAGTTTGACCCTAGCAAGAGCTGGTCTACAATCTCTACCGAGCATTTCAACATTCACTACCTAGTGGGCTTAGAGCGCGTTGCGTCGGAGGCCGCTGTATACGCCGAGGACGCCTATGCCAAGCTGGTACGCGAGTTCGGCGACCCACCGGGCATGATCAACCTCGTGCTTTCCGACCAAGGCGACTTTACCAACGGCTTCTCCGACCCCACGGTTAACACCGTCGGCATCTACACTTCGCAGATTCGCCTTTCCGACAACTTCAACGTGCGCCTCCCTTCGTGGTGGCAGACGGTGATTTTTCACGAGGTCGTCCACGCTGTAGACCTCACCCAAAAGCGTGGCGACTACCGCGACCGCACCCGCATCTTCGGGCAGATTCCCTCACCCAATGCGCTCAAGCCGATGCCCTTCGTGGAGGGCTTGGCGGTGTACATGAAGTACAAGTTCTTGGGCGAGTCGCGACTCAACGATTCGCAGACCCGTATGGTGATCCGGCAGATGGTACTAGAGGGGAGATTCCCCAGCCTGGACGAGGTTCGCCAGTATTACAGCAAGCGCACCTGGCCCACCAACGGCTTTCTGGTTTACAACTACGGGGCCTGGCTGGTGCGGTATCTCGAGCTGCGGTTCGGCTTTGACGCGGTGCGCCGCTTTACCGATATCAACGCTGGATTGTCGCCGGTCAAGGACTTCAACGAGCCCTTTCAAAAAGCGTTTGGCATCGGCCTAGATCAACTGTATAGCGATTTCGTCGCCTGGCTGCCGAGCCAGTTTCAAAGTGAGATTGCTCAAATCAAAGCTTCTGGAGTCACCCACGCCACCCAAATCACCAGCCTAGGGTTCTATGCCCAACTGGCCTCGGATGGGCCTTCCGGGCTCCTTTACAGCCACTATAGCCCCCTGCGGGCCGGGTTACGGCTGCGGGTGAACGAGCGCGAGCGTGAACTGCTCAACGGCCCAATAGGCATGGCTCAGTGGGCTCCCGATGGGCGCAGCCTAGCTTTTGTGACCAGCAGCCAGCCGGATGTGTACCGTATCGCTTCTGACCTTTACACCTACGACACCGTGAGCGGACAGGCCAAGCAGCTCACCAAGGGCGAGCGGGTCTACTACGCCCGCTACGCCCCCGACGGCAAAAGCCTGTTCGTTGCCAAGAACAGCCCGGATGGGTCTACCGCACTGGCGCGGTATTTTCTCGACCTCAAAACCCTACAGCCCCTGCGCGATTTCCCCAACGGGGACGGCGTGATTCATTCCTTCGCGGTGGCGCCGGATGGGAAAAGCTTGGTGCTCAGCCTGCTGCGGCGCGGCGGGTTTCAGGATTTGTACCGCTACGTGCCCGACACCGGCGAACTGACTGCCCTGATGCAAGATAAAAACGTGGACTCAGACCCAGTTTATAGCCCGGACGGGAAGTACGTGATCTACAGCTCCGACCCCAACCGGGTGTATAACCTGTACGCCTATAGGCTCGAGGACGGCTCTATTTTCCAAGTCACCAACCTGCTCGGCGGGGCCTTCATGCCCACCCTTTCCTACAGCAAGGGAAACGTCATCTTCACTGGCTACGACAGCTCTGGCTACAACCTCTACCAGATTCCTTATGCGCCCTCGAGCTGGAAACGGGTGCAAATCCCACCTGAGACCCGGCCCGCATTCACCGTAGCCGAAGCCGCTAAGGGCCAGCCGTATGACCCCTTGCGCTATCTCAAGCCGTTCTACTGGACGCCCGCCCTCGGCCTCAGCACCGACGCGGTGGGCCTCTCCACCTATGGCGGGGTGAGCTTCGCAGCCTCCGATCCCATCGGGGTTCACGCCTACTCGATCACAGCGGGCTACGACAGCTTCGATGGGTTCTTGTACGACCTCGGCTATACCTTCAGCGGGCTGGGGCAGCCGCTCGGCCTGCGCTTGCTGGGGCGGGGGCCACAGAACGCGCAGGCGGTAGAGGCGGGCCTGTACGCGCCGGATGGGGGGTTAGAACTGCAATACGCCAGAACCGCGGTCTACGAGCCGACCCTGGACCCGCAGAACCCCACCGTGACGCACCGCTTCTCCGCCGGGCTCTATTCCACTGGCGGCAGCGCCGACGACCTGTTTCGCTCGCAGAGCCAGCTCAGCGCGGTGGGGAGCGTCTTCGTGCGCCCCTTTGATGGGCAGTGGCACTCCCGGATCAACGGCTCGTTGGGGTTTGCCTTCCGGCTGCCGACCGAGGCTTCCCACGTTTTCACGCTTCGGGCAGCAGCGGGCCTGACCACCTCGCCGCTCTCGATAGACCGCTTTGACCTGGGAGTTTCGCCCATCAACACGGTATCTTTCCCCGCCCTCTCGGTCCGGGGTTTCAATACCGGCGAACTCGTCGGCCAGCAGGCGGTGGTGTTCTCGCTGCAATACCGGTTGCCGCCGTGGAGCATAGAGCGCGGCCTGGGCGAATGGCCGCTGTTCTTCGATGACCTGAGCCTGGCGGTGTTCGCGGATGCGGGCACGGCGGGCACACCGCTGAGTTTCAGCAACCTGCGCTACAGCGTAGGGGCCGAGCTGCGCCTCTCCACCACGCTGTTTTATGCGCTGCAAGGGGTCAACTTCAATCTGGGTGTAGCTCAAGCGATCGGCGTGCCGGGACCGAGGTTTTATTTGGTGCTGAATATTCCGTCGCTGACGGGGGTAGGGACCCAGGGGCCGGACATGAGGGGCCTCGAGCCCCACCACCTGAGTCCTTGAATCTCGCGTCCTGGGGGGTGAAATCTTATATCGAAATAACGCCCTTCAGAACGGGAAGTTGCCCGAGGGTTCTGCGCTGTCCTGCTGAGCTCGCCGGTCGTAGATGAAGTGGTACAGATTCAGGCCTGATAAACATCTCTATCCAAGCGGCAAATCCAGCACCAGGGACGGGCGGCGCTAACCATACCGCTTCAGAAAAGTTCCATATCGTAGAGCTCGCTTATGCTGTCCTGGACACCCTGAGCGCTTGCCAAACTCCTGTGAGACCACCAAAAAACCCCTATCCCATAGGTGCAAAGTAAATCACCTCAAAGAAAGAAGGGAGAAATGGCTGCAAAAAAGGTCAAAACCAGGGTAATCAGAGCAGCGGTGGGCGGGGCAGCAGCGATGGTAACAAAGTGGGTAGCGGCAAAGGCAGCGATCCCAACAACTTCGCCAACGACTGCGAACGGGCCAGCGAAGCCGGTCGCAAGGGCGGTTCTAAGTAGCATTCATCCAATACCCATTTGCAGCACAGGCTCCCAAGGGGTGCGGCCTGTGTTTTTACACGCTCCAAAAGTTGTTGGGGTAGGGAAGAAATACCGCGTTTGCGAAAGCCTCGAGATGTTTGTTTCGAGGCCCTTTATATGTCCCAAAAATCATTGGGATAATCCATCCCTACAGCTCTAGCGAAAGCCTCGAGTCCCAGCCGGTCTGGCGCTTCCAGGTGATAGCGGAAGTTCCACAGGTAATGTTGCATCAGCCGCTCGGGGACATTCAACCGCTGAGCCTCGGTCCCCGCAACCGCCGATAGGTTTCCCAGCCCCAGCGAACGCGCCGCCCGTAACCGCCGTACCACTTCCGCCGGGGGCTCTTCCCCCTTGCGGGTGGCCCACACCGCGAACACGAAAGGCAGTCGGGTATGAGAGAACCAGCGCATCGAGAGGTCGGTGACATTAACGCCGCCCAGTTGGATTGGAACCTGGTGCACCGACTCGGGGACGATGGAGAGCAGGCTCACGTAGGTGGTGATGGCCCTGTCGCCGATCAGGAGCGTCCCGTCGTAACGCTCCAGCAGCTCTAAGCCACCCTGCTCGCTTTCGTACTCGACGTTGATGCTGTCGAGCCCCAGCAGGTGCTGCAACAGCCGCACCGAAGTGGCGCTCTCGGTGGTGAGGGCCACGGTCTTCAGCTCGTGCCAAGGTTTGCGGTGGAACAGGTTCACCGAGTACACCGGCCCTAAGTCGGCCACCGAGAAATCTGGTAGGGGCCGCAGCTGCTCGGCGTTTTTGAGGTAGAAATACGAGGAGACCAGGCTGAGGTCAACCGTGCCCTCCAGCAGCCACTTATTAAGCTCGGTGGGCACACCATAACGGAAGGTGATGCCGTCCCCCTGCTCGAGGAAGTGGTACAGCGGCGCGGTATTGGCGTAGCGGGGGACACCGAGGATATAGCTCATGGCCAATGGCTAATAGCCGATAGCAGAGGCCGCTTTTAGGCTATCAGCTATCGGCAATCGTCTATCTGCGTAGACTTCTAGCTCGTTATACAGCGCGTCCCGCTCCACCGGAACCCGCCCCGCAGCCTGAATCAGATTCACTATCTTCTGGCGGCTGAGCCCCAGCGGCGAGGTAGCCCCGGCAGCGTGGGCGATGTGTTCCTCCAGGATCGTCCCGTCAATGTCCGAGACGCCCCAGTCGAGCGAGACCTGCACCAAGTCGGAGGAAATCATCACCCAGTAGCCCTTGATGTGGTCGAAGTTGTCGAGGTAGAGCCGGGCCACCGCCAGGTTTCTCAAATCGTCCAAACCGGTGGTGAACTCCGTTTTCCCTAGGTTAAAGGCCAGCGCGTTGGCATCGGGCTGGAAGGCCAGCGGGATAAAGCTGTAGAACCCGCTGGTTTCGTCCTGGAGCTTGCGCAGCCGGTTCATGTGGTCGAGCCGTTCCTCTAAAGTCTCGATGTGCCCATAGAGCATGGTGGCGTTGGTACGGATGCCCAGAGAATGCGCCTCACGGTGGATTTGCAGCCATTTGTCGGCCTTGACCTTGTTTTTGGCGATCTGCTTGCGCACCCGCTCGGCGAAAATCTCGGCCCCGCCGCCCGGCATCGCTTTGAGCCCGGCCTCCTTGAGTTCGTGCAGGACCTCCAAGGTCGGCTTCTTGGAAATCTTCGACAGATGCTCGATCTCCGCCGCGGTAAAGGCTTTGACTTGCAGGCCGGGGAAGTTCTCGTTCAAAGCCCGCACCATCTCGGGGTAGTAGCTCCAAGGGCGGTTGGGGTGGTGGCCGCTGCTCATGTGCAGCTCGGTGAGCCCCGGTTCCCACTTCTCGCGCACCTTGTTTACTACCTCTTCCACGCTATAATCCCAAGCCCGCTCCTCGCCCTTCCGGGCAGCGAAGGCGCAGAAGGTGCAGCCCACGTAGCAGATGTTGGTGAACTCCAAGCGCAGCGAGTGCACGAAGTAGGTCTTGTCGCCGTGTTTGCGCTCCCGAACGAGGTTTGCCAGCCGCATCAGGGTGTTGTAATCACGGGTGTGAAACAGGGTCATCCCCTCGTCAAAGCTGAGGCGCTCGCCCCGCTCGACCTTTTCGGCGATGGGCAACAGTTCGGGGTCGCGTATCCAGTTCATCGGATTAATCCTAACACCGGGATAACGTGAAACCTGGAACTTGGCTTACAGGGCAGAGCGCGTTGCCAGTCCCCAAGTTAAAACGGAGGGTTTATTAACTAAACTCACCGGTTTGCTCTGGAAACTTATCGGTATAAAGCGGGCGTCAAAGGGAGGGTAATGGACACGACCGTAGGGGTGAAGCCAACGCTCAAAGAGCGCCAGCGCCGGGTGCGCGACGAGGCCATCCTGGGGGCCGCCCGCGAGCTTCTGGCCCGGCGCGGCTACGGCGGAGATGGGCATGAACGATTTAGCTGCCCGTGTGGGCATTTCCAAGGCCACGCTATACCAACTCTACGCCTAAAGAAGACTTGACCCTCGAGGTGATCGTGCGCCTGCTGGAGTACGCCGAGAAGTTCTACGACCGCCTCGACCCGGCACTGCCCGCCATGGAGTAGATTGGCTGGCCCTAAGACATAACCTCGAGCGCCGCTCGGCCCTGTGGGGGGCCTGCATCGCCCTGCTGCCGCAGAGCATCAACGCTTACCCGCGTTTCCGAGCACACCAGGAGCGGCTGTGGCGGCGTGTGGCGGGGCTGGTCGAGCAGGCCAAGCGGGACGGCGACCTCAAGCCCGACCTGGCTACGCCGGTGGTGCTGCGGCTGTTCAGCCAGCTTTTCAGCACCAACTACGACGACCTCGTGACCAGCGGGGCGTGCAGCCCCGAGGAGATCAAGGAGACGCTGCTAAAGGTGGTGCTCGAGGGGCTGCGGGCGCGGAAGACCTGGCACAAACGCTAGAAAGGTGAGGTCTTTCTCCGGAACCCGCAGCGAGCCCGCGCCCGTGATGAGACCAAGACCACTTAGAACGGGATTCAGCCGAAAACGGTGGTTCGCGGTACCGCCGACGAGGCCCGCTCGAGCAACTTGGGCTCGAAGCGCACCGCTCTGGGGCCTGCCCGGTAGCCGCCGATGCGCTCCAAGAGCATACGGGCGGCCTCCGCCCCCATCTCTTCCACCGGCTGCACCAAGGTGGAAAGCCCCTTGCCTTCGGTCCAGGGTTGGCCGTCGTAGCCGAGCACCCGCACCTCCTGCCCGACCTTCAGGCTCTGGCGCTCGGCTTCCTCCAGGATGCCCAGCGCGATCAAGTCGGCCCCGGCGAAGATGTTGTAGGGCGGGTCGGACTGGGCGATGAATTGCCGCAGGGCGAGTTGCCCGCCCTCGGCGGAGAAGCGGGTGGTGAAGAGGTAGGCGTCGGGGAGGGGGCGGCCCAGTTCGACCAGCTTGTCGCAGAACCCGGTGATGCGCTCGGCGAACACCGTGTTGGCGAAGGCCCGGTCCATCTCCTCCTCGAGCTTCACCGCGAAAATTTCCCCCCGGAAACGGGCCAGGTACTCTGCTGCCATCGCCCCGCCCAGGCGGTTATCCATATAAGCAGAGTCATAGCGGGCGTTCTTGGCGTCCACGAAGGCCACCGGTCGGTCGGTGGGGAGCGGGCCGCCGCCAAACAGCTCGGTGAGGTCGTAGGAGGCGATGATCAGGCCGTCGGTCTGGTAGGCCAGGGTGGAGGACTCCAGGTAGCGCTCGAGGCGGCTTCGCGACAAGAGCGGGAACAGCGCCACATCGTAACGCTCCTGGTCGAGCACCCGCTCGATCCCCTCGACAAGGCGGGTATAAAACTCGGTCGCCACGAAGGGCAGGATCACCGAGACGGTGTAGCTGCGACCGCCCGCCACCCGCCGGGCATGGGGGTTGGGACGATACCCCAAGCTCTCCATCGCGGCCTGGACCCTGGCACGGGTCTCGGGGCGCACCGCCGGGTGGTTGTTGAGCACCCGGCTCACCGTGCCGATCCCCACCTTAGCGGCCTTAGCAACTTCGTTGATGGTGGTTTTGCGCTTTGCGGGCACCCGGGTTTCCTTTCGTCCTAGCGCAGCTCACCGGTTGAAGCGGCTGTGGAAGCGCTCTCCCTGTTTTTGTGAGGATAGTCTAACACGCCAGGGGTCTAACGTCGAACCCCTCTGGTCTACAGCCATCTCCTCTCGTACTCAAAGAAACCAGCGTCCCGCACAGATGCAGATAATTGCGTGCTCGAGGGGGGCGTCGTTGTCCTTCCCCCTTAGCAAGGGGGGCCATCCGAGGT
>PSMF01000110.1:0-10835 GCA_040290005.1 Meiothermus sp.
TCAGACCTTCTTAGGCTTGACCCTGGCCCCTCCAGGGACTACACTAAAGGGTCTAGGCCTCAGCCCGCCGGTGTGAAAGATCATCCCTCAATCCTGATTCGTTCGCATCCTTACGCAAATCCATCCACCCTCAGGGGAAAGTAGACTGAACCCAATGAACACCAACCCAACCAGCATCAACCTCGCGCGGCTGTTGCGCGAAGGCGGCACCGCCGAGGCCGACGGCGCAATCGAGGGGCCGATCGAGCTTGGCAACGAGACCATCCCGCTTCAGGGCAGCGCCCCCTGGCGGGTGAGCGTGACCAGCGTGAGCGGCGAGGGCTCGCAGGAGTTTTGGACGTCTGGCGAAATCGCTGGGAACGCCGTCCTGGAGTGCCGCCGCTGCCTCACCCCCACCGCTGCACCGGTGCGGGCCCACTTCCAAAACCTGTTGCGCTATCAGCCGGGCTTGGAGGGTATAGAGGTACTCGAGGAGGACAAGGAGGAGATTTTCCTCTTCGGCCACCCGGACTTAGACCTGGAACCCTTTCTCAGCGAAGCCTTTGCGCTCGAGGTCCCCATCACCGTTCTCTGCAAAGAAGATTGTAAAGGCCTATGCCCGGTGTGCGGGGCCAACCGCAACGAGACCGACTGCGGTCACACCGAGGAAACCCCGAGCAAACTGGCGGGGGAGTTGGACAAACTGCTGGGCGATTTGAGCAACCCGCAAAGTTGACCTTTGCGCCTTCAGCGTGTAGATTGGAGGGCGGTTTGCCGAAAGCCCTTCGGGGCCCTTTGGCCTAAAAGCGAGGATTGTAGAGATGGCTAAGCACCCCGTACCCAAGAAGAAAGTCTCCAAGTCGCGGCGCGATATCCGCCGGGCCGCCGTGAGCACCCTCACCGCCCCCACCCTCATCAAGTGCGCCAACTGCGGTTCCCAAACCCCGCCCCACACCGTTTGCCCCACCTGCGGTTACTACGGCGGCAAGCAGATTCTGGAAATTGAAGCCTAAACCTCGAGCGTTTTGTGCAACCGGGCTGGTCCTAAAGGGCTGGCCCGGTATACTTTTGGGGTTATGGTAAGGACGTTTACCGTTCACCGTTCACCGCAGAAAGCGGTCGCGAGTCGCAAGTCTCGGGTCTCAGGTCGAAAACAGGGCTTTTGTCCTGCGACCTGTGACCTGCGACCTGAGACAAAGCACTTTCGGGAAACGGTTAACCTTTTTATGGAGGCGCGATGAACAGCGGCATCCTGGCCCTTGGCACCTATGCTCCGGCACGGGTGATGACCAACACCGAGTTCGAGAGCTTTTTGGACACCTCCGACGAGTGGATTCAAGGCCGCACCGGCATCAAGGAGCGGCGCATGTCTGCCGAGGACGAGTACACCTCCACGATGGCCTTCAAAGCGGTGGATAACCTGATTTGCAGGCACGGGAAAGAGGCCCTGGACGGCGTGGATTTGGTCATCGTGGCGACCAATACCCCTGACGCGCTCTTCCCCGCTACCGCCTGCTTGGTGCAGGAAAGGTTCGGTCTGAAAGCGGGAGCCTACGACCTGCTGGCGGGCTGTCCCGGCTGGGGCTACGCCATCGCTCAGGGGCACGCCATGGTCAAGGCGGGGGTATCGAGAAAAGTCCTCGCCATCGGTGCCGAGGCCCTGACCAAGATCATGGACTGGAAGGACCGCAGCACCGCCGTGCTGTTCGGCGACGGGGCCGGGGCTGCGGTGATCGGGCCGGTTCCCCAGGGCTACGGCTTCAAGTCCTTCGTGCTGGGCTCGGATGGGAGTGGGGCCACCGAGCTAGCGATGGGCTGCCTCAACCCCAAGTTCCCCGACGGGAGCCCGATGCCTAAGTCGGTGTACATGAACGGGCGCGAGGTGTTCAAGTTCGCGGTGCGGGTGATGAATACAGCGAGCCTCGAGGCCATCGAAAAGGCCGGTCTGAAGCCTGAAGACATCAAGTTCTTCGTGCCCCACCAGGCCAACGCCCGCATCATCGAGGCCGCACGGGAACGGCTTAATTTGCCCTTGGAGCAGGTTTGGGTGAATGTGGACCGCTATGGCAACACCTCCACCGCCTCGATGCCCATCGCCTTGCAAGAAGCCATTGATGCCGGCCACGTCCACGACGGCGACCACATCCTCTTCGTGACCTTTGGCGCGGGGCTGACCTGGGCGGCGAGCGTGCTGACCTGGTGGAACCCGCCCACCGCACCGAACTTGCTCGAGCAAGGAGACCGGGCGTGATCGCAGCGTTGTTCCCCGGTCAGGGTTCGCAGGAAATCGGTATGGGCAAGGCGTTGTATGAAAGCTCCCAGGCTGCTAGAGAAGTCCTGGACCGCGCCGAAGCCACCCTTCCCGGTCTGCAAAAGCTGATGTGGGAAGGGCCGGAGGACGATCTCAAGCTCACCGCTAACCAGCAACCCGCACTTTTAGCTGTCGGGTACGCAGCGTTCCGGGCGTATCTGGAAGCAGGTGGAGCCAAGCCCGATTTCGCTGCCGGGCACAGCTTGGGCGAGTGGACGGCGCACGTGGCGGCGGGGACCTTGGGGCTCGAGGATGCCCTGGGCCTGGTCCGCAAGCGCGGGGAGTACATGCAGGAGGCCGTCCCGGTGGGCGCGGGTGCGATGGCGGCAGTCCTCAAGATGCCCGCCCAGACCATCCAGGAACTCACCGCCGGGATAGACGGGGTGGAAATCGCCAACCTGAATTCCCCCGAGCAGACCGTAATTTCCGGCAGCGCCGAGGGAGTCGCGAAGGCCAGCGAACGGCTCAAGGAGCACAAGGCCAGGGTCATCCTGCTCCAGGTCTCAGCCCCGTTCCATTCCTCGCTGATGAAACCCGCCGAGGGACGGCTGGCGCATGATCTAGCGCAAGTTACCCTGTCCCAGCCACAGTTCCCCGTTTACTCCAACGTCCTGGCCCAACCCGAGAGCAATCCGACTCGAATCCGCGAGTTGCTGCTCGAGCAGATCACCAAGACGGTGCGCTGGGTGGAGATTTTGCAGCATCTCAAAGCTCAAGGCGCCACGCGGTTCCTCGAGTTCGGCTCGGGCAAGGTCCTGACCGGGCTGGTCGGGCGGACGCTCGAGGGCATGGAAGCGAAGAGTTTGACCAACCCACAAGAGATTGCAGAGGGCAGAGGGCAGAGGGCAGAGGGCTAGAAAGCTCTCTGCCCTGTGCGGAGGTTCTATGCGAAAAGCGCTCGTTACCGGTTCGTCGCGGGGGATTGGCAAGGCGATTGTGCTCGAGCTGGCTCAAAGAGGTTACGCGGTAGCGGTTCACTATGGGACCAACCGACAGGCCGCCGAGGCCGTCGCCGAGCAGGCCCGGATGCTCGGGGCGGCGGACGTAGCCACGCTCGGGGCGGACCTATCCAGTCCCGAAGCGGCGGCCAAGCTCATCGCGGAGGCGAATGCAGCGCTGGGGGGGCTCGAGGTGCTGGTCAACAACGCCGGGATTACCCGCGACACCCTGCTCATCCGTATGAAAGACGAGGACTGGGACGCGGTAATTGACACCAACCTGACGGGCGTCTTCCACACCACCCGCGAGGCGGTCAAGCTGATGATGAAAGCCCGTTGGGGACGCGTCGTCAACATCACCAGCGTGGTCGGCATCCTGGGCAACCCAGGGCAGGCCAACTATGTCGCGGCAAAGGCTGCGCTGATCGGGTTTACCAAGTCGGTGGCGAAGGAATACGCGACCAGGGGCATCACCGTGAACGCAGTCGCGCCCGGTTTTATCGAGTCCGACATGACCGCCAAGCTGCCCGAAGGGGTCCAGGCCGAGTACCTCAAGCAAATCCCGGTGGGGCGCTTCGGCAAGCCTGAGGAAGTCGCCAAAGCGGTGGCTTTTCTAGCCTCCGACGATGCCGCCTACATCAACGGGCAAACCCTTTGCGTAGACGGCGGCCTGACCCCACACTAAGGCTGAGAATGATTGACCTGAGCGGGAAAACCATCCTGGTGACGGGGGGCTCCAGGGGCATCGGCGCGGTCACGGTGAAGGTGCTGGCAAAGGCTGGAGCCAACGTGGTGCTGCACTACGGGCGCAGCCAGGCCGAGGCCGAAAAGGTGGCCCAGGAAGCGGGCGGCTGTCATCTCGTACAGGCCGATTTGTCCAAACCGGGCGCGGCGCTCGAGCTATGGCGGGAATCCTTGGCCTGGAGGGGTCAGATTGATGTCCTGGTCAACAACGGGGGAATCGCGCCTTACGCCTCCGTGGAGGACGATTATAACGAGTGGAACCGGGTCTGGAACGAGACCCTGCAGGTCAACCTGATCGCCCTCGCCGACCTCTGCCGCGAGGCCATCCGACACTTTAGGACCAGGGGCGGTGGAATCCTCATCAACGTCGCCAGCCGCGCCGCCTTCCGCGGGGATAACCCCGACCTGATGCATTACGCGGCCTCGAAAGGGGGTGTGGTGGCCCTGACCAAGAGCATCGCCAGGGGCTTCGGCAAAGAGGGTATCCTGGCCTACGGGATCGCGCCCGGCTGGGTCGAGACCGAGATGGCCGCCGACTACATCCGCCTTCACGCCGCCGACATCGCCCGTGACATCCCCATCGGCACGGTGGCCCCGCCCGAGGACATCGCCCACACGATTGCGTTCCTCGCCGCCGGACTAGCCCCGCACATGACCGGTGCGACGCTGGACATCAACGGTGCCTCCTACGTGCGGTGAATATGGAGATTCGCCTGAAGACCAACCCTCCTGTCAGCAATGAGGATTTGAACGCTTTGTTTTCCTCGTCCTAGACAGGGCACAAGTATATTGACTTCGCGCGGGAGCTGAGACAGACCCTGGCTTACGTCTGTGCTTACGAGGATGAGCGGCTGATTGGCTTCGTCAAGCTCGGCTGGGACGGTGGGGTTCACGCTTTTCTGCTCGATACCAGCGTCCACACCGAATATCAGCGGCGGGGCATCGGGCGAAGGCTGGTGGAACGGGCGCTCAGAGTAGCCAGGGAACGGGGCCTCGAGTGGGTTCACGTGGACTATGAGCCGCACCTCGAGGCCTTCTACAGAAGCTGCGGGTTCAAGCCAACCCTAGTCGGGTTGGTCAACCTGAAACACGCGGATTAGACCCTCCCAGACGACTAACATCTATTCTTTTGCAGTCTCTCTTTACCTGGCCGGGGCCTGTGGTAGAATCCCTCACCGAAGGCTTATCATTCCCTTCGCAGTGGGGAGTTTAGGACGGAGGAACTATGGCGATGCTCGACGATGTGAAAGAAGTGATTGTGGATAAGCTGGGCGTGGATGAGAGCAAAGTGGTGCCCGAAGCCCGCTTTATCGAAGACTTAGGGGCCGACTCCCTCGACACCGTGGAGTTAATCATGGGCTTAGAGGACAAGTTCGGCTTAGAGATTTCCGACGAGGATGCCGAGAAGATTCGTACCGTACAGGACGCGATCAGCTTTATCCAAAGCAAGAAGGCTTAAGCGCCTAAAGCTAAAGGCCGCAAGCTAAACGCTTCGGTCTTTTTTTTGGCCTTCAGCTTTCGGCTTTGAGCCTTCGGCTATAATCACAGCTATGCGTCGTGTCGTCATTACCGGCCTCGGCCCGGTCGCCCCCAACGCCATCGGAGCCGAGGAATTCCACAAGGCCCAGCTCGAGTGCCGCTCCGGCATCGGGAGAATCACCCGCTTTGACCCTTCCCCCCTGCGCTGCCAGATCGCCGGTGAGGTCAAGATCAACCCTGAGGAGTACATAGATAAGCGCGAATTGCGCCGCCTAGACCGCTTCGTCCAGCTCGCCCTAATCGCCGGGGAGCTAGCCCTCAAGGACTCCGGGTTGGACCTAGAAAAAGAAGACCGGACCCGCATTGGGACGCTGGTAGGCTCAGGGATAGGCGGGATGGAGACCTGGGAAACTCAGTCCAAGGTCTTTCACGAGCGCGGCCCGGACCGGCTCTCGCCCTTCTTTATCCCGATGATCATCGCCAACATGGCCTCCGGCCAGCTCGCCATGCGCTACGGTTTCATGGGGCCCTCCTCGACCTCGGTGACGGCCTGCACCACCGGGGCCGATGCCATCGGCAACGCCTTCCGCGTGGTCCAGCTGGGCGAGGTCGAGGTGATGGTGACGGGCGGCACGGAGGCGGTGGTGACGGCGATGGCGATGGGCGGTTTCGATGTCATGCGGGCGCTTTCCACCCGCAACGACGAGCCCACCAAGGCCAGCCGCCCCTTTAGCGCCAGCCGCGACGGCTTCGTGCTCTCGGAGGGGGCGGCGGTGATTATCCTGGAGGACTACGAACACGCCAAAGCCCGTGGAGCCCGGATTTACGCCGAGTTGGTGGGTTTTGGCCGCAGCGCTGATGCCTACCACATCACCGACCCCCATCCGCAGGGCACAGGTGCCGCGCTCGCCATGACCGGGGCCATGCGCGATGCCAAGATCAACCCCGAACAGGTCGGCTATATCAACGCCCACGGAACTTCCACCCCCGTTGGGGATAAGGCGGAGACCCTTGCCATCAAAAAGGTCTTTGGCGACCACGCGAAAAAGCTGGCAGTTTCCTCGACCAAGAGTATGATCGGGCACCTGCTGGGTGCGGCGGGGAGCATCGAGGCCATCGCCAGCGTCCAGGCGCTGGTTTCGGGGGTACTACCGCCCACCATCAACCTCACCGACCCCGACCCAGAACTCGACTTAGACTACGTGCCCAACGCGCCGAGGGAGCAGCAGGTGGAGTACGCGCTCTCCAACTCCTTCGCCTTCGGCGGGATGAACGCGACGCTGGCCTTCAAGCGGGTGTGAGAATGCCGGAGATATGCCGCTCGTGTGTAAGGACGTTGACCACCGACGCGCGTAGGGAGGACAGGCCCGTCGTCCCTACCTTCCCCCCAGGATGATGGACCGAGGCCAAATGGTCTGGGTGACAGAAGCTGAATACGAAGGGGAGGACAAGGTTCGGCTCCGTTTCAACGACGGGCAGGAGGAGGGGATCGTGGACTTGCGGGAAGTGATTTTGGGCGACCCTCGAGCCCTCTGCCAAGCACTCCGCGACCCCCAGGCTTTCAAGGATTTCTGGGTGGAGATGGACACCCTGATGTGGGCCAACGGCCTCGACCTGGCTCCCGAGTTTCTCTACGACCTGATGCAAAACCCGGCAGTGAAGCGATAAGTAGCGACCTGATGTAGTATCAAGCATGTCCGTCCAGTCGCAATTCCCGGCACTCTCCTCTGGTTTCAGCTTCCTCGACAATGCAGCAGGCGCACAGGTGCCTAAGCAATGTATCGAGGGCATCTCAGGGTTCCTCGCCTCCGCGAGCTGCAACGTCGGGATGCCGTATCCGGGCTCTCGAGCAGCGAGCAACGTCAAAGAACAGGCCCGCAAAGAAACCGCCGAGTTCTTGGGCTGCAAGCCTTCGGAAGTGGCGATTGGGCCAAGTGCAACGGCGCTGACGTTTCAGCTCTCGAGGGCCTTCTCGCGCATGTGGGGCAAAGGCGATGAGGTCATCATCTCCGAACTCGAGCACGAGGCCGACGCCAGTCCTTGGCGAAATCTCGAGGGAGTCGGGGTCACGGTCAAGGTGTGGAAAGCCCGCTGGGACCAGAACGGGAGGCTCGAGCCCGCCGACCTCAAGGCGCTCGTCACATCCAAAACCAAGCTGGTCGCGGTCACTTCCGCCGCCAACTCCCTCGGCACCACGCCCGATGTCGCCGCTGCCGCCGAAATCGCGCATTCGGTGGGGGCTTGGTGCATCACCGACATGGTCCACTACGCGCCACATCATTTGCCCGACGTGCAAAAAACCTGTGTGGACTTCGCTTTCTTCTCGGCCTACAAGGTTTTCGGGCCGCATATGGCATTTCTGTACATCCGTGAAGAATTGATTCCACAGCTTCCCGCCGACAAGCTGTGGTTCATCCCGGAGGACAGCCTGCTGAAATTCGAGCCGGGCACGAACAATCACGAGTGTTTGGCGGGTTGGCTGGGGACGCTGGAGTACCTGCAAAGCACGCTCGGGAACGGCAAACCGGGGCGCGAAGGGCTTGCCCTTGCCTATCGGCAAATCGAGGCCCTCGAAAAACCGCTTGTAGAGCAGGGCCTCGAGCGCCTCAAGGCAATCCCCGGCCTGAAGCTCTACGGAATGCCCACTCCCGAAGGCCGGGTGGGAACCTTCTGCCTCAACTTAGAAAGCCAGTTCCCCATGACCGTCGCCGAGCGGCTGGCAAAAGTCGGTGTGGGCGTCGCGGCAGGGCACTACTACGCCACCATGCCCATGCAAGCCTTGGGCCTATGGCCGGACGGGGCGGTGCGGGCCTCGATTGCCCATTACAGCACCCAGACCGACCTGGACAAATTGATCGCGGGGCTCGAGGGGAGCGACTAAAGGGACGATAACCGCTTACCGCAACAGCATGGTCGCAAGTCGCAGGCCTCAGGTCAAAAACAAGGCTTTCGACCTGCGACGCGTGACGGCTCTTCGCGGTCAACGGTGAACAGTTAACGGTCAACACTTTATACTATTGCCCAACACCAACCCGAGAGGAGTGACCCGATGAACGTCGTATTTCTCTCCCCCCACTTCCCACCCAACTTCTGGCCGTTTTCGGCGCGGCTGCGCGAGGCGGGACACACCGTCCTTGGCGTGGCCGATGCCGAATATCACCAGCTACAGCCCGAGCTGCGGGCGGCCCTCACCGAGTATTACAAGGTTTCCGACATGCACCACTACGACGAGCTGCTGCGGGCCTTGGGCTATTTCACCCACAAATACGGCAAGTTGGAGCGCCTGGACTCGATGAGCGAGTATTGGCTCGAGACCGAGGCCATGCTGCGCGAGGATTTCAACATCTTCGGGTTGCGCCCCGCCGATATGGATAAGGTCAAGCGCAAGTCGGTGATGAAGGAGTATTTCCGCAAGGCCGGATTGCGTGTAGCACGGGGAAAGGTCTGCCGCGACCCGGTGGAGCTGCAAAACTTCGTGGACGAGGTGGGCTATCCCGTCGTCGCCAAGCCGGATATCGGCGTGGGGGCCGCGAAAACCTATAAGATTACGGATGATGACGAGCTAAAGGAGTACATCGCCCATAAACCCCCGGTAGATTACATTGTGGAGGAGTTTATTCCAGGGCGCATCGTCACCTACGACGGCCTCACCGACATCAAGGGAAACATCGTCCTGGATAGCTCTCTGGAGTATTCCAAAAGCGTGATGGACGTGGTGAACCAGGATACCGACATTTATTACTATATGGTGCGCGAAATCCCCGAGGATTTGCGGGCGGCGGGCCAGGCGATTGTCCGGGCTTTCGGGGTGCGGGAGCGGTTTTTCCACTTCGAGTTCTTCCGCCTGGAAGATGGCTCGCTGGTGGCCCTCGAGGTCAACATGCGCCCACCTGGAGGTCTGTCGGTGGATATGTTCAACTACGCCAACAACATGGACATTTTCCAGGAGTATGCCAACCTCCTCACCATCGGCGAGGTCAGCGGGAAGGCCAAACACCCCTTCTTTGCAACCTACGTGGGCCGCAAAGACCACATCCACTACAAGCTCTCCTTCCACGAAGTTTTCCACCGCTACGGGCCTTTCATCGCTCACCACGAGCCCATCAACAGCATCTTTAGCGCCGCGCTCGGCGACTACGGCTACATCCTGCGCCATCCGGATTTGAATGCGCTTTTAGAGGTCGCCCAGGGCATCCAGGAGCGGGCATGAACGTTGACCGTCGACTGTTCACCGTTGACCGCAAAGAGCTATCGTGCGTCCCAGGTCGAAAGCCTTGTTTTTGACCTGAGGCCTGCGACTTGCGACCATGCTGTTGCGGTAAGTGGTAAACGGAGTTTCTATGCATATCGAATACCACAAATGGCACAGCCCGGCCCTCGGCCACGAGATGGAACTCAAGCTCTACGGACACTGGGGGCAGCCGGTGATGGTTTTCCCCGCGCAGAACGGGCGGTTCTACGACTTTGAGGGCTTCGGGATGATAGAAGCGTGCTCGGGGCTGATTGACGCGGGCCGGGTCAAGTTTTTCTGCGTGGACGGCGTGGATTGGCAAAGCTGGACGAACCAGAGTATTCACCCGGAGCATCGTTCGGCACGGCACAACGACTACGATGCTTACATCATGAACGAGGCGGTTTCCTTCGTGCGGAAAAACACCGGTCTGGATAGGCTGTGGGTGACGGGGTGCAGCATGGGAGCCCTACACTCAGCCAACTTCTTCTTCCGCCACCCCGAGACTTTCGACGGTCTAATCGCGCTTTCGGGGCTCTATCAGGTGGGGAAGTTCGTGGGGGACGCGGGCGGGATGGGTGCGTATTACAACTCCCCCCTTTGGTATCTGCGGCACATGAGTGACCCGCATCTTTTAAACCTGTACCGGCAGCACAAAATCGCCTTCGCAGTGGGGCAAGGCCGCTGGGAAGAGGAATGTCTGCGCGACGCTAGGGAGATGGACGCGATTCTGCGCGAGAAGGGCATTCCGGCGATTGTGGATTATTGGGGCTATGACGTGGACCACGACTGGCCCTGGTGGCGCAAGATGTTGCCGTATTACCTCGAGCGGTTTGGAGTCTGACTACTTCACCAGCTTTTCGGCTTTCTGGACAACCTCGAGAAACTGCGAATGCTCCCAGCAGCGCGACAAGCTTTTGAAATAGGGAACAAGCTCATTGGGACGCATCACATGGAGCCTGCCGACGCGGTTGCCCTCGAGCCCATCGCTCACAAACACCAAAATCGGCACGACTTCGACCGCCAAAAGTTCGCGTAGCTTATGCGACTGCCGCCAAGCTTGCCGTACGACGGAATCCTGTTTTTTGCCCTTGTTGTACAACCCTTTAGGGGTCGCAATCACCTTGCCACTGTAATTCTTGACCTCGATGTT
>PSMF01000111.1:0-5667 GCA_040290005.1 Meiothermus sp.
ACCCCTTGTTAGTCCTTAACCGCCGCCTGAAACACTCCCAGACACATCTCGTCCGTGGTGCCTTCACCCCAGATAATGTAGCGCGGCTCGAGCGCCTTTCCGCCTACCACCGGCTGGCTGGCTGCCGAGTTGTTCCAGGTGCAGGATATCCGCACGGTGTCGCCCTTTTGTACCTCGACCGGGGTTTTGAACCAGTAGTTGCCCTGCCAGTGGAAGTCCCACTTGGGGATGTGCAGCAGGGTCTTAGAAGTGCTCTCGCCCGCACGAATCAGCTCGAGCCGGATGTCCACCCCGCGCAGGTGCATGTGCCCGGCCACCGAGTACAGCGTGGCATTGGCCGGAACCGGACGCTCGCAGGTGGTGCTCACCGCGCTGGCATCGCCCACCGATTTCTGATAGTCTCCAAGCTCTTTTTTACACACCGCGAGCAGGGTCTGTGGCAGTTGGGCCGCCTCGGTGCCGTATTTGCGCACGTTCTCGCGCAGTACGGTGGTGCGGTTGCAGGTCGGGGAGTTTGCCCCGTCGGGGCAGGGAATCTCCACCGGAGCCGCCAGCAGCGAGGTCCGTAAGGGAGTGAGCTTTTGGCCTTTGGGGGCGAAGGTCAAGACTGCTTTGGAGCGGTCGGGTTTGGCTCCGGCAGCAAGGTTGTAATGCACCTGCATGACCACCAGCGAGCCCTGAGGCAGCGGCTGAGCCAAGCCCGCCGGGAACTGCCCGTCGCCCACGCCGGGAACCCAGGCTCCCAGCCAGCTCCCAGCCACCGAAGCGGCTGAGCCCACGTTGGGGCCGCCGAAACAGGTCCAGCCTCTGCCCCCCGACTCATTGTTTTTGCGGGTCGCTTCCTCCGCAGCGTCGCCTTTTACCTTGAAGAGAATCACGTGGTGAACGATGGTCCCCTGCTCGGGTTGGATGTTCACCCCGGTCACCATGCGGTCTGCGGCGAGCTTGGGGTCGAGCAAAAAGCAGTGGTAATCGTCGCTGCTGCCCTCGAGTGCCGTCGGCGTATAGCTTTGCTGAGGTTGCAGCGTGAGGGTCTCACCCGGCGCAGACGCCGCCCGCGCGGGCGCGGTCAGGCTGAGGGGGAAATCCGACTGCGCCGCGTTGACCCTAAACTCGCCCTGCATCCGGTGCATGCCCATCAAATCCGCCTTTGGAGTCCACAGGCGTGGGATCAGCGCTCCGCCCGCCACGAACGCCGCGCCCAGCAAAAAGACCTCGAGTACCCGCAGTTTGCCCCTCATACCCATCCCCTCACTTCTGCCCCAAAGGGGCTCCGGCCTGTGCCCAAGCCGCTAGTGTGGCCTTTTGCGCGTCGGTTAGTTTGCGCTCATTGAGAAACTCGGCTGAATCTGGACCCGGCGGCCAGGGTGGCATGTATCCCGAGGCCGTCACCGCCGCGATCTGCTGGGCTTTGGCGATGGCTTCTTGCGGCTCGGTGAGCGAGAACGGCGCGATGCCGCCTTGTTTGTGGCAAGCTATGCACTGCGCGTCCAGAATCGGCTTTACATCCTGGTAGTAGGTGGGGGTTTTGCTCTGCGCGGAGCCCCCTATCCAAATCGAGACCGCGAGGCCCAACCCGGCCCCTAACCAACGTAGGTTTTTAGGTTTTGCGAACTTGGTCATCCACCCTCAATACTAGCGCCCCTGCCTGAAAGCAAACTTAACCTCCGAGGAGCCGGTAGGGCCGTGAAAGACCACTGCTCAGGCTTCCGTGACTGCCCGTATAACCTTCAGTCTGGAACGGGTAAGTCTACCGCGCTATACAAACGCACCAACTCCTCTTCGCTCAAAGGACGGGAGGCCCCCGTTTGCAAGTCTGAGGGCAACTCGAGCGGCCCAAAGGCTACGCGCTTCAAGTACAAAACCTTGTTTCCCCGTGCGGCAAACATCCGCTTGACCTGATGGAACTTGCCCTCGTGAATGGTCAGCTCGACCTTGCGCGGGTCGGGCGAGATTTGTAGGGCGGCGGGCTGGAGGGTTTCGCCCCCCAGCGAAGTGGAGCCGCTGGCCCTTTCAGGCTCGAGTTCAAACCCTTGGGCAAAAACCTTCACATCCTCGTCGGTGACGGGAGATTCCAGCTCGACGTAGTACCGCTTGTCCACCTTCCAACGCGGGTGGGTCAGCCGGTGGACTAGCTCACCGTCGTTGGTGACCAACAGCAGTCCCTCGGTGTCTTTATCCAGGCGGCCCACCGGCATCCAATCGTCACGCGCCATCCCCAACAGCTCGGTAATCGGCTGCCCGTCGCGGTCTTTGGTGGAGGTCACGTAGCCCGTAGGCTTGTTGAGCAAAACGTGAAAATACCGCTGGTAGACGATCTCCTCGCCGTCCACCTCGATGCGCACGAGGCTGGGGTCAAACTTGAACGAGGAATCTTTGATGGTCTCGCCATCCAAGGTGATAAGCCCCGCTCGAGCCAGCCGGTCAATCTCCTTGCGGCTCCCGATTCCAAGGTGAGCCAGTACTTTGTCTAGCCGCTCTTTCGCCATGCTTAAATAAAAAACCCCGGATGCTTCCGGGCTGACAAAAACAGAATACCGGTTTATACGGTATGCGTCAAGGCTATACATGGGTCTCGTCCCTGAGCCACTTTCCCACATAGTGTACCGACGGTTTACTCAGGCACGGTCAAGGATTATGCCCCTTGGTCTTTTGCAAGGCTCCAGGCGTGCCTTGAGCGGCTCTGTTCGATTCTGGGTTGTCTTCATAGCCTAGCCAGAGCAGGCTAATCCTCGGACTTAATACGTGTGGGTGAGCATTTTCTAATGTTGTCACCCTTGTGCAACACGGGCCGTTGGTATACCATGACCGGCGATGCTAGCCCCACAAACCGATGAAGCCTATCGGCGTTTACGCCGCCTGATCCTCTCGCTCGAGCTGCGCCCCGGCGAGCCCTTGGTCGAGCGAAAACTCGAGGAGCGGCTCTCGGTCTCGCGCACCCCCATCCGGGCAGCGATCCAGAAGCTGGCCAGGGAGGGCCTGGTCCACCGCACCGGGCGGGTCTACAGTGTGGCCCCGGTGGATGTGGCTGAGCTGGACGAAGCCTTCGCGTTCCGCAAGCTGCTAGAAACCGGCGCGGTGCGCCTCGCCGCGGCCCAAAAGCCAGACACCCGCGAGCTGCACGAGCTGCTCACCGCGCTCCGAGAGCGTCTGGACCCCGAGGCCGAACTGGGCAAGGCCACCGACTTCCACCTGGCGTTGGCCCGGCTCTCGGGCAACCGCTTTCTGGTGGAGTCTTTGAGCGCGGTGCTGGGGAGAATCTACCGCGCCCGCTTCCTGGAGATCACCAGCCCACAGGGGGTCAAACAGGCCCAGGCCGACCACATCCGGCTGGTAGAACTGGTGCAAACCGGGCAGGGCGAGGCCGCCGCCCGGCTGATGGAGGAGCACTTGGAGCGCTCGAGGCAGCGCCTGCTCGAAGGTCTGGAAGGCTCTTCGGTGGGTCATATCCTGCTGGCGCGGCGCTAGGAGTGTAACCGCGTTTCAGTTCGGCTTCAGGCCAGGTGGGGTACACTGAATCCTGACCCAGCAGGTCGGGTTTAGGGCCATAACCTGCTATACTCGAGGGTGCAAATGGGAATCAAACGCTTAACCCGGCAGCGCAAAGCGGTTTTGGAGGTGGTGCAGCACGCCAAAGGCTACCACCCCGATGCTGCTTGGGTGTACGGGGAAGTCCGCAAAGTGGTGCCGAATATCAGCCTGGGGACGGTATACCGGACGCTCGAGGCGCTCACCGAGGACGGCTACTTGATGCCGCTCTCGCGTCCGGGGGAAGCCATCCGCTACGAGGCCAACTTAGACGGCCACCTGCACATGACCTGCCGCCGCTGTGGTCAGTTTTTTGACATCGTTGTGCCGCTCCCCGACCTGCTCACCGAGGTCAAGGCCAAGTACCCCGAGTTTGAGCTAGAGGGTGTGCAGGTCGAATATCAGGGCGTGTGCCAACAGTGCAAGAGCGTCGAGGGTCGAGCGTCAAGGGTCTAGAGCCAAAACCTGCCTTTGCTCTCGGCTCTATGCAAACTACCCTCGAGTGGCTCCTTTATCAACAAAGGCTCATGAAGCCGGGTCTAGAGCGCATCCGGGCGCTGCTGAAGCGTCTGGGTCATCCCGAACACGCCTACCGTAGCGTGTTGGTCGGCGGAACCAACGGCAAGGGCTCGACCACGCTAGCCCTGGCGCACATCTTGCAGGCGGCTGGCTACCGTGTGGGGCGGTATATCAGCCCGCACATCGTGGCCTTCAACGAGCGGATGGTGATAAATGGGGTGGAGATCGGAGATGACAGTCTCGAGGCCCTCCTTCGCGAAATCCGGCCCGTGGCCGAGGCAACTGAGGCGAGCTTCTTTGAGGTCGTGACGGCAGCGGGGCTGCTCTACTTTGCCCGCGAAAGGGTGGACTGGGCCGTGCTCGAGGTGGGTCTGGGCGGGCGGTTTGACGCCACCAACGCCACCGAGCCCGAGGTTTCGCTCATCACCAGCATCGGCCTCGACCACACCGAGATTCTGGGTTCTACCTTAGGCCAAATCGCCTTTGAGAAAGCCGGGATTCTGCGGCCTGGAAAGGTCGCGTTCACCGGGGCCCAAGGTGAAGGCCTGGAAGCGCTCAAGGCCAGAGCGCTCGCGGTCAGAACGGATTTGCGGGTGCTGGGCGAGGATTTTAGCCTTGGCGAGATCGTCCCAACCACTAGTGGATTAAATTTCAGTGTCCAGCTAGGGGAGAGCCGCCGCTTTCACACACCGCTGCTGGGCGCTCACCAAGCCCGCAATTTGGCGCTGGCGATCGCGGCGGCGCGGGAGCTGAATGTGCCTTGGGAAGCCGTACAGCAGGGTGTTGCAGGGTTGCGTCATCCGGGCAGGCTCGAGCTTCTTTCCACGGCGTACGGCGACTTACTCATGGACGGCGCCCACAACGCTGACGGCGCGGCGGCGCTGCACAGGGCTTTGGGCGACCATTTCCCGAACCGAGCCAAATCGCTGGTTTTGGCACTTTCTCGAGATAAGGATGCCGAGTCTATAGCCAGCGCCTTGCACCCATCCGAATTCCAAAAAATAGTGCTGACCCGCTATACCTCACCGCGCTCGCTCGCCCCGGCTGAACTTCTCCCCTACTTTCCCGGCGCGCAAATCACCGATTCTCCCACCGAGGCGCTCTGCCTGGCCCAGGTTCCTGAAGGATTGACTGTTGTGGCGGGAAGCCTATATCTGGTTGGGGAGGTCAAACGGCGGCTATCGGGGTTGCCCGCGGAAGAGCGCTGGCAATAGCGTTCTTCACGGATATTTTGCCACCTGAGCCGCTTGCCCTCCTGGCAGAGCGGGCACTGCGCCGCTGGCAAGGTTTTGAACGGGTGGGGCATCCGCGTCTGCAAGGGGATCGCGCCGATGCTCGAGGTGGCCCTCACCCCCAAGCGCCGACCCCCAGCAACCTCAGCCCTGAGGCGGCGAAAAACCCGGCTTGGTTGCGCACATCGCGGCCCGAGAAAATCAAGTCTTCCACGGGCACGACCAAACTGCCCGGAGGTGGCTGGTACATCCGGTGAAACCCGTAGTTCCCCTTCGCATCGCGGTTTGTAAACGCCAGACGTACCCCTAACTCCTGCCTCACCAACGTCGCCAGAACCGCACTTACGACCATTTGGGCCTGGGGGAAGGCCCTGAGGACTCCCCGCAC
>PSMF01000111.1:5767-10826 GCA_040290005.1 Meiothermus sp.
CCCGCACCAGCGCCCTCAAGTGCTTGGGGATTGAAAACAGCGCTCCTTTTTCAATCCAACCATCGCCGTGCCCGCCGGTTTTGAAGACGGTGTGTCCCAGTCGTAACCCACCGAGTACGTCCAGGAGAGAATATAGCCGATGTGGCTGGGTCATGACAGGAGCAATCCCGCCAGCTCTTCGGGCCGCTCTTGCTGGGGCAAATGCCCGCAGTTGGGGATCACCTGCAGCTCAGCCCCCGGAATCCAACCCTGTAGAAGTTTGCCGGAATCCAAGGGCGCCACCTGATCATGTTCGCCCCAGATGATCCGTGTGGGGACCGAGAGTTTTGCCAGTTCGGACGGGCTGGGCCGCCCCAGCAGGCTCTCCCAGGCCGCCCAGCGAAAGGTCGAGAAAAAGGCCCGCATCTGCTCGTCGCTCCAGACCCTGGCCCAAACCCGCTCGCGCAGGAAAGCCCGGTCCTCGGGTGGGAGGGCCTCGAGGCGGTGATAATACGGCCCCAGCGTGGCATAGGCCGCGTCCTGCGAGGCCCGCAAGCCGGTGTACATCCGCTCGCCCACGCCGGGGGTCAGGAAGCGCAGTTGGGCGGCGTTGATCTTGCCCCGAACCGGCGGGCCATCCACCAGCACCAGGCCGCTCAGCAGCTTAGGGTTATGCACCGCGAACCGTAAGGCCACCGCCGCCCCCATCGAACTACCGACCAGCACGGCTTTGGGAATCTCGAGCGCGGTGAGCAGTGCCCCTACGGTTTCCGCAAAGAAATCGGGCGTGTAGGCCCGGCGCGGGTGATCGCTGCGGCCAAACCCCGGCAGGTCCGGCGCGACGGTCCGGCGATGACCCATCAATAAAGGAAATACTTTGCGCCAACTGTCGGCTTCGTCGCCCAGGCCGTGCAAAAGTACCAGGGGCGGCTCGTTGCCTACAGGACCGGTGTCATAGAGGTGTAGCCCGACCCCTCCAGCATCAAGCTTGCGGGTATAGGGTTTGAGGCTGTTGGGAACGGTGAACTCAGGGTTCACAAGGCCTCCGCCAGTCGCTTGAAGGCTTCGGGCATCGCCGGAGCCACGCCTCCATCGGCCCAACCGAAGCGCAGGTCTATCAGGTTTCCGGCCCCCACACCCATGCCGTGCGGAAACAGGCCGGTGTAGTCGGGATGCTCTGTCACCTCTTCGCCGCCAAAAGCCTCGCGGAAGCGATGGACTTCTTTGGGATGCCCGAAGTGAAAGGTATAGGTCCAGTGCAGTTCCTGCCACAAAAAGCGCGGCTTGATGGGCGGTTCGGCGATCTCCCCCTTGCGCCGCAGGAACACCGATGCGCGTCCGGGACGCAAGCGTAAAGTCGCCTCCAGCACTCTACCCAGCGCTCCAAAACTGCCCACAAAGGGGCGCACCAAGTCGTATCCCTGCACGTTCTTTACCGTGCGGCCCCCCGCCGTCACGGTGCGGCCTGCTGGCGTTTGGAAGCGCAACCCCAGCACCTCACCCGCGAAGAAAAAGGTCTGGGCGAAACCGCCGCGCTGGAGCAGGCCGTCCAAACCCCCTGGCAACTCCACCGGGGGGAAGGGCAGGAATAACCCCTGGGGAAGCGCCTGCCAGAGTTCTAGCAAACTGGCACTGCCCCGCGCGACCAGGAGTTGGTCGGCGGCGGAGAACTCGAGCACGGAAGACATAGGATAAGTGTAAAGAGAGCAATGAGCAACTAGCAATGAGCTAAAAGCTGAAAGCCTGAGGCCGAAAGCTCAAAAACATGACCTCCGTCTGGAAAGGCAAAACTGACCTCCGAGAATCCCTGTTCTGGACCTGAGGTATTTAGCCTTCGGATTTGGGCTTTCGGCATTCCTGGCCCATCGCTCATTGCTTCTCCTCGAGCCACCCACACCGCTCCGCATAAGGGTCGGGGCGCACGGAGAGTTGTTCACCGAACCACAAGGTCTGTCCCGAGGTGTACTCCGGCCACCTCGGCCAGCCGCCCGGCTCGTCGTTTTTGGCGAACCGCGTCCAATAGGCTTGGAGCCGGCCCGAGGCGTCGGTGATGTCGCTCTGCGCCGCATCGGTGAGATAGAGTGGGAAAAAGGGCCATACCGAGCGGGTGCCGAACAGCCAGGGAATCTCCGCGCCGTGGAAGCTGCCCACGATGGGGAGGACGGCTGAGTTGTAGTCGAAGACATAGCCGTAGGTCGGGGCAAACGCCGATTGCGCCCGCAGCGCCGCGTAGGTAGGGCAAAACAGCACGTAGTCGGTCGCCAGGTAGGCCCAGGCTTCGCCGGGGTCGCGGTAGCGGCGCTGGTACTCGGCGGTGACGCGCTCCACCTGATCGGGCAAATAGGCTTTGACCCGCGCCCTAAACGCCTCCCAACTGCCGACCTCAAACCGCGCCAGCCAGGCTTCCTGTGTCGTCGCACCCGCGATGAGCGGAATTCCCGCCGCACGCCCCTCCTTCAAGGCTTGCAGCGGCGTTTTATCGAGCACTACGCCGTCTGTGTGCGGCTTATAGGGGGTCTGGGCGAAGTTTTCGCCCACGTCGGAAGCCGGAGAAGCCCCCTGGACCAGCTTGCGGATGGCCTCGTAGGTCTCGCTGCCCTCGGGCGGAAAGAACTTCTCGCGTGGTAAGGCCCTCAAACAGGCCAAATCGGCAGGGTCGCAGCCGAGAATCTTGGCCAGCGCTTCCCCAAACTTGAATCCCTCCTCGAGGCCCTTCACATACCCGCAGCCGCCCGACTGGATGACCGCTTTTTGGAACAAGCCTTTGGAGAGCGGGCTTGCCAACAGCGTGCAGACCGACATCCCGCCCGCCGACTGGCCGAAAATGGTGACGTTCTGCGGGTCCCCGCCAAAGAGCTGGATGTTCCCCTGTACCCAGCGCAGCCCCTCGAGCTGGTCCAGGGTTCCGTAGTTCCCCGCGCGCTTTTGAGGGTCTTCGGCCTGGAGCGCGGGCAAAGTTAGATAGCCGAACACCCCCAGGCGGTAGTTCAGGCTGACCAGGATAACGCCCCTCGAGGCCAGATTTGTTCCGTCGTAAACAGGTTCTCCCGAAGACCCGCCGGTAAAGCTCCCGCCATGAATCCACACCATCACCGGCCAACCGCCCTCCGGCGGCGTGCCCAGCGGCACCCATACATTCAGGCTGAGGCAATCCTCCGACTGTGGCGGTACGTACCCACCGAACCGGCTTGTCAGGGTGCTGCGCTGCGGGCAAGCCGAGCCGACCTTTGTTGCGTTCAGGACCCCTTCCCAACCATTTACCGCCACCGGGGCCTTCCAGCGCTCGGCCTTGGCGTAGGGAATGCCCAAAAAATAGGCCACCTGTGCGCCGCCGTTTATCCCGCCCTGAAGGGAACCTTTAGGGGTTATCAAATAGGCGTTCTGGCCAAGAGATACTCCGAGAGCGAGCAACGAGGCGAATACGAAGCGCATGTCTTTAAGGATGCCCTGGAGAGCAGGGTTCAATTTGTGGTGGAGGATGGTTATGGAAGAAACGATGAAGGCGAGCGCTTTCCGTCCCGCCCAACGCGAAGATTGTAGGGACACAAGGCCTGTCGCCCCTATGCGCGTCGCTCGCGGATTTCTCGGGTAGAGGTGTGGCATAGACCCCCTGCCCATCAAGGTCTATCGGTCCAGACAGTAACCTTTGACGACCTCGGACGGTCCCCCCTTCACGAAGGGGGGAGCTGCGTCAGGCTCGATGATGGAATGAGCGCTGAGAACCCCGCAATGTCGGGGGGTCGCCTTTGACCTGGCCTCCCCTCGAGCACACTATTATCTGCTCCTGTCCTGGACATTATTTATTACAGAGCATCAGGGGAGGTGCCCGTAGGGCGGAGGGGTTTCTTTTGACTTTGAGCGTTTGGCGTTAGACGTTCGCCAGCGCTTATTGTGTCGCGGGGACCAACACTTTCTCAGCAGCGAAGCGTTCAGCTATGCGCTTACGGAATTCGCGGCCCACACTCCACTGCTCCTTGGGCTTGGTGGTGAAGAGCACGCGCAGAAGGATGGCGCTCTCGGTGAGCTGCTGTACGCCCATCATGTCCGGCGGCGAGGTGAACATCGGCTCCCAGTCGGGGTCGTGATAGAAGCGGCTCACCTCGTCCTCGAAAACCGAGAGCACCCGGCCCAAGTCCTGGCGGTAGCTCACCGCGATGTCTACGACGGCTCGAGCCCAGTCTCGAGACAACACGCTCACCACGGCAATGGTGGAGTTGGGCATGAAATGGACCCGGCCCTCTAAGTCGCGCAGCACCGTGATGCGCAGGTTGAACCGCTCCACCGTACCCGAGAGTGCGCCGACGCTAATTACGTCGCCCACACCGAATTGGTCCTCGAGCAGGATAAAAAAGCCGTTGATAAAGTCGCGGACCAAGTTTTGCGCGGCGAAGCCCACCGCCAGCCCGACGATGCTCACGCCGGTGACGAGCGCGGTGATGTTGAGCCCCAGGTTGGAGAAGAAAAAAAGCCCCCCGACCACTAAAACGATAGCCCGGAAAGCCGATTCCAAGACCGACTTAATGGTCTGGACCCGCACGTGCTCACGGGTGAACTCCTCACTCCTGGAGAGGGGAATCCGGCTCAGCAGGTAGGGAATCAGCCGGTACAGCGTCAGCGCCAGCGCCAGCGTTAGGACGCCGGTAAGCCCCCTCGAGCCCAGCCAGGAGGCGAGTTGGCGGCCCCAACTGCGAAAAGGCTCAACCTCGAGTTCAAAGATGTGAATCACCAGCGAAACCGCCGCCAGTGCCACCACGCCCCACCAAGCGAAGCCCGCCAGCCGCCAGTAGCGGTCGTCCCTCGAGGTCGCGGTGAATCCCGCGGCCCGGTTGAGGAGTCGCGCCCCGCCCCGGCCCGCCCAGATCGCCAGAGCCAGCACACCCAGCGCGAGAAGATAGGGCAAAAAAGGGGTGAGTGTCTTCATAAGCCTGAGTTTTTACTATACCGGGCCGGGAAGTGAGCGATGAGCACTAAGCCATGAGCCATGAGCGACGAGCAAGGTCAACTACAAACCCCTCCGGCTTAGCTAAACTGAGATCTTGCACTTATTCGCCCACTTGAAAAAGGCGTGGGGAATACCCTT
>PSMF01000112.1:0-10819 GCA_040290005.1 Meiothermus sp.
CCATAGGGCCTGCCGCTGGCCGTTGGCCCCCACCACCTGGGTGTGGTTGGTCATCGAGAGTTCGACGATGGGGTGAAAACCGGGGAAAGAACCGTAGCGGGGCCACATCTCCTCCACCGCCATGCGAGAGTGCCCGTTACCAAAAAGGTGGACTAGGCCGCGCCTCGAGATGGTCTCGGCGCACAGCGCGGCAGCTTCTTCTATAGCCCCCATCTGGGTTTCGCGCACCCGCCGCAGGATCGCTTCACAGCCGTCGAGATAGTCATGAGCAGGTTTCAGGTCCATAGGGCGGGGAGTTCCTTTAGCGGTATGAAATCTTGCTTTTGGCCGCCTGACCACTGCTTATTCCGAGCGGCTCGCTCTTCACCGCGATCTGAGCGTTGTCCCCGGTGAGCGTCACCCGGAAGCTACAGCGGTCGGCCCGCCCATAGCGCTGGGTGAACTCTAACCCCACCCCGCCCTCGGTGACCACGGTGCGCTCGGTGTAGAGCACCGGGCTGCCCCGGCGGAGCCCCAGGGTTTTGGCGAGCCAGGGCTCAGCGTTCATCGCCTCGATGCTCTCCTCGCCGGTGGCGAAGTTGAGACGGTAGGTCGCGTGCAACAGCTCGTAGAGCGAGCCGCTCAGGTCGCGCTCCAGTATCCCCGGCGTGAGGGCGTAGTTGAGGTGGGAGCGCTCGAGCATCAGCGGAACGCCGTCGGCCAACCGCAGCCGGGAGAGCACCGCCACTACCCCGCCGCCGCCCAGCCGCAAGGCCTTGGCGACCCGCCCGGTGGCGGGCTCCAGCCGAGCCGAAAGCAGCTTGGAGCTGGCTTCAATCCCCGCCTGGCGCATGTTCTCGGTAAAGCTAGAGATCATCACCAAGGGCTGCTCGACCTTGACCGGCGCGGGAAAAGTTCCCCGCCCCTGACGGCGCACCAACCAGCCCTCGAGCTCCAAGGCGTGAATGGCTTGACGCACGGTCGCTCTGGATATACCCAAACCCTGCGAGAGTTCGCGCTCGGAGGGCAGCGGCTGGTCCTCAGCCCACTCCCCACGCTGCAAAGCCTCCTGCAACCGGTCGCGCAGTTGCACGTACAGCGGAACGGGGGTACTGGGGCTCAGGCTGAGCAGGGTGTTCAGGCTCTGCATCGTGGGGTTCCTCGGCCTCGATCAAACCGATCACATCTGGTGGTACGTACCTATATATAGTACATTGCAAGGGGAAATGCAAATCGGCGGGCTGGAGGATTCGCCCCGGATTTTTGGGAGGGATTGGGATGAAGATACTGCGGGTTAGGCGCCAGGATTGGGCACGCCAAGTCGCCGAAGCTTTTCTGGAACGGGTTCAGGCTAATCCTAAGCTCCGGGTGTGTCTCCCCTCGGGAGATACTCCAGTTGCGGTGTATGCCGAGATCGCCAGTCTGGCACGAGAGAAGAAGGTCAGCTTGGCCAGGGTGCAGGTCTTTCTGCTCGACGAATACGGCGGTTTAGACCCCGACGACCCAGGCCGCGGCGCGGCGATGCTAGAACGAGAGTTTTTGTCCAAGCTGGAGGAGCGCCCTGCGCAGGTCCGATTGATTGATACCGAGTCCGCCAGTCTGAGGGCAGAGATTGCCGCGCTCGAGCGAGAAATCGGCACGGGGTTTGACCTAACCCTGCTCGGCATCGGCCTCAACGGACACCTGGGGATGAACGAGCCAGGCTCGGCGGCAGACGCGGGCGTACGCCGGGTCGACCTACACCCAGCCAGTCGGCAATCCTCGCACGGCTACGGGGTTCGCAAAACCCCCACCTGGGGCGTGACCCTTGGGATGCGCCAGCTCCTGGGCTCAAACGAAGTGTGGCTGCTGGCAACCGGGGCCAAGAAGGCGCAGATCGTGCGGCAGGCGCTTGAGGGGCCGCTCACCCCGGATAATCCAGCGTCGCTGCTCCAGCCACACCCCAACTGCACGGTATTCCTCGATGAAGACGCCGCGGCCTTGCTCGCTCGAGACGAGCCACCCTAGACATATGGTGGTTCGTACCTTTATAGTACGGGCTGTAGGGCACAGTTGGTTCTCACGCACGGGAGAGCGATTTGCAACAGGTGGTTTCCATCGGTCTGGATTTAGGCGGCACCAGCTTTGGGGTCGGCTGGCTCGGTGCGGACGGGCGTTTGGGCGGGTTGCGGCAGCTCGAGACCCGCTCTTATCGCCCCAGAGACGAGATCATCTCGGACATGGCCGAGGCCATCCGTCAGACCGCCCAGCAAGCCGAGGCCCAAGGGCTCACGGTTTCCGGCGTGGGGGTCGGGGTTCCCGCGGTGATAGACCCTTGGGAAGGGCGGGTTCTGCTGCCGCCCAACTTTGCCGACGGCTGGCATGGCTTCCCGCTGGCGCTGGCGCTGGAGGCCAAGACCGGTTTGCCCACCGTGCTGATCAACGATGCCAGAGCCTTCACCTTCGCCGAAGCCCGGCTGGGGGCCGGGAAGGGCGCCCAGCACGTGCTGGGCATCACCTTGGGCACCGGTGTGGGCGGCGGATTGGTCCTGAATGGCGAGCTGTACTTAGGGAGATGGGGCACCGCAGGCGAGTTCGGGCATCAGGTGGTCGAGCCGAACGGGGTGCGCTGCGGCTGCGGCGGGTTCGGCTGCATCGAGGCCTACGCCAGCGGCCCAGCCATCGTGGGGGCGGGGGTGCGTCCCTTGCGGCAGGGTCGGATGCCCATCCTGCGAGAGCTGATCAGCGGCAAGCTGGACGATCTCACCCCCAAGGAGGTCGCCGAGGCCGCCCAGCGGGGTGAGGAGGAGTGTCTGGAAATCTACGCGCAGGCCGGACGGGCCGTCGGCATCGGGATCAGCAACGTGCTCAGCCTGCTGGGCCTAGGGACCGTGGTCATCGGCGGCGGGATCGCCGAGGCCGGGAAGGTGCTCTTTGACCCCATCTGGGCGACCGTGCGGCGGCACCAGTACATGGTCGCCGAGCACCTGAGCGAGCTAAAAATTGTCCCCGCCGAACTCGAGGAGCCCGGTGTGCTGGGGGCCGCGGTGTGGGCCAGAGAGCACGCCCAGCGCCCCGATCCCAACGGAGCCCCCTATGTCTAAAAGGTGGAAAGTCGCCGGGATCAACTTCGACCACATGCACATGGGCGACCTGTTGCGGATGGTTCAGGGCCACCCGAACGCCGAGATCGTGGGCATCGCCGACGAAAAACCGGAGCACATGGCGAAGGCCAAGGAGAACTTCAATATCCCTGACAGGCACGTCTACACTGACTTCCGCAAGTGCCTCGAGGAGACCCAACCCGACCTGGTAATCCTCTGCCCCGCCCCCGCCCAGCACGCCGATTACGTGGAGTGGGTGGCCTCCTACGGGGTGCACGTGCTGGTGGAGAAACCCTTTGCGGCCTCTTTGGCTGATGCCGACCGGATGATCGCGGCGATGGCGAAGACCCTCAAGCGCATGGTGGTCAACTGGCCCTTGGCCTGGTATCCCTCCCACCGTACCGCCAAGCGGCTGCTGGACGAAGGAACGATCGGGGACCTCCTCGAGGTCCACTTCTACGACGGCAACCGGGGGCCGCTGTATCACCTGGCCGACAAGGTGGAGGTCAGCGACGCGGAGGTGCGGCGGCAGAAACCCGGCTCCTGGTGGTACAAACGCGCCTCCGGTGGGGGCTCCCTGCTCGACTACCTCGGCTACGGGACCACGCTGGGGACGTGGTATCACGGGGGGAAGGCCCCGCTCGAGGTGACGACCACCGTCTGGGGCGGAGAGGGCCTGGAGGTAGATGAGCACAGCATCACGGTCTGCCGCTACGAGACCGGGCTTTCCAAGTATGAGACGCGCTGGGGCACCTTCACTGACCCGTGGACGCTCCAGCCCCAGCCCAAGTGTGGCTTTGTGCTGGTGGGAACCGACGGGACGATCTCCAGCTACGACTACGAGCCGACGATCCGGGTTCAAACCCGTAAAAATCCCCAGGCCCACGAAATCCCCGTGGATACCCTCGAAGCCCCGCACGACAACGCAATCAATCACTTCCTGTGGGCCTTAGAAACCGATTCACCCGTCATCGGCCCGCTCGACCCGGTACTCTGCCGCGTCGGGCAGCAGATCGTGGACAGTGCGGTTTTATCGGCGCAGGAAAAGCGCACGGTGAGGTTGCTGCCATGAGCGAGCCTACCGCCTCCGAATACGCCCTCGAGGCCAAGGCTGTCGGCAGTTTCGCGGCTCCCGAGCTACCCTATCGCCCCAAAAGCCCTAAAACGTATCGTCCGCAGATCGGATTAATCGGCTGCGGGGGGATTTCCCAGGCCCATCTCGAGGCCTACAAAAAAGCTGGGTTTGACGTGGTGGCGCTGTGCGACAAGAGCCTCGAGAAAGCCCAGCGCCGCGCCGCCGAGTTTTTCCCGGAAGCTCGAACGACTTCCGACCCCGACGGGTTAATCAACGACTCGAGTATTGACGTGCTGGACATTACCCCCCACCCCGAAGACCGGCTCCCGCTGATCCGTGCAGCCCTCGAAGCCGGGAAGCACGTGCTCTCGCAAAAACCTTTCGTGCTCGACCTCGACGAGGGGGAGCGGCTTTGTGCGCTGGCCCAGCGGAGAGGGGTCAAGCTCGCGGTGAACCAGAACGGGCGCTGGGCCCCGCACTTCGCCTATATCCGCGAGGCGGTCGGGAAGGGGCTCATCGGTGAGGTGCTGAGCGTCCACGTCGCGGTGCACTGGGACCACACCTGGACCGCCGGAACGCCGTTCGAGGAGGTCGAGGATTTGGTCTTCTTCGACTTTGGCATCCACTGGTTCGATTTCGTCGCCTCGCTCATCGGAGACCGGGCCCGGCGGGTGCAGGCGTCACGCACCTACGCTGCCGGGCAGAAGATGAAGCCCCCGATGCTGGCCCAGGCCATCCTCGAACTCGAGGGCGGCCAGGCTTCGCTGGTCTTCGACGCCCACACCCGCTTCGGGCCGCTGGACGCCACCTACGTGGCCGGTTCCAAGGGTACCCTCACCAGTAGCGGCCCCGACCTCGGGAATCAAACCGTAACGCTTCACACCGAGGCAGGAAGGGCCGTGCCTGAGCTTCAGGGAGCGTGGTTTAACGACGGATTTCACGGGGCCATGGGGGAGCTGCTCTGTTCGGTCGAGGAACAGCGCGAACCGCTCAACAGCGCCCGGGGCAACCTAAAGAGCCTCGAGCTGTGCTTCGCGGCGATCGCCGCAGCGCGCAGCGGCACAGCCCAGCGCCCCGGCGAAGTCCGCAGTCTGAAGGCATTGACGGGCGGGTAGAAGCCCCGCTCGAGTGCACGTTTAGGAGGCAGCATGAAACGTATAGCAGTCGGTTTGTTGGCCCTAGCAGCCCTAGCCCCCGCCGCCCTGGCCCAAGGCACCATCAAAATCGGGGTCTCCAACGGCTTCGTGGGCTCGGAGTGGCGCACCCAGATGCTCGACAACATCAAGGATGTGGTCGAAGACTATAAGAAGAACGGGGTAAACCTCGAGCTGGTGGTGCAGAGCGCCGACGTGGACGTGCAGGGGCAGATCCAGCAGATCCGCAACCTGATCAACGCCGGGGTCAAGGGCATCCTGATCAACCCCAACTCGCAGACCGGGCTCAACCAGGTCATCAAAGAGGCCACCGACGCGGGAATTAAGGTGGTGGTGGTGGACCAAGAAGTCTCCGCGCCAACCGCGGTCAACGTGGCGATTGACCAGCGGGCCTGGGCCAAGGACAAGATGGACTGGCTCGCCAAGACCCTGGGCGGCAAGGGCAACATCGTGATTATCAACGGCATCGCCGGACACCCTGCCAACGAGGCGAGGGTGGCCGGGGAGCAGGACTCCTTGAAGAACTACCCGAATATCAAGGTGCTCAACTCGGCCAACGGCGACTGGGACCAGGCCAAGGCTCAGCAAGTGCTCTCCAGCATCCTGGCCTCGCAACCCAACATTGACGGCATCTTCACCCAGGACGGCATGGGCCAAGGCGTACTGCGCGCCCTGATGGCGGCCAACCCCGCCAAGATGCCCGCGGTCTCGGGCGAGGCTTACGTGGGCTACATGAAGCTCTGGACCGAGATCAAGAAGAACCATCCCGAGTTCAAGTCCTACGGTCTAGCCAACCCGCCCGGTGTGGGGGCCTCGGGCTTGCGGGTGCTGGTCAACCTTGTGCAAGGTAAGCAGCTCAAGGACGGGGTTCTGAGCGGGGCGGCTAAGAACACCATCTACGTGCCGATACCGGCTCGAGTGGACGACACCACCCTGACCAAGACCCTCACCGACCTGACAGCTCAGAAGAAGGCCGACACCTACACCATGGATGGCTACCTGAACGCGGCCCAGGCTGCGGCTTACTTCAAATAGTGTTTTCGCGTAGAGGCGCAGCGCGCTGCGCCTCTACACCCCACAACATCGGAATTCCTTTTTAGAAAGACCCAATCGTGACGGCACAACATCCCCTTTTAGAAGCACGCCACGTTTCCAAGCGCTACGGCGCCACCGTCGCCTTACGGGAAGCGGCGCTCACCCTTAGATCAGGCGAGGTTCACGCGCTGCTCGGCGCTAACGGCAGCGGGAAATCTACGCTTGCCAAGATCATGGCGGGGGCCGTAGCGCCCGACACCGGCGAACTGCGGCTGGACGGGCACCCGGTTCACTTCCGGCACCCCCTCGAGGCCCGTGCCAGGGGCATCGCCGTGGTTTACCAGGAGCTCTCGCTGGTCCCCGACATGAGCGTGCAGGACAACTTGTGGCTGGGGCACGCGGGCGCTTCGGGCGGATTGACGCAAAGACCGCCCGAGAGCGCACCGAAGCACTGCTCGAGCTGTTCAAAGGTGTAGCTGGGCCGCGTTTTCTGCCGGATTCCCTGGCGGGCGAGCTGCCCCCCGACGAGCGGCAACTGGTAGAAATCGTCAAGGCAGCCAGCCTAAAACCGCGCATCCTGGTGCTCGACGAGGCCACAGCCAGCCTGGACGCGCGGCAGGTGGAGCGGCTGTTCACGCTGGTGCGGGAGTGGAAAAGCGGCGGGCTGGGCATCATCATCGTGACCCACCGGATGGAGGAAATCTTCCGCATCGCCGACCGGGCCACGGTGCTGCGCAACGGCGCGGTGGTGGGTGAGGTGAAGATCGGCGAGACCAGCCGCGAGGCGCTCATCACCCTGATCTCCGGCGAGGCCAGCAGGGCCTTGCAGGAGGAGGCTAAAGCGGCCCACTCCGAGGCCACCGGGACCCCCGCGCTCGAGCTTCTCTTAAACCAACCTACGGGCAGGCTCAAAGCGCTCGAGCTGAGGCTTTATCAGGGGGAAATTCTCGGCCTGGGCGGGCTACACGGCCAGGGGCAGCGTGAGCTACTGCTCGGGATGTTTGGGGCCTCGCCGCTGGGGGCCGAGGCGATGCGACTGGGGGGCCAGCCCCGGCAGTTCCGCCATCCCAACGAGGCGATGCGGGCGGGCATCGCGTATGTGCCCGGCGACCGGGGCCGCGAGGGCCTGCTGATGGTGCGCTCGATCTTCGAGAACTTTATGCTGCCAAACTGGAAAAACTACCGGGCGGGCGGCCTGCTCCACGTCTCCAAGGCCAGGGCCGCTGCGCTGAGCGTGGCCCAGCGATTGAAGCTCAAGTTCGGCACACTCGGCGACGACATGACGTCGCTCTCGGGCGGCAACGCGCAAAAGGTTGTACTGGGGAAATGGCTCCTGCGGGAGCCCCAAATCCTCCTGCTCGACGACCCCACCAAGGGGATTGATGTGGGGGCTAAGGCCGAGTTTTATGCACTGCTGAGCGAGTTGCGAGCACAAGGTTTATCGGTGATGTTTTATTCGTCCGACGACGACGAGCTCCTGAGCCTGTGTGACCGGGTGCTGGTGATGCTCGAGGGCGGCATCGTGGCTGAGCTATCCGGCAATAGCCTCAGCCGCTCGGCGCTCGTACGGGCCAGTTTAGGGGCCAGCAATACCGTCTCCGGCAGCGGCGTTTTGGAAGGCGGCAAGCCGTGACCCAAACCCGCCCCCAATCCCCCCTCCGCCTCCTGGCTCAGCCTTGGGCGCTGGCCTTGATCCTGCTGACCCTTGGGCTGGTCATCACGGCGGTCTTCCAGCCTGCGTTTTTCACCCCCCGAACCTTATCCAATAACCTCCGAACCTACCTCCCGCTGGTACTGCTGGCCGTGGCCCAAACCATCGTGGTGATCGGGGGCGGGATTGACCTGAGTCTGGGGGCGATTCTGACGCTCTCGAGCGTGGTGATGGTCCAGACCTTCGGCCCCGAACCCGACCCCGGTCTCGGACGCATGCTGGGAGGCCTAGCACTGGGGCTCTTGGTCGGCACGCTGGCTGGGGCAGTGAATGGCTTCTGTGTGGCGTACTTGCGTCTCCAGCCGATTATCGCCACCTTTGCCACCGCTTTTGTGTGGGGCGGTCTAGCCCTGTGGGTGCTGCCGCAGCCCGGTGGGAGCGTTCCCAATACGCTCCAGGAGCTTGTTCGGGTCTACTTTCTGATACCCTTTTCGCTTTGGGTGATCCTGGCGGTGGTATTGGTGTGGGTATGGTTTTTAGGCACCAGAGCGGCCAAGGCCCTCTATGCCGTCGGAGGAAACCCTCAGGCCGCGTTCACCTCGGGCCTCAACGTCGAGTGGACCAAACTCCTCAGCTACGCCACGGCGGGTTTCCTCACCGGCCTCGGAGCCTTTTTCCTGGTCGCCGACATCGCCACCGGCGACCCCCTGATCGGCGGGCCACTCACCCTGGCAAGCGTGGTGGCGGTGGTGATCGGTGGGACCCGGCTCTCCGGCGGTGCGGGCGGCATCGTGGGAAGCATCATGGGCGCGGTGGTCTACTACCTGCTCAAAAACGTGGTGGCCCTGTCGGTGTTCAACCTCAACCTCACCCCGCAGTGGCAGACCCTGATTGACGGCACGGTGGTGGTACTAGCGCTGGCCGCGCCCGGCTTAATCCGCCTGTTTCGGAGACCGCGATGACCAAAGACGCTTCCAAACGCCCTTCCCCTTTGCTGGGGATTTTGCGCACCCCACCGATAGTTGCGCTGGGGCTGGCCGTCGTCTTACTGTTCGTGGGAGAGGCCGTCCGCTCGGGGTTTGCCGACTACAACCAAGTCACCAACATCCTGCGCATCGCGGCCTTTCTGGGCATCGTGGCCGTGGGGCAAACCCTGGTGATTCTGTCGGGCGGCGAGGGGATAGACCTCTCGGTAGGGGCGACGGTCACGCTGGGGGCCATCATCATCTACCGCGTCACGGGCGGCTCAGATGCGCTGCTCCTGCCTGCGCTGGGAATCGCGCTCCTGGTGGGCTTTATCATCGGCTTGATTAATGGGATTGGCATCGCCTTAATCCGCATTCCGCCGCTGGTAATGACACTAGGCATGACCGGGGTGGTCAAAGGCCTCATCCTGGTCTATACGAACGGGCGGCCTCAAGGGGCCACCCCGCCGCTGATGAAGCGCATCATCTCCGATCCTTGGGTTGCCGGGATTCCAGGAGACGTGTTCATCTGGGTCCTCCTGGGACTCTTGGTCACCCTGCTCCTCCAGCGCACCGCGTATGGCAAGGCGCTCTATGCGGTGGGAGCCAACCGCACCGCAGCCCGACTCTCAGGCGTGCGGCTGGAGCACACGGTGATCCTCACTTACGGGCTCTCCGGCTTGTTCGCCGCCTTGGGCGGGTTTGTCCTGCTCGGCTATATCCAGACGGTGTTTATCAACCTGGGGGACCAGTACACCCTGCCCACGATAGCTGCGGTGGTGGTGGGCGGGACCGCCCTCGCCGGGGGCATCGGTGGATACGCGGGGACCATGGCTGGGGCACTTGTCCTCACGCTGGTAAGCAGCCTTCTGATCACCCTGGGCCTGCCGGAGTTCGGGCGGCAGATCGTCTACGGGCTAATTTTGCTGGTGCTGCTCTCCGTCTATGGGCGGGGGCGCAGGCTCAGGGGGTAGACCATAGGGGCCAGAGGTCTGTATACATTCGCGTCCCAGACGGCTAAATTATGGTGGTGCGTACCACTGGAGGCAACATGAACGAGATCAGCGTGGAAACCCTGAGCTACAGCCAAGTCGCCAAGATGATTGACCACTCCCTCCTGCGGCCTGAGCTCACCGTCGCGGAAGTCATCGCAGGTTGCGAGTTAGCCGCCCAGTACGACGTGGCCTCGGTGTGTGTGAAGCCCTGCGATGTGGCACTCGCGGTGCAGGCCCTCCAGGGCTCGAGCGTTCTGGTGGGCACGGTGATCGGCTTTCCCCACGGCAGCTCGGCCACCGAGACCAAGGTCTTCGAGGCGGGGCTGGCGCTCAAACAAGGGGCAGTCGAATTGGACATGGTGCTCAACATCGGGCGCTTGCGCTCGGGCGAAGCCGATTACGTCCTGAACGATATAAAAGCAGTGGTCGAAATCGCCCACGGGAACGGGGCTATCGTCAAGGTGATCCTCGAGAACGCCTACCTCAGCGACGAGCAAAAAGTCTTGGGCTCCCAGCTCACCGAAAAAGCCGGGGCCGAGTTCGTCAAAACTTCCACCGGCTTCGCCGCATCTGGGGCGACGATTGAAGACCTCGAGCTGATGCGCCGCACGGTTTTCCCACACGTCCAGGTCAAGGCGGCAGGAGGGGTGCGGACCCTGGACGCGCTGCTGGACGTGATGCGCGTGGGCGTGACCCGCGTGGGTGCGACGGCAACGCAGGCGATTCTCGAGGACTTCAAAGCCCGCAAGGCCGGAACGGGAACGGATGAGGTCAAAGCAGGTTTGGGCAGCGGGTACTGACGTTTCCCCGTACCGCATTTGGGGCGAGAACAGGCATCGCTACCCGCTAGGTGCAGAACTAATCTTAGCCAATGTGCTCGTA
>PSMF01000006.1:0-51571 GCA_040290005.1 Meiothermus sp.
GGGTGGAGCAGTCTGGTAGCTCGTCGGGCTCATAACCCGAAGGTCACAGGTTCAAATCCTGTCCCTGCAACCAAAATCCTCACCTCAGCCCCTCTCTCCAAAGGAGAGGGGTTCTGGCTTATAGCTTTTCTGCTTGTCCTAGGGCCTGAGCAGGGGTTCGGGCCCCAATCGCAAACTGGGCTACCCGCAACTCCCAGAGAAAGTTTTCGATCCACTTAATCACGGCTTCGCTGCCCTCAAGCGCCGGTTGGACCAAAGGACGCGCTACCGCCACCATTTGCGCTCCCAGAGCCAGCGCTTTCGCCGCGTCCACCCCGCTACGGATGCCTCCAGAAGCGATAAGTGGTGTGTTGGGCAGGGCTTGGCGGCACTCCAGCAACGCCTGCGCGGTGGGGATGCCGATCTCG
Organism: Meiothermus sp.; assembly: GCA_040290005.1. GTDB lineage: Bacteria > Deinococcota > Deinococci > Deinococcales > Thermaceae > Meiothermus. The sequence continues at coordinate 408 of PSMF01000006.1, forward strand.
ACCAGTTCCGGGTGCAAAACCCGCCCCCGGTGGACGATCTCTTCGACCTTAGCCCAGGATGTGCCCCCTGCACCCGCTACGTCGAGGGCCGCGAAAGGTAAATCGGCAAGCTTACTGGCGATCTCGCCCCCGATGCCGTGCCCGACTTCTTTTAGAAGCACCGGGAAGGGCAGTTGCGGCAGCAGGCGCAGCTTATCCAGCAGACCGCGAAAATCGGTGTCCCCACCCGGCTGTAGGGCTTCTTGCAACGGATTGATGTGGAGCGCAATAGCATCAGCGTTTACGGTGAAGACTGCCCGCTCGAGGTGCTCTAGCTCATACCCTTTGTTGAGCTGCACCAGGCCAATATTGCCCACCAGCAAAGTCGTGGGCGCGACATCCCGCACCTGGAAAGATTTGGCGGAAGCGGGGCGCTCGAGCATCACCCTTTGGCTGCCCAGCATCATCCCCACGCCCAAAGTTTCAGCAGCTTCGGCCAGGGCGCGGTTGATCCGCCCGCCAAACTCCTCTCCCCCGGTCATCGCGCCTATGAGGAATGGAGCTCTGAGCCGCTTGCCCAGAAACTCGGTGGAGAGGTCAACTTCATCCAGCGAGAGCTCGGGGAGGGCCCGGTGGCGCAGGCGGTATTTCTCAAACCCGGTCGTGACCCGCTCGTACTCGACGTTTTCGTTTAAGCAAACCTCTAAGTGCTTGCGTTTACGGGTTTGGATGTCAGGGGGGTTCACAGCTTTAATGATTGTACTAGGGATGTTTGCCGCTGGGCTGACCGCTCGCTTTATGATTAGCCGTATGGAAGCGCGTACTTTAGAACTGGTCTTCCCCGAACACGCCAACCCCGGCGGTTACGCCTTCGGCGGCTTCGTGCTGGGCCTGATGGACAAGGTAGGTTCCTACGCCGCCATTCGCCGCAGCAGAAAGCGCTGCGTGACGGTGCGGGTGGGTGAGGTGGTGTTCGAGGTGCCGATTCGGGTGGGGGATTTGCTCGAGATCGTTGCCCGAGTCGTCCGTGTGGGACGCACCTCCATGACGGTGGAAGTCGAGGTCTACCGCGAGAACTTAAAGGAGAGCAAAACCCTCGCTACACGCGGCAACCTGACCTACGTAGCGGTGGACGAGACAGGCAAGCCGGTCGAGGTAGGGGAATTAACGAAAGGCACAGAGCAAAAGGCAGAGGGCTAGAAAAAATCCTTGTCCGAAACAGCAAAATCATGCTTCGAAAATCTACCTTCTGGACATGAGCTTATCTTTTGGGTTTGCTCTTTGCTCTGTGCCCCATGCGCTCTGCGCTTACGGCAGCAGCGCCTCGAGCCCCTCCAAGTCTTCCACCACCAAATCGGGCGGGGGCGCGTGGGTCTCGGGGACCGCGCCGGAGCGGTTGCACCAGGCGGTGCTGAAGCCAAAACTCTTGGCCCCGCCGATGTCCCAGCCGTTGGCAGACACAAATACGATCTCGGCGGGAACGGCGAAAAATGCCCCGACCGCGAGGTCATAGACCCTCGAGCTGGGCTTATACACCCCGGCGGCATCCGCGCTCAGAACATGGCTCAGATAGGGCTCCAGGTGGTTGGCTCCGATCACGCCCTCCAGCATCTCTTCGGTGCCGTTGGAGAGCACCGCCAGCGGATAGCGCTGGGACAGGCGCAACAGGCTGGTGCGCACCTCGGGAAAGGTGGGGAGGGTGAGATAGCTCTGGAGCAGCCGTTCGGGTTTGGGGTCATCCATCGGCAGTCCCAAGGTCTCGAGCGCATACTGCAACCCCAGCCGCGTGACCGACCAGAAATCCCGATATTTCCCCATCAGGGAGAGCAACCAGGTGTACTCGAGCTGTTTTCTGCGCCACAGCTCACATAGCGCCTGGCTCTTTCCCGGATACAGCTCGTCGGCGAGGCTGTTCAGGCTGATCAGGTCGAACAGCGTCCCGTAGGCGTCGAAGACCACGGCTTTAAACACGGCCATGCGCTACATCGTAAAGGGTAGAAGCAATGAGCGAAACCCAAAGCCGAACGCTAAAGGCTCAAAGCTGAAAACCTCAGCTCCATCTACAGCAACAAAAACGGCCTTTTGAGAATTCTCGTGCCCGACAAGAAGTCTTTGGGCTTCAGGCTTCTAGCGTTCAGCCCCGCTTTAGCTCATCGTTATGCAACCCCCAGCCACAACGCCCCGCGCGGAGCCAGCGTTAGCAGCGGCCTGGGGGTGGGGTCGCCGTGCAGGGCTTTTAGGGGCCCAAAGAGCGACAGGGCGGTCTCCAGCACCAAGTTGGCGAAGTGCATTCCCAGACAAGTCCGCTCCCCGCCACCAAAAGGCAAATATCCCCAGGCTGGGATTCGCCCCTGGAAGCGCGAAGGGTCGAACTCCAGAGGCCGCCTCCAAAGCTCAGGGTTGCGGTGGGTGAGGTACGGGCTATACAGCACCAGAACGCCTTCGGGGAAGGCTTGATCGGCGAACTCGAAGCCCCGCCCAGCCCGGCGGCTGCCCACAAAGCCCGGTGGATACAAGCGAAGCGTCTCTTTGATCAGCAGCGAATTGCCTTCTGCATTGTGCCACTTAGGGTTTTTCGCAGCGTGCCATAGCGCCCAGGCTAAAGTATGCGCGGTGGTGTCATAGCCCGCCGCCAGGCCGATCAGGACTTCCTCTGGGTCCAGCCGCGCCGCTATCCCGTGCCCCTCGGCTTGCATCTGAGCGGTCAATCGGCGGGCCCTGGCAAACCGCAGCGGACGCGGCAATAACGGTGCAGGAAACGGACTTTTGAGCGGGGACAGGAATGCCTCGAGTTCTGCGGGTGGAAACCGCCCGCCAAAATAGGCCACGTTGAGGGCAGTGAGAGCAATCTTTGAAGACCAAGCTCCAGCCTCGAATTCGCCTTTGGGGAGCATGGATTGGAAAGCCTCAGATAACTGCTCACGCAAGCGGCTTACCACATTGGCATGAAAGTCTGCATCGAGCGCTTTCCGTTTAGGACGGTGCTCCGGCGCGTCGGTGGTGATGATGCCGCCGTTTAGGTACGGCGTGGACGAGGAGAAGCTGCCTTTGGAGCGGAAGGTCCCCAAGTCGCTCAGAATCATCCGGTTCCACTCGGGGCTGTAACCCACTACCGTTTGCCGTCCCAGCCGCAGCCCGAACACGGAGCCGAGTTTCGCGCCCTCCTCGAGCAGCTTTAGCGGCTCCCCGGCCCAGCGCGGCAGGTGGCCGAAGCGGGTCGGATATCCGGCGGGCTCGGGAATCATTCTTTCCCCCTGCGCTCCAGCAGCCATTCTGCACCGTTCCAACCTGAGAGCAGCGAGAGCGGAACTCCTCCGCCCGGATGCACCGTTCCCCCCACCTGGACGAGATTCGATAGCCCGCCCACCCTCCAGCCCGGACGCAGCGCCCCCAGCAAACCGTGTGGGGCACGCCCATACAGCGCCCCCTGGTACGCCGTTCCCGAGTAATCCATCGGGTTCATCACTTTCCACTCAGCCACGGGCAAAGGATGAAGCGATTTCAGCTTATCCATCAGCATTTTTGCGTAGATTTGGCTTTCGGCTTGCAGCTTTAGGCGGTCTAGCTTCTGCAAGCTCGGCGCGTTCACCAGCAAAAAGGCGGTTTCGCAGTCGGTGTGCAGATAGATTGTGGGGTCGGTGGGTAAGTTGCCCGAGTCAATTTCTCGCCATTCCTTGCGGTAGTCCGAGGAGAAGAAGATGCGGTGCTCGAGTCCCACCTCCTGCGAAAGCCGCATCAGCACGGCGAAACCCGCTACTCCGAGTTCGTAGTCTGGGACGCGCCTTCCTAACCACTCGAGGGTGAAGTGGCGGTCAACAGCAGAAACGCAAAAGCCCACCTCGATCGGCCCAGACGTAGTATGAACGGTCTTGATTCCCTGTTCGGGAGGTGCATTGTAGGTCTCGAGCCCCGTCACTTCTGTCGCAAACCTGAATTCCACGCCCTGAGCTTTGGCAAGTTCGTAGAGTGAATCGGCCAGCGCCCGCATCCCGCCCCCCAAGTGATACACCCCCAATCCCAGCTCGACCCAAGCGATGTTGTGCAGCACGGCAGGGGCTTTGTACGGGTTCGCGCCCAAGTACGTCGCAAACCGCAGAAAGAATGGGGTCAGATACGGGCCAGACTCGACCAGTTGAGGCAAGCTCAGCAGCGGATGAGCTCTTAACCCATCGCTGAGGCCATAACGGGTGAGTTTGGGCAGGGTGGGCGGCTCGGCGAACAAAAAAGTATTTTTCGCACCCTCGTAGAGTTTGCGGGCTTCCTCGAGCAAACGCCGATAATCACGGGCTTCGTGCGCCGAAAGCTGCGCTAGCGTGGTCTCGACATCCAGTTCCGACGCGAACTGCCGCCCGTCGGGCCAGCGATAGCGCGTCAGGGGCGAGACCGGCTTCATCTGGGGTGGCCCGGCGCCGAACGCGGCGAAGATATCTCGCGCGACTTCGGGCATGGTCAGGACCGTTGGCCCGGTCGGAACCCCGTTCCAGCCGATGGCTTTCCCACCCGGAGCCTCTTGTTTCTCGAGGACCAAGACCTCGAGGCCCGCCTTCCGCAGCCGCAGCGCCGCCGCCAGCCCCGCGAACCCCGCACCGATGACGACGGCTTTCACCGGCTGTACACCCGGCCCTTCCAGACGTATTTGCGCCGCCAGGAGCGTAGGTAAACCGGCGTTGACAAAATGGGCGCGAGCGGCATCAGCACGCATTCCCACAGTTCGCGCCCGGTTTTCAGGTTGAGCAGCAGTCTTTCGACAAGCCCCATCCCGCCCACTACCAGCCAGAGCGGGTCGAGCAGCGCCAGGGGCCAACAAAGTGTGTAAGCGACGAGGTGCAGGAGATAGGAGAGCACGAGGATTATCCGGCTGCGCCCGTGGAACTCGATGAGGTTTTTGCCCAGCCCCTCGACGATTTCAGGGTAATCGCGGTACATCCGCACCCCGATTAATTCGCCGCCCAAAGCCAGCGCGAGCCGTCCCCCGCTGGCTTTGACCTTCTGCGCCAGGCGCACGTCCTCGAGCACCTCCCCCTTTACCCCCGCGTGTCCGCCCGAAGCCAGATACGCCGCCTTGGTAAAGGCCATCACCTGCCCGTTGGCGGCGGAGGCCGAGGGAAAGGGGGTCCACAGCAGCGGATAGGGCAAATAGCCCATCAGCACGTCATCTATCAGGGGCAGCAAAACCCGCTCGGGGAGTGAAGGGGTGATTTGGCGTGGATACACCGAGAGCAACCCGGCTTTTTCGGAGAGTAAGGACTCGAGCACCGCCCGTACCCCGCCCGCGTTCCAGCGCACGTCGGCATCGGTGAAAATCAGGATTTCCCCGCCCCCTGCTTGCGCCAGTTGATGACAGGCCCAGGTTTTGCCGGTCCAGCCCTCGGGCTTGGGCAAGCCGGGAATCAGCCGCACGCGCCGGTCCTTGAAGCTGGCATTGTCTACCAGCAGGGCCGTGTCATCCTGCGAATCATCGTCCAGAACAAGAATTTCATCAGCTTCCTGAAGCAGAAATCCAGGCAGGGTCTCCTTCAAGTTGTGCGCCTCGTTGCGGGCCGGAATCAGCAACGAGATTTTCGGTCTGCGGGCGTTCGACATTGGGCGTTCGACCTCTGACCGCTTCAGCACCGGGAAAATCAGCAAATTCACCAGGAGATTGACCAGCTTGAGCCCCAGCCAGCTCATCACGAGGTAGAGGACGAGGGTCATACGCGCCGTGCCCCAGCTAGTTTCGCCAGCGCCGAACTCCACCAAGCCATACGCTCGTGGGTGCTTTTGCGTCCTCGAATCTCAGAGATGAACCCCGCCAACGGTTGCTCAGCAGGAGCCGCGCGTAAAGCCACGTCCATCTCGGCAATCATGCCGCTCAATACCTGTCTTAATCGCCCTCCATCCGGCTCTATCGCCGCGCCGATGTCCACGTAGGCCTCGGGGAACTCGTGCCCGCGCAGGACGACCCGCGTCGCCACCGGAACCACCGGCACGCCCGCTTTTTCCGCCAGCCAGACCGCCCCCTCACTCAAAGGTCGTAAGCTCCCAGACGGGCCTAGCTCGCCCTCGGGAAAAATCAGCAGCACCTCTCCCCTTTTCAAAGCCGATAGCGCCTGGCGGGGCCTACTGGCCGGAATTCCGCCCATGAAGCGGAAAAAACCGAACTCGGCCAAGCGTTTATCGGTCATGATCACGCTGAAATCCCGCTGCAGATGCAGCAAAAGCACCGGCAGCAGGTAGGCATCCCACCACGAATGATGGTTCGCTGCCAGCACGAACGCGCCGCCCGGCATCTCGCCCCGCCTCCAAACCCCGCGCAGCCCGTTCTGCACGGTGCGGCGGAACAGCAGGCGGAAGGCGAAGAAGAGGAGTTGCTGCCAGGGCCGTCTCATGATGCGGTTTCGATGTTGCGTCCGCGAGCTGAGTTCCAGCGCCAGGCCAGGGCGTTCATGGCGAGGCCGCAGAGAAGAGCGGCGGGCCACAAGCCGAGCAAGACCAGTCCGGCGGGGACGAACAAGGCCTCGAGCCGGTACGCCCAGGCAAAGCCGGAATCTTCTTGAAGCTCGGGGGCGAGGCGGGAAAATAGCCAGGAAATCAGCGCCCCCACCACGAACCAGGCCAGATAGTTGTGTACCGGAGCGCCGTACCACAGCGCCTTGGGGTCGTGCCAGGTCCAGTAGCCTTTGGAGGTCATCAGGGCCTCGAGGCCCAAATCCCAGGCCAGCACCAGCAAACCCGCGAGCCAGGGTCGTCCGCCCGCCAAGACGTGCGCTGAGAGCACCAAGGCGAACCATCCGAGCGGAACGATGATTGGAACCCCTAAAATTGTAGGTTCAGGAGCGCCCGCGTAACTATAGGCCCCAAAGGGAAAACCGGTGCCGCTACCGATAATTTCGACCGTCAGCCCGATTGCAAAAGCCATCATCCCAAGCAACACGATTCTAGCGCCAATTTTCCTCCAACCCCACAGCAAGGCCGCGAGCGTGATTAAGCCCATCTGCACAGCGCTAATGAGGGGAAAGCCCCCCGGCCACAGTGGGACCGGAATCCGCACCAGCGCCGCCAGCACCAACAACACCATCCAAGGCTCGGTGTGGCTGAGCACGCGTTGCAGACGGCTCCTGGCCTCGAGATCAGATACTAACCACGCCGACTGCGCCCCAATCGTTGCCGCCAACACTACGAGCGGCCAAAGCTCTCGGTCAGCCCTCATCAGCGCCGCCCCGGTCAGCCCAGCGATCACCCCAACCAACGCCGCCGCGCCCAGCGGCCTCCGACCCGCCCACAACAAGTCGCCTCCCAGCACCGCCAGCACCGCCAGAATCGGCCCCGAGATGGCGAGAGTTACACCCAAATACGGTCCCGTCCCCCCTAACAATGCCAACAATGCCAGCACCGGCCCAAAAACCACGGGGGTCGTATCTACAAGCAATCCGCCCTTCCCCACCAATAACCATGCACCGAAAAAGGCCAGCCCCATCCCGAAAAGCCCACCCAAAATGCGTAGCCGAACCGGCCCATCGCCTAACCTTTGATACCGACCCCGAATCGCCCAGAGCATCAGGGCGGCTAACAGGGCAACCAGCAGGGCCAGTAAAAGGCTCATCGGCCTTTAGATTACCTTGGATGAGATGGTATGTTTGCGGTCTACACAGGGTTTGAAGGGCCGACGAAGGTCCAACGACGAACGCCAAAGGCTAAAGGGGAGTTCCCGTCTGCAACGATGAAATCCTGCCGCGAGAATCCCCATCCAGGACGGGCGGTAGCTTTTGACTTTAGTCTTTCGACGTTCGACAGCCTTCTACCGGCAAAAAAGACGGTTCCGGGCCACCTCGAGCGCCGCCAAAGCAAACGCCGGTACGTTGACACTGGTCATGATGGCCCAGTCTTCGGCTAGCGAAGTCGCCTCGTCAAGAAATCGAAGCACCCGCTGCGGCGGGTTTTTGCGGAACAAATCGGTGAACACCTGTTTTCCGTGGTCGCGTTTGTGAGCTAGCACGTCCAGCAGCACGCTATCGAACCATTCATAGCGGTTGAAAGGCGAAATCAGATAGAAGGGTTGTCCCGTCCTGAGCAGGCTTTCGGCAATCTGGCGCGATTGCTGTTGGATGCGCTGAAAAGTGTATCCCGTCGAGGCTTTGGTGCGCCCACCCGCCGTGCCGATGTTCATCACGTGCGGGCTTTGGCGCAAGGCAAACGGCGCGTCGGTCATGGGGATGATGCCGAACTCCTGCTCGAGCACCGAGTAGGGCTCCGGGGCAAGACCTAGGTATTGGGAGATGTATTGTCGCAGACCCGCATCGTATTCTTCGGGTTTCAGCAGTCCTGGAGAAAACAAGGTGTACTCGACCAGGGCGCGGCGCTTGTCAAGAGGCAGCACGTAGACGAAGCGGGTTTCGCCGTGCTGTTCAACCCGAAAATCCATGAAGGTCGCTGCGGTGGGGTCGAAAACAGGTCTTGCGGCCTCGATGACCCAGCCTTTGAAGTGCTGGAGCAGGTAATGACGGCCTGGGCGCTGCGGCGGGGTCTGCGGCAGGCTGCTGAACACCCAGTCGGCGGTGTAGGGCTGGCCCTCGAGCCAAACCTTTCCTCCCCCATCACCTTCTTCGACGCGTTCAATTTCCCCGTACCGCACGGTAATATTGGGGTACTGTGCCGACCAATTCCCCATGAAGGTATAGAAGTCAACCCCCCGCAGCATTTTGTAGGCATAAGGACGAATATCCAAGCGTTTTGAGAAGTCCTCGCCGTAAAACCAAATCTGCTCCCAGCGCTGGAAAATAACCGCCTCAAAGGGGCCATCTACTGCCTCCCAGAAACACCACGTCCGGTCATTTTGGGTTTTAGGAGCGCGGTCCAGGAGCAAGATGCGCTTATCCTTCAATCCCGCTTCTATCAGGTGATACACCAGACTGAGCCCCGCGGCTCCAGCCCCAGCGATGATGTAGTCATAGTGAGTCTCGGGCATGAATAGCTCTATTCTGCGCGATTCCACAAGAAAATATGAGTCCAATCGCTGCAAACTCGCTTATACGTTCAGACACACAGAAGAATGTACAACGCTCTTTTGATAAAAATTCAAACCCCCGCTGAAGACAGCGTGCCGCCCACCGACTTGCGCAACAATCTGGCGAGAGTCATGCAGCGGGCTAAGGAGCGCAAGAGCCCGGTTATCCCCACCCAGAGCGGGCCAGCCACGGCGGTGATGATGGATATTGATGCCCGTACAGAACCAGCTGACAACCGGGAAGCCGCCCGACAGGCTATAGATGGCTTGGTGGCATTAGCGAAAGGAGAACACCCTACCTTCGGGGGAGTCAAGCCGCGTGCTAAACGCTGAGTGGACCGTCGGAGCGGAGCAACAACGCGACCGACTTCACCTCGAGATGACTCCACCCCGGCTCGAACGATTCAGCACTGCGCTCAAGAAAATCCTCAAGCAAATTGAAATGTTTGAGGAATCCGCTCTGATCTCCCCATCACCGCAGCGGGTCGAGAAGAGGTCAGACAAGCGGTATTTGGTGATGGATAGCGTCTGATTTACGTCATATTGCCCGGGTACCTTTTGATCTTAAGCATTGGTCCTTTTGATCTTAAGCACTGGTTCAGCCAAGCCCTAGATTAGTCGGATTAGACCCGGTTCCGGCTCAAATCTTTGAGTATGACCCGAGCCGCGTTTCTCCCGCTCGCCCCCATAATCCCCCCGCCTGGATGGGTGCTGGCTCCGGTCAGATACAGCCCCTGCACACCAGGGAACTTGTACTCGTGGGCCCCCAGCCAGGGCCGCAGCATGAACATCTGATCCATGCTCATCTCCAAGTGCATCACGTTCCCGGCAGGCATGGCGAATTCTTGCTCGAGCCAAGCCGGAGTTTGAACCAGTTCGGCAACAATCTTCTTGCGAATATCCGGGTCGTAGCGCTCAAAGCTCTTGATTACACCTTCTCTGGCCTCCGCTGCCCTGGTTTCCCACGTCCCCGAGGACAGTTTGTAGGGGTAATACTGCGCCCACAGCCATAGCGTTTCGCCGCCCGGCGGGGCCAAAGTGGGGTCTACGGCGCTAAAACTCATGGCGATGAGCGGCGGGTCGCGGGTGGGCTCGCCCGCGAGATACTCGCCGTAGGCCCGACTGAGTTGCAGCTCGTCGGTGATGAGCAAGCCCAAACCGACGCGGGATTCGTCGCCCGGATGGGTTTGATAGCGGATTTTCTCGGACAGCCCCAGCCGCAGTACCAGACCAAAGCCGTTGCCCACCCGCAACCCCTTGGCGACCTCGGGGATTTTGTCAGCGGGGAGCATACCCAAGGTCTTCCGGATATGCGAACCCGCGACCACCACCCTGGCGCTCAGAGTCTGGCCGGACTCGAGCTCGAGTCCCACCGCTTTATCCCCTTCCACCCGAATCCGCCGTACCAGCGAGCCGAGGTGAACCTCTCCGCCTTTGGCTTCTATCGCCTTGACCAGCGCTAAGGACAGGCCGCCCGAGCCCCCTCTGGGACGGGCAACCCCGCCTACATGGTAGAGCGGGTGCCAGAGCAAAAAGGGCGCAGAAAGCGGGTCTGAGGGCGGCGGGCCGGACTGCGCCGCCATCCACACCAGCGGAGCCCGCACCCGCTCGTCGCTGAAATATTCCCTGGCGACATCACCGTAGGGACGCAAAATTTGCGGTAAGCGTTTCTGCCAATCCCGCCCGAACCCCGCCCCCCAGATCATCTTCTGGCCCAGGTTGAGCGGGCTCGGAGACGCTAGAAACGCCTCCTTGACCGCCTTGCCGAAAGGCATCCACTCACCGATGAAGCGACGATAGGCTTCGCCCTGACCAGGAAACTTCGCGTCCAGTTCGGCGGCAGTGCGCTCCGCGTCGCGCCAGACAAACCAGCTTCGCTGCGCGTCGGAGGCGTGGAAAAGCGGGTCTAGCTCCAAGTATTCCAACCCGTATTTGGAAAGCTCGAGCTCGTCCACCACGGGCGTAAGCCGAATCAGGATGTGTGCACTGCCACCCAGGTCAAAGCGAAACCCCTGGTAATCCAGGGTAGAAACCGCGCCCCCCGGCACCGTGCGCCGCTCGAACACCGCGACTTTATACCCAGCTCGAGCCAGATACGCCGCCGTCACCAGCGCGTTATGCCCGGCCCCGACGACTGCGGCATCAAAATCCGGCATAAAGCAGCGACGGGCTGAAAGCGGGTGTAGGTCGTAGGTTGTGGGTTGTAGGAACTGCGCTCTTATTACATCCTACGACCCACAGCCCACATCCTGTCTCTAGCTCATGGCTCATTGCTACTTGCTCATCGCTTTCAAACCCCCCGCAACCAAATGGCCTTGGGAAGCAACATGACCCGCTCATAGGTAGAGAGCGAGGCCCGGCTGTTGAGGTTGTCCCAACCTTGCAGCTCGAGCTTGTCTAGGATGCCCTGGTATTGCAGCGCCGCCAGCGCAATCGCCCCGCGCCCGTTCTTAAGATACCTAAGACCGCGCAGACCCTCACGGTAGAGCTTTCTCGCCTCCCGCGCCAGTTCTCGCATCAGGGCTACGTACTGCGGGGTAACTTGGCCGTGGTGCAGGTCCTCCAGCGAGACCCCATGCCTGTACATCAGCTCAGCGGGCAGATAGATGCGCCCCAGCCCCAGGTCTTCACCCACGTCGCGCAGGCAGTTGGTGAGCTGCATGGCTTGGCCCAGCCGGATCGCGGCCTCACGGCCTTCGGCTCCAACCCCACCGATGGGGGCGATCATCAGGCCGACGGTCCCGGCGACCTGGTAGCAGTAGGTGTACAGCTCTTGTACAGTCTCGAGGCGTACCGGCCCCAAGTCAGCCAGAAAGCCCCGGCGCATATCGGCGAACGCCGCTTGGGGAATCGCCCAGCGCTCTAAAGCCCAGGCCAGACCGGCTTCCCAGTAGCACTCAGGAGACCCGGCATAGGCCCGCTCGATGCCTGCCCACCACTCCTCGAGGTCGCACAGCGCATCTTCAGACTCGTCCACCGCGTCATCCCCGACCCGGCAGGCCCCGTACACCGCCCAGGCTCCCTTTCGTGCCTCTCCGCGGAAAAGCAGGCTACCGTAATAAAAGGTGGCCGAATGTCGGCGAATGATATTGCAAACGGCCTTCCAGTCCGGTTCCATGCTTTCCCAACCTCCTATGCCGATAAGGATGCGGCTATTCGCCCAGACTAATCATGGTCCCTGTCACAAACCCCACCGATTTCTCACTCCAGCCCCGCACCCGGAAGTCGTAACGCTTCAAGAGCGACACCACCTCTTCGGTGGTGGGGAAGTGTAATCCGGTGCGCTCGAGCAGCCGCTGTAGCGAGCTCTTCGAGCGGTGGGTGAACATCATCCACAACCGCCCTCCGGGTTTGAGCACCCTCTGCATCTCCTTTACTATAACTTCCAAATCCCGAAATTCGTTCCAGCTTCCGCCAACCACCACCCCATCGAGGGAGTCAGCCGGCAAAGGGATGGCCTCGGCTCTCGCCAGCAGCGGGGTGAAACCCGGGAACTCCCGTGACCTCCGCACGGCCTCCTTGAGCATGGCGGGGGAAAGGTCAAGGCCATATACCTTGGCGGCTCCGGCACTTAAGAGGGCGCGGGCATAGAGCCCAGTGGAAGTACCCAGGTCGAGGAAGATGCTACCCGGTACGGGCTGTACCGCCTCGGTCATCTGAGCCAGTTCCTCCTCCAGGGTGAACCGCCTCCCCGAGAGCTGGCTGAGCGCTCTGGACCGCCACAGCTCGTACCCCCAGGCGGTAGGGGCCAACAGGTTGCTGCGGGCCGCGAGAGTGATGGGAAGTCGCTTTCGTTGATCTTCTATGGCCGTCATTCGTTAAATCTTACGGCACCGCCGCGAGCAAAAAAGCGGGAAAACCTGTACAAACTATATAACTCTTCTACAATAACTTGACATAACTTAGACAGTAACCTATCCTAGAATTCAATTATGCGTAAGGAACTCGGAGCCTATACCATCGCCGAAGTGGAGGAGCGCGTCGGGCTCTCCACCGCGCTGTTGCGGCAGTGGGAACGGCGGTACGGTTTCCCCAAACCTGAGCGCAGTCCGGGTGGACACAGGTTGTACAGCGAGGCCGACTTAGAGGCCCTGTACAGCATCAAAACCTGGATCGCCGAAGGGGTGTCCCCAGCACAGGCGGTGCGGTGCTATCTGGAAAGCCTCACCCAGGAGGGCCCGCGCCCGCCCGAAACCCTTTCCTTAGAGCTCGAGGAGGCTCTGCTCCACGCCAACACCGAGACCGCTGAGCGTATCCTCTCCGAAGCCCACCGTTTGCACCCGTTGGAAACCGTGGTTATGGAGATCATCTCCCCCTGTCTGCGCCGCATCGGCGACGGCTGGCACATGGGCCGGGTGAGTACGGCCCAGGAGCACCTCGCCAGCACCTTCCTGCGCGGCTCGCTCCAAGGCTTGCTGCACATGATGGGGGGCAGCCTCGGGCCGACTCTGGTCGTTTCCACCCTCCCCGGCGAGCAGCACGAGATCGGCGGTCTGATCACGGCCATCTTCCTGCGCCGGGCCGGGTACAGCGTACACTATCTGGGACCCAACACCCCCCTGAGCGACCTCAAGGGGTTTGTTGAGCGCACCGGGGCCAAGGCCGTGGTGCTTTCGGCGATGCAGCCGGTCTCGCTGGAATCGCTGCCGCACGGGGCCCTGCGTGACCTGGCTCCCCTCACCGTGGTAGGGGGCCAGGCGGCGGCAACTCACCCACAGGATATCGAGCGGCTAGGCGCACGTTTTCTGGGCAACGACCCGCGTGAGCTAGCCGATGCGCTTTCCGTAGCCCTTAAACGGCAGGGCTTGTGGTAAATCGAAGGTTGGGGAGGTTTTATTATGAAAAGGGTTCGTAGAAAAGAGGTCATCTATCGTGCCGGAGACCGCGCCGACGTGCTGTACCACTTAGAGCGGGGTTTGGTCCGCATCATCGAAATCCTGCCCGACGGTCGCCAGCTCACCCTGCGCCACGTGTTGCCCGGCGATTACTTCGGGGAGGAAGCCCTCTCCGAGCAGTCCTATCGCTATACCGCCGAGGCCCTGACCGAAGCTGGTGCCTATGCTGTTGACGCTAAATCCCTCTCCGCCGACGAACTGCGCAGCCTCGCCAGCAGCTTAGCCAACCAGATGGTCCAGGTGCAGGCCTACGAAACCCACCTCCAGTGGGGCGAACTCCGCAGCCGCATCTGCCGCTACTTGCTCTACCTCGGCAGCACCGCCGCCGAAGGCCAAGACGAGCGCGGCCTTTACGTAACCGCCTCCCACGAAGAGATCGCCGATGCCACCGCCAGCACCCGCGAATCGGTGAGCAAGCTGCTCTCCGACCTGCGCCACGAGGGCACTTTGGACACCGGCTACCGCAAGATTTACCTGGTAGACCGCAAAACGCTGGAACTCGAGGCCGAGAGCCGGATGCTGCAAGCGGTGTGAAGGGATGTCGCAAGACTCAAGTCGCAGTCTCAAGCCAAAGACACGGTTTCTGACATGCGACATGAGGCTTGAGACCTGTGACAAGCTTTATGAAAATCCTCGTCATCGGTGGCAGCGGTTTTGTAGGCACACACCTGACCCGGTATTTACTCGACCAGGGCCACGAGGTGACCGTGGCTTCCCGCCAGGGGAAAGGTTCGGTGCGGGGAGCCCGCTACGTAGCGGCAGATGCGGGTGAAGACACCGGGCTGAACGAGGCCGCCAGGGGTCAGGAGGCGATAGTCTACCTCGTCGGGATCATCCGCGAGCGGGGTGACCAGAGCTTTCAGCAGGCTCACGTGGACGGGGTGCGCAACAGTTTGCAGGCCGCCAAGAACGCGGGCATCAAGCGATTCGTGCATATGTCGGCGCTGGGTGCCGCTAAAGGGACGGGGAGCCGTTATTTCGAGACCAAGGCCCAGGCCGAGGAGTTGGTGCAGGCGTCCGGTTTGCACTGGACGATCCTGCGCCCCAGCTTGATTTTTGGCCCTGGTGACGACTTCTTCGGCGGAACCCTCAAAGGGCTGGTGCAAGCGCCTGCGCCCTTCATCCCGCAGGTTGGAGACGGGCATTTTCCCTTCCGCCCGATCTGGATCGGCGACGTGGTGGGGGCGTTTGAGCAGAGCCTGAACCTACAGCGCACGGTGGGTTCTGCCTACAACTTGGTCGGTCCTAAGGAATACACCTTCCGCGAGCTGCTTCTGCTGGTGCGGAACGCGTTGGGGTCGCGTAAACCTCTGTTGCCGATTCCGCTGTTCCTGATGGACTTGGCGGTTCCCCTGATCTCCGCGTTGCCGCTCAGCCCGATCACCAAGGACCAATACCTCATGCTCAAAGCGGGAAACACCGCCGACCCCGGCCCGATGCGGCAGGTGTTCAGGCTCGAGGAGCGCTCTTTGGAAACCGAACTGCCCAGCATCCTCTCACCTAAACGGTTGGTTAGCTCTTAGTCTGGAATACGGTTGAGAAAGAAAGCCGGGTCTACGCTATGGGCGTGTCGAAGGCTGTACGCCCATACTTAATCCAGATGAATGCCCATCTAGACCCCCTGCACCGCTTCGAGGCGGCCCTTCCCCAGACGAGAGCGGCGCTGCTCAAGCTGTGGTCGGAGCTGGGGGCGGCGGTTCACAGTGCCGCCCCAGCCCGCTACTACAGCGTGCAAGAGGCCCTCGAGCAGGACGTCCCCTTTCCCGTGCTGGTGATGTACGTCTTCCGCGAGGCGCGGCGGGCGCTAGAGAAAGCCGATGCTGAGCAGCGCAAGGCTGAGTGAGGAGCACCCAAAAACGGGGGACAATTGTGTAGAGGCACAGCGTACCGTGCCTCTTCTAACCTGAAGATGATGTGGTAATGCCCGAACTCCCCGAAGTCGAAACCACCCGCCGCATCTTAGAGCCCCACCTTTTGGGCCAAACCATCGTAAAACTCGAGCACTCAGACCCCGCCCGCTACCGCCGCACCGAGCTGGCCGAGGGACGCAGGGTTTTGTCCACCAGCAGACGGGGAAAATACATCCTGCTGGAGCTGGAGGACGGCTTAGAGGCCATCGTCCACCTGGGCATGACCGGCGGCTTTCGCTTCGCACCCCACAGCCACACCCGCGTCACGGTGCAGCTCGAGGGCAAAACCCTGTACTACACCGACCCGCGCCGCTTTGGCAAATGGTGGATCGTCGAAAAGGGCGACTACAGCGGGATTGATTTGCTCAGGAGGATGGGGCCGGAGCCGCTGTCCGAAGATTTCACCCTGCCTGGTTTCAAAAGCGCTCTAGCCAAAACCAGCCGCAAGATCAAGGAGGTATTGCTCGGACAGGAAGCCGTCGCGGGCGTGGGGAACATCTACGCCGACGAATCCCTGTGGTTGAGCCGGATTCACCCCGAGCGGCCCGCCCGTTCGCTCAAGCTTGCCGAGACGAAGCGCCTCTACGACGCGATTAAGCTGGTGATGGCAAAGGCTGTGCTGGTTGGGGGTTCTACCCTGTCCGACGCCAGCTATAAACAACCCAGCGGCGAGCCAGGGTATTTCCAGCTCGAGCACAACGCCTACGACAAAACCGGGACGGCATGTAAGCGTCCCGGCTGCAAGGGGAAAATCACCAGAATCGTGGTCGGAGGCAGAGGAACGCACTTTTGTTCATCTTGTCAGCGCTTATAAGCCGACCATTTTCGCGCTAATCTCCCATAGCCGCTCCTGCGCGTCCTGGTCGTAGGAGTTGGGATTGGTACGGGTGTCCTTGTGCTTGTCGAAGTATTTGCCCGTGACTCCCTCGACCTCGGTATCTGAGGCCAGCCACACCACCGTATCCGCGCCCTGCTCGGGGGTGATGGCGACGAAACGCTTGATTAGGCTCATCGCCAGCCGCATCAAAGCCCCCTGCGAGTTGTCGCCGAAGCCGGTGGCGACCTGGCCGGGGTGTAGCGTATTGACCGTCACCCCCGTGCCCTGCAAGTGCCGGGCCAGCGCGTAGGTGAACAACACATTGGCGAGCTTGGACTGGCTGTAGACGGTGAAGCTGCCGTACTTTTTCTCGGCCTGCAAGTCGTCCCAGTTGATTTTGGTCGGGCTGCCGGGGAACCCCGCCTGGGCCGCGCTCGAGACGTTGATAATTCTCGAGGGAGCGCTGTTTTTGAGCACGTCTAAAAGCAGGTTGGTGAGCAAAAAATAGGCCAGGTGGTTAAAGGCGAAGGTGTATTCAATCCCGTCCACGCTGGTCTTGCGCACGTCGAAGACCCCGCCCGCGTTGTTGACCAGCACGTCCAGGCAGGAATATTTGGACTTGAACTCAGCGGCTAGGCGGCGCACCTCGGCCTGAGAGGAGAGGTCAGCGACGAGCAAATCCAGGTTGGAGTTACCGGTTTTACTGCCGATTTCCTCGAGCGTTGCCAAGCCTTTGTTGCGGTCTCGAGCGGTAATCACCACCGCTGCACTCATCCGGGCCAGCTCGGTCGCGGCGGCTTTACCGATGCCATTGGTGGCCCCCGTGATGAGGACGGTTTTGCCGGTCATATCTGCCATAACCTGCTCCCTACCGCGCCACCTTGAAATTGAAGGGCGTGTTGCCCAGCTTGCCCCAAGCCCGCAGCCAGAGCGGCAGGATCAGCTCGGCAGCCCGCGCACTGGTCAGGTCGCCCAAGTCAAAGATGTCGGTCCAGCCGAAGCTTTGTAGCAGCTCGGCCACCTGCGCCTTGGCTCCCTCGTCGTTACCGGAGAGAAACACCGTCGAATCGCCGTCCGCGACGCTCTTCGGATTCACCATCACCGAGGCGGTCATAGTGTTGAGGCTTTTGATCACCTTAGCCTTTGGAAGGGCCGCTTGAATCTTTTCGGCTATGGATTCGGTGTCGTCTACCAACAGGCGGGGCGGCATCCCTTTGGAGAAGTCCAGGGCGTTGGAGATGTCAATGAGCACCTTGCCGTTCAGGTTGGCCTCACCCGCGCCTTTCAGAGCTGCTATGGAGTGAACCCCTTCGGTCGCGTTGAGCACGATCTCCCCGTGGGCGGCGGCCTCGGCGAAGGTTGCGACCTTGCCTTTCCCGCCGGTGGAGGCCATCCACTCGCTCAAGCTTCCGGCGTAGCCCTTTTCTCCTCGAGCTTGCTGGGGTCGCGAGTGCCAATAACTACGTCGTGCCCGAGTTCGACCAGCTTCCTGCCCAACACCTGCCCGACGATTCCCGAGCCCACGATACCGATATTCATAAGGTTCTCCTTCGGCGGTAGACAGGTCTGTCTACATCTCTGGACACCATAGATACAGGTCTGTATACTTGTCAATGCCCTATGACCGAAACCCGTTCTGCACGCGAACAAATATTGGAAACCGCAGCCCGACTTTTTTACCAGTATGGCTACCGCGCGGTGGGGGTGGACACCATCATCGCCGAGTCGGGCGTAGCCAAGATGACCCTGTACCGTCACTTTCCTGCCAAGGACGATTTAATCGTGGCCTATTTGGAGCGCAGCGGCGCGGCGTTCTGGAACTGGCTCGAGACCCTCATTAAAGACGAGCCCGACGCGAGGAAACAACTCGAGCTCATCTACGAAGCGGTGGCAAACCGGGCCGTCAATGCCGCCTGCTTGGGCTGCACGTTTATGGCGGCGGCCTTGGAGTTTCCCGAGTTTGATCACCGCGCCCACGCCGTCGCGCTGGAGTATAAAAAGTCGGTGCTGGCCCGGCTGACCGAGCTCTCTAGACAGGCAGGGGCCAAAAACCCTGAGGCGCTGGGTGGGGGCTTGATGTTGCTGATGGACGGAGCCTGGAGTGCCGCGCGGATGTTCGGCCCCGGCAGCCACGCCGATAAAGTGAGTGATGCCGCTAAGACCCTGATCGCGGCGGCGATAGACCAAACCCCCACCAGGCCCCGATGAGCACAGGCAAGCCGGGGCCAGTTTTTTTCCTCACCGGGACACCGGGCTCAGGGAAGTCGTCGGTGGCAAGAGCCTTGTTGCAAAGATTCCCCTTCGGGCTGCACATCTCGGTGGATGACCTGCGCGAGCGGGTGGTTTCGGGAATAGCTCATCCAGTACCCACCTGGACGGAGGAGACCTCCCGGCAGTTCCGCCTCGCCCGCCGCGCCGCCGCCTGGGAGGCTCGGCTGTACGCCACCCACGGGTTCGCCGTAACCATAGACGACGTGATCGGGAGGGATGAGGTGAGCAAGTTGAAAAAGGAGTTTCTGCGGGGACTCCTGGTGCACAAAGTCCTGCTGCGTCCGAGCCTCGAGACCACCCTCCAGCGCAACGCTACGCGCACCGGCAAAGATTTCGATACTTCCGTGCTAGACTCGACCATTCGCCACCTTTATGAATCCACCGATCCTGATGAGTTTGCGGTGGCAGGCTGGTTGGTGCTGGACTCTGGGGGGATGAGCCTCGAGGAAACCGTAGAGGTTATCCTCCGGCACATTGCAAACCTATGATGAGTCCGCCGCCGAATTGCTTCATACGGGCCTCACCGCCGAGCTTAATGCTTGGGCAAAGCATATGCGCCCCCTTGCCCTGCTCGTCTTAGTGCTGTGCGGCTTAGGTCTGGCCCAGACCATCTGTGTGCCCCCACCCCCCCAAAGCTTTGGCAAGGGCAACAAGCCGATCACCGGCTTCTCCGCGGCCAGCTTAGAGCCCTACGACCGGGTCATGACCCGGCTCCTGGAAAAGTATCAGATTCCCGGTGGTTCGCTGGCGGTCGCTAAGGACGGGCGGCTGGTGCTCTCGAGGGGTTACGGCTGGGCCGATGTCGAGGCCAAAGAACCCGTTGTGCCCACCTCCTTATTTCGCCTGGCAAGCCTGACCAAGCCGGTGACGGCGGTGACGGTGTTGCATCTAGGCGAAACCCTCGTTCAGAAAGGCGCTTACCCCGACCTTAAAGCTTTTCTGAGCGAGAAGATGCTGAACCTGCTGGACTTAGAGCCCTATGGCGGCAAGCTGGGCGATCCGCGTGTCAAGGACATCACCGTGCGGGACCTATTGCAGCACTCCTCGGGCTGGAACCGCAACGTGGCGGGCGACCCCATGTACCGCCCCACCCTAGACTATGTGGCAAAGGCAATGGGCAAGCCCGACACCCTTAGCAGCCGCGAGCTGATCAGCTACATGATGGGGAAGAGTTTGAGCTTTACGCCGGGGACGGCCTGGGCGTACTCCAACATCGGCTACGCGGTGTTGGGCCGGGTGGTGGAGAAAGCCAGCGGGCAGACCTTCCAAAACTACGTGAGCACGCTGCTGCGCAGCATCGGTATCTACGACGCGCACTTTGCCCGTACCAGCGCTAAAGACCGCTGGCCCGGTGAGGTGCGATACTATGACTTTCCCGGCTCTCCGCTGGTAGATTCCATTCTGGACGGGCAAAAAGCTCCCCGTCCCTACGGTGATTTCTACTTGGAGGCCCAAGACGCCAACGGGGGTTTGGTGGCTTCAGCGCAGGATTTGGTACGGTTCGTGGTGAACCTGGAAGGCTGGCGCGGGCCGTCACCGCTGCTCTCCCGCACCGCCCTGACTGAGATGCTCAAGCGCCCCAACCTGCCGCAGTACGTAGGCCGCGATAAATACTACGCCCTGGGCTGGACCGTGCGCCTCAAGGACGGGGGCACCGAGTGGTCACACGACGGGGCGCTGGCCGGAACCCGCACCCTGTTGCTGCACCTGCCGGGGGGGGTCGTCACCGCGGCCTTTTTTAACAGCCGCCCCTGGAACGACTGGAGCTTTATCGCCGAGCTGAGAAACTCGCTCGAGAACGCCAGCAAAGCGGTGCAAAGCTGGCCGGGCTACGACTGTTTCAACTGAGAGGGATCGAGGCCCCTTAAGGGTTCGCGTCTGGGTCTTAGTTTTCTACGATCTCGGCAATCCCGTCCCCAACGGGGCTTCCACGTTGGAATACAGAGTGCAAAGCTCCAACTCTGGCCCCAGGTTCACCCCCTTCTCTAAGAAAGTTCGTCGGAGGCTCTTAGCGTAGGGCCATGAAAAACTCGCATTGCTAGGCATCGCAGGCATCGTTTCGGCGTGTGGCGTGGCGGAGGTTCGGCTGATTCCCCCGACCCTATCCAACGTGGTCCATCAGGATACTTACTGCACCGACCGCGACACCATCATGGACTTCAAGTTCAACAAAGATGGGCTCCTGACCAGGCTCGAGGTCACGCTGGTTCCCGCCGACTTCAACGGCGCCAACCCTTCCACCGATCCCAGAGCCGTCACCGAGGAGGCCAACCCCTTTGACCTGGACAATAACAGCTTTAAGGGCTGGGCGGTGCTCAACTCCAACGGTATAGCTGGGATTCAGAGTGTATCGCAGAACGGGGTGGGCGGGCAGTCGGTGAAGGTTTCCGGTGGCAGTTGGCAGGTCTGGGTGCGCGGCTTCAACGGAGGCGAGACCAAGGGCTTCGTGAAATCCGACAAGCTCCTTACTCCAAGCA
The DNA here is from genome assembly GCA_040290005.1 of Meiothermus sp. GTDB lineage: Bacteria > Deinococcota > Deinococci > Deinococcales > Thermaceae > Meiothermus. The sequence continues at coordinate 21,740 of PSMF01000006.1, forward strand.
CCGGGCCGAGCTGCGACCCCATCTTCCCTTACGACAATCCGTAAGAACTTGTCGAGGGTCAAGGGTTTAGGGCTAAAAGCGGGCTCGCAGCTGAGCGTTCGCCCCGTTAGCGCTACGGCCCGAGCCGGTCCGTTAGCGCTATGGCGCGAGCCGGAGCTATGGCGCTAAGCTGCGTGGTTTGTGGCTTGTGGATTTTTACCCCTTGCCACGCGCCTCCTTCCCTCTCGACTCTCGACCCTTGACCCTCGATATCTCTGCCTTCTGTTGACGGCGGACGGTAAACCATGAACACTTGTAGCAATGCGCGAACGCATCCTCCGGCGGGTCGGGCGGGCTTTAGAGCACCGCCCCAGCACCGCACTCCCCGAGCCCTTAGCCCTGCCCGCCCTAAGCCCCGAAGCGGCGCTCAAGCTCTTCCAGGAGCGCCTCGGTGGCAACGGGGGCGAAACTTTGCATCTGGAAGACTTGCAGGCCGCTAGGGAGTGGCTCTCGCACTTCGCCAAGGGGTTTCCGGGCGCAGCACTGGGTCACGACCTGCCCGAAACCCTGCACCCCGACCTGCCGATCCTGCCGCCGGAAGAGGCTCCGCTGGGCATCTCCTGGGCGCTGGGGGCCGTCGCCGAAACCGGCACGGTGATCGTGAGCAGCGAGGACGGACGGCGTACCCAGCTTTTGCCCCCGACCCATCTGGTGTTCATCCCACAGGAGCGTCTCTACAGCACGCTATTCGAGGCTCTCTCCGCCCTCAAAGAGCGGTTGCCCTCAGCAGTTGGGCTGCATAGCGGCCCCAGCAAATCGGCGGACATCGGGCAGATCATGGTCAAGGGCGTCCACGGCCCCGGCAGGCTGATCGCCGCGGTGGTCGCGGAGCCCAAGGATTAGGGCTCGAGTTCGTCGAACGTCAAACGACCAGCACCGAAAGTCAACTACAACCCCTCCGGCCTGACGGCCACTTCTCCTGATGCCGCGGATAGTAACGTCCTGTACAGGAACGCGCTCGAGGGGAGGCGGTGTTGTCTTTCCCCTTACGAAGGGGGCCATCCGAGGTCGCCAGAGGTTAGGTGCTGCACAAATCTACGCCGATTGACGGGGGGATTCGTGCAACACCAATTCCTCAACTTGACCCGCGTTCCAGGTCTCGTCTAACAAAGCCCTCGAGAACCCCCATCCCCATGGCATTCCCGAGCTTGACCGCGAGCCTAACCCTTCCCCCCAACAGTTTGGCGCTACCCTATAGCTATGTCTTTGCGGCTACAACTGGCCTGGGTGATCGGGATCATGACCTTTGCCAGCAGCGGGGCGGCGATGGCCGGGGTCTGGCTGGGCAACCGTGACCTCAGCCCGGCGCTCTTGCCGATGTTGGTGTGGGGGATTCTGGTGGCCTTGCTCTCGGCCTTCACCGGCTTTTTCCTCTCGCGCATCCTGATCAACCCGGTAGACGAGCTGACCCGCGGCCTGGTTTACCTGCGCGGCACCGACCGCAGCCTGGCCGAACTGCAACTGCCCAAACCCCAGTCCAGACCACCTCTGGAAGTTGCCCAACTGCGCGAAGGCTTCAGCGATCTGCTGCACCACATCAAGGGACTGCTCGAGGCGCGGGAGGCCACCTACGCGGCCCTCACCCACGACCTCAAAACCCCGCTTTTGGCCTCGATCCGGGCGCTGGAGTATTTAGAACAGAACGACAACATCAGCCCCGAGCGGCGCAAGGAGGTACTGCACGAGCTGCGCGAGGAACTCGCCCGTAGCTACCGGCTGGTGGAAAACCTGCTGGTGGCGAGCCGCCTGGAAGTGCAAAAACCCCAGCTCGAGGTGGTGAACCTGCGGGCCCTGCTCGACGACCTACGGCTACGCTACGGGCGCGAGGCCGAGCGGCGCGGCATCCGCCTCCAGGTCGAAGGCGGCGGACAGGCTAGGGCCGACCGCAACCTGCTCGACCGGGCGATCACCAACCTCTCGGAGAACGCCCTACGCCACGCTAAAAAGAACCTTGTCTTGCGAGCCGGAGAGGGCTGGCTCGAGGTCGAGGACGATGGCCCAGGCCTGCCAACCAGCCTCGAGCACCTCACCGAGCCCTTCCGCAGCGTACAGTTGCGGGGGGTGCGGGCCGGGACCGCGGGTTTGGGGCTGTATGTTGCCAAACGGGTCGCCGAGGTCCACGGTGGCAAACTCGAGTCGCTCAAAGCCGCCGCAGGCACGCGGTTGCGCCTGAGCCTGAGGTAAGCCATGCGTCTTCTTATCGCTGACGACCACCCTTTGTTCCGCCTGGGGCTGCGGGCCGCCTTGGAGCAGGCTGGTTTTGACGTGGTGGCTGAGGCTGGAAACGGCCTCCACGCTGTCGAACTAGGCATGAGCCACACCCCCGATGCCCTGCTGCTCGACCTTAAGATGCCCGAGATGGACGGGATTGCCGCCACCCGCAAGCTGCGCGAGCGCGGCTACGAGGGCATCATCGCCCTCCTCACCACCTTCACCGAACCCGCCCTGATCGGCGAGGCAGCACGGGCCGGGGCCGATGCCTACTGGTCCAAAGAGGTGCCGCCAGAGGCGCTAGCGGTGCGGCTCCAACGCCTCAAAGCGGGCAAGGAGCCCCGATTGACTGCTCCGCCCATACCCAGCCTCACCCCCCGCGAGGCTGAGGTGTTAGCCCAACTGGCGACAGGGCTCTCCACCAAAGAAATCGCCCGCAACCTCTCACTCTCCCCGGCCACGGTCAAGGATTATCTGGACCGGCTGTACGCCAAGCTCGAGGCGAGAAACCGGGTGGAGGCTTTGGAGCGGGCTCGGGGGCTGGGTTTGGTTTAACTAACATAAAACCTTGCCAACGCAAGTTTATTCCAGCGTTACGTACCCCCCCACTTGGGGGACCTCTTAGTGGGGGTGAACGAGCAACTCCCAGTTCGCTACCTTAAGTCCAGTGAGGTAGTGTCATGCAGAATAAAGGTTTTGTCTTGGTCGTCGCGTTGGCAGCAATTTTGGTGCTGTTCACGCTGGTACTGACAGCCAGCTTGTCTAGTGTCTCCAATACGCGCAACGCCAGCGGCAACTTGGTTACCACTCAAGCCCAGTTCGCTGCGGAAGCAGGTTTAGAGCAAGGCATCGTGAAAGTATGGCACAGCATCGTCAGTAGCGGTGCTGCTACTAAAACTATTACCGGCTACTCCGGTCAACTCGCAGCCATGAATCTTGGGCCGTCCAATACTGACGACCCAGCCAGCACACCTAAATATCTTATTCCTTCAACTGCCCTTCCCAATGGCAGCAGCTATAGCGGAACGATCGAGCGGCTGGCAGACGTATACGACAACTCAGGCCGTCTGCAAGCCATTCGCCTTCGCGCGACTTCTACAGGCACCAACGGGACTGGCAACAACCCAACGGTACGGGTTTTGCAGCAGAACTGGCAGATCAGCCGGGGATATTTTCCCTTTGACTACGCCCTCCTCACCAACAATGCCAACTGCGTATTCTGCCACTCTGACTTCCGCAGCATGGATGCCTTTAAAGGAGTAGACCCTACCATCCAAAATGATGGAAGCTGGCGAGTCGGTACTGCCAGCACCGCCAACAACTGGGAACGGGTGAAGGTTGGGACGCTCGAGCGCCTCGAAAACCGCTACTTCAGCGGCGGGGGCAACGACGACACCGATACCAATATCCACGGCACTTTATACACCCGTGGGACCGCCCGCACCCTTCTGGGTTGGACCGGACAGTTCCAAGAGAGTGTCGCCCCTTCGTTGCGAAGCAGCTTGACCCCAGGTCAAACCACGATCACCAACAGCAACACAGCCAATAACTCGTTGATAGAAACCAATTGCGCCAACTATTCCAACAACACAGCATGCGTCGGCAACCAAAACTTCTACACCAACTACCCCTGCGATAACAACAAAGTCTGCGATAACGACCTCAATACTGCTAAGAAAGACTGGCCCGACGGCCCGTTACCTAGCACCTTTCCCCTGCCTATTCCTGAAGACCCGAGCACTACCGACCGAAAGACCGACTACAACGAGTGGAACAAAATAGTATCTGCGAGTATAGCCGGCAATAGCGATGATTACCCCAAGGGTACCCTCACCGCTTCGATGCAAATCTACTCGTCCAGCAACACTAGCACCGTTACCTGGCCCACTAGCGGCGCACAGTCCAAAACCTCGAGCGATTTGGGCCAAGGCGGCACCTTAGGGACCAACAACGTGGTGATTGATGGCTCTACCACACCCATCACTATTGATAAAACAGTTTTCATCAACGGTGACGTGGTCATTCGCGGCCGAGTCAGGGGCCAAGGCACTATCATCGCCAGTGGCAATGTTTACGTGGAGGGCGATCTCACCTATGACTGCGGTAGCGGCAGCACCACCGCCGACTGCGACTACAACAAGGCCAAAACTGACAAAACCTTCCCCAGCCTCAACCTTATCTCCGCTGGGAATACCCTGGTGGGCGACTATCAGAGCCGCTTCCGGCTGAGCGATAGCAAAATCCCAGACTACACTTTGGCAGGAAACCTCAATGATCCCAACGACTTGGAAGCCGGGTTTGAGGGTGGCTATTCTAGCTTGACCAGCTCAAGTGGTTACACCAGTACGCCTGGGACACTGCCGAGCGATCCCAATACGCCTTTGTCAAGTGTCACACAGAATTACATCACCACTAACGGCAATACATACCTTGGTGCTAATCAGCTTTTCAAGTTTGCGGGTTGCAATGATTTCTGGAAGAGAAGACCGAGCAATGTAAGTGTGGCGGATTGGGCTAGACGACCGGAAAACCTATACACCAAATTCAGCTCCACCGGTAGCGGACGCAAACTCCGTTGGTTTGGCGCTGGTGCCGACACAGGTACAGCGGTTATGGACGGTCCCCGCTGCACAGTGCCAACGCTTGCCGCAATGGAAACAGGTAACTTCAACCGCCTCGAGATGCGCAAGTGGGCTAAGGCTCTCCAGCAAGGCCAGAGCTATATCCCACGCTTCTACACCTACAAAAGCGGCGAGGGCATCTACTTCCTGGGAACCAACGAAGAGCACTCCCGTAACTATGAGAACTACACCCAGGTAGATGCAAAGGATTCGCAGGGTAACTATAAAGACGTCAGTGTCACGATGGAAGACGGAAGCAGGTACACCATCAAGGCCGCCGATATCGCCGCTGGGTTAGCGAAAGCGGCTAAATTCTCGCTTAGCTCTAACGGTGGCAATAGTCCTTGGATCAAGGGCAAAGACCTGAAAAACCTGTTCTTGGATAGTATGAAAAGTCGTGGTACACCGGGCACTTCTAGCTTCAAACCCAGACCGCTCCGCTATGATGGGCTGCTCTACTCGGCTAACGCAATATTTGCACTTTCACAAGGCGATGGCAGTTTTAGCGCCTGTCCCAAAAATAAGAGCAACTGTGACCCTAGCCCCACGGCAGGCCGCTGGGACCTGCGGGGCAGCATTGTGGCTGCCGACACCGGTATTCTCACGCCCAAGGGCCTCACAGTCTATTACGACAAGCGCCTAAGCCCCGCCATCCAAGGTGAAGTAGGCCTCAGCTTCTTCCGCAGCCAGTGGCAGGTGAAGAGCAAATGAGGCAGCGCGGCTTTACCCTTTTAGAAATCCTAGGCATATTGCTCGTAATCACAGTCTTAGCTGCCATCGGGATCAACAACTTTCTTAGCTATCAACGGTCGCTCACCCTACGGCAAGCCGCAACACAAGTCGCCACAGACCTCAACCGCATCCGTACCGAGGCGCGGCGCACTTCACAAAACTGGATTCTCTGGGTCAACCCCTCGAGCCCCACCACTTACGTCTACGGCCCCCAAAGCAACACCCCGTCCGCCACCGACTCAGGCATCACAGCCGGACAGGCCCGTTCGGCCTCGCTGCCCACCGGGCTCCAACTCCAAATCAGCGGCAATAACTGGGTCCGGTTCACCGCACCCTATGGGGTCAATGCCAGTGCCTCGTCACAGGTCGCAACGGTGAGCCGGATTTCTGCGCCTACCACACAGAAGATTAATGTCAACATCGTTGGTGTTATTGGCAAGGTGGTGGTGCGGTGAAGGCTCGAGGTCTAACCCTTATTGAAGTTCTGGTGGCGCTGGTTTTTGTGGCGCTGGGCGGCGTCACCCTCGGGTATCTCCTGACCAGTTTCTCAGCCACCCGCCAAGCCCAAGGCAACACCAGTATCCAAGCGGTAGGCCGCAGTTACATGGACGCACTCAAAGCCGACTGGACGCTCGCCAAGAACTACACCGACAACCGCGTGCCGGACAAGACCAAGTACGGCAACAGTGGGTTTGCCCTCTCTGACCCTACGATCACGAACTCGACTGGTGGAGCCATCACGCCTGGTACGCCTGATGCCACAAACGCCATTCCCTGCATCAAAAACGTGAGCATCACCGTCTCGCGCACCAGTGGGAAGCCCCAGCAGCAACAGTTCTCCATCCAGATTGCGGCCCCTGCCGGAACCAACGGCGTGGGGGTTTGCATACCCTAGAGAGGATGCCGATGCGAAACCACGGATTTACCCTCATTGAACTTTTGGTTGCCTCGGTCGTGGCCCTCCTGGTGCTGGGGCTGGTTGCTAGCGGCATTCAAAGCGGCTCGAGCGCCACCAGCGTGATCCAGACCCAGCAGCAGTTGGGCGATGACGTACGTATCGCGGGCAACTACATTGCAGATAGCTTGGCCTCCGCCGTATACGTTTTTCCCGCGGGCACTGCCCTCACTGTAGGCCCTAGCGGTTACACCACAAAAAATCCAGCTACCAACAACAACACTTGGGTTGTGGGCACTCACCCGATCATTGCAGCTATTACGCCTCCCAGGGACACTAACCAGTGGTGTCCCACCACCAGCAGCAACGGCGAGCTGGCGGGCTGCTACCAGTTCAAGGCTTATTACGCACTCAGACGGGGGGATGTGGTGGCTGCGGCAACCGGAGCCGATAATCCCGGTGCGGACCCTAGCAACAACAACCAGTGGGTGATCTACGAATACCGCGAGAATCTACAACCCGGTACAGGAGCATTTACCACCTGGAATCCGCTCTATGAGCAGGACAACATAAAACCAACATACCTGTATCCTTTGCCCGAAGTACCACAAGGATTACTCGGCACCCTGACGAGGGTTTATACCAACAATAAAGGTGGGGGAAACCTGCTCGCCGATTTTATCCAGCCCAATGCAGGCTTCAGCCTCGATTTTGCTACCGACCAGTGCAGTACGGTAGATGCCAAGTTCAATATCATCCGCGACGGGGAGCCCAACCCCACCTGCACGAAAACCTTTACCACCGACCCTGATCGTACCTACAGTCTTTCGCGTATCACCCTGACCATCGTTGGGCAGAAGCTGGGACGGCAAAACACCAGTACGCCTTCGCTGAACTTCGTGCTGAGCCCGCGCAACCTGGCGGCTTTCTTAAAGAACTAAACTGGCAAGCGTGACCTACGGCAACTGGGCCCTCCTGCAAGACCGACGGGGCCGAACCTACCTGCTCCAGCTCAAACCTGAAGCCCGTTTCGACTCCCACCGGGGCTCAGTAAGCCATGAGCAAATCCTCGAGTCCGGTTTCGGCGGCGCGGTGAGCACGCCACAGGGCGAACGCTTCACGGTTCACAGGCCGACCCTCGAGGATTACCTCCTCAACATGCCCCGTGAGGCCACCCCAACCTATCCCAAAGATGCGATGTCAATTGCTTTCCTGCTCGACCTTGCACCGGGAATGCAGGTTCTGGAAGCGGGTTCGGGCTCGGGCGGGCTGACCTTGTATCTGGCTCGAGCCGTCGGGCCAGGTGGGCAAGTGTTGAGCTACGAGTCGCGGCCCCGGCACTTAGGGCGAGCCAAGCGCAACCTGGCAGCCTTTGAGGATTGGGGCAACGTGACTTGGGTGGAAGCTGACCTCGGTGCTGTGGATAACCTTGTGGAAAACTCCCTGGACGGCGTCGCGCTTGATCTGATGGAGCCTTGGACTGTTCTTCAAGCGGTTACCCCCGCGCTCAAACCCGACCGGTTTCTGGTGACATATTTGCCTAATATTACCCAGGTGACGGCAATGCTCGAGCACGTCCAGGGCGCCAAACTTCCCTACCTGCACGAGCGCACCTTGGAAGTGCAGCACCGTGAATGGGACATCCGGCCTCCGGTGGCGCACCCTAAGTTCCAGCAGGTCGGGCACACCGCGTTCCTGACGCAGTTGCGGCGAGTTATATAGATGCCGTCCAGGTGCTCGATAACGTTATCGAGCACCCGAAGATTACCGGTCGCGGAAGGAGTGATGGCGGTTTATGCCGTCATACTTGCTGCTCTTCATGCAGCACCGGTCAAAACCGCCGCCCAGAGCCGCACGGACAAGGGTCACGGTGTCTGAGCTTTTCCAGCAGTCCCTTGTTGTTGCCTACGACCCTTACTCCGGTTTTCACCTTAGCCTCCGAGGGGAAACCTTTGCGGCGTTTGCTCATCACCTCAAAAGGAGGCTTCCTCGCTGTGGTCTTTACGCTTTTTCGTCATAACAAACCTCCAAACTGCGCTCGAGGACGATCCCGGAAGCGCAACTCAAAAAAGGCCGGATGTCGAATGGCCGCTTAGATTCTGGATGGGGGACGGTTCACATCGACTTTGTGGAAAGTCCTTCAGACCTTAGCAGGGGGGGAATCGGGTTGTAAAGGGCGTATATCAAACGGGCTTTGGGTGTTAGGCTTGAAAGCTGGTGGAAGGTTTATTGATACATGCAGTTCTGCGCAACCTAGCCCCTAAGCTCCCGGTGCAAAGCCTGGGTTGGGCGTTCCCTGACGAGGGCACGGCGGCGCTTTTGCTTGAAGGAGTTGGAAACCTTGTGCTGCGCTACCGTCCCCCGAATCCGATTCTGACCTTGGAGCCGGGGAAGCTCGAGGGCGAGGCTAAAACGCCGTTCCAAAGGCTGCTCGAGGCTCGTGTCAAAGGGGTTCTATTGAAAGCCGAGCAGGTCAAGCTGGACCGGGTGGTGGTTCTGGAGCTGAGCGGTGAAAAAGGATTCCGCGACACGCCTCCAACCCGGCTCATCTTCGAGCTGACCGGGCGCAACGCCAACCTGATCGCCTGCGACCCGGATGGCAAAATCATAGGGTTGGACCGTCCGGTCACGGCGGAGGTTAACCGCTTTCGGGAGTTACGTACAGGACTGGATTATGTCCCGCCACCGCCGTACCAGAAGCTCGACCCGAGGGGAGTGAGCCTGGAAGATTTATCGGTCCTCCTCGGCAAAGCTTTGGTCAGTGGCGTGCAGAAATACGTTGATGGCATCGGCAAAGAACTCGGGCTAGAACTCGCCCGCCGCGCCGGTTTGACTCCCAATACACAAGTTAGCGAGGCGCATTTACCGGTGATTCTCGAGGCCCTGCGCAGCCTGGTCGCCCGCCCCGCCCTGCGCACCGACTTCTCCGCCGATTTGCGCCAAGAGTGGGAAAAGGACGAAGCTGAGGCCCTGCGCAAGCCGCTCCGTGAGGCGCTGCAAAAGCAACTGCGCACCCTGCAAGCCCGGCTCCTGGATTACCAAAAGTCTCTGGCCCGGTTGGAAGATGCGGTACAGTACCGCAATTTCGGCGACTTATTGATGGCCTACAACAGGCAAATTACCGGTGGGGACAAGGCCCTGCTCGAGGACTTCAGCGGAAACCCGGTCGAAATCCCCCTCGACTCTAGCCTCTCCCCCGTCCAGAACGCGGAGAAATACTACACCCGGGCCAAGCGCTTAGAGGCCAACGCCGAGAAAGCCCTCGAGCTCGAGCCGCGCACCCAAGCGGAACTCGAGGAAATCCGCCAGGAACTCCAGGCGCTCGAGCGAACCGGCCTTCCCGACCTGCTAGCCCGACAGCGCAAAAGCCGTGCCAAGGGGCCGCAGGTGGGCTCGAGGGCGAGGAGTCCGGGGGGCTTTGAGGTGTGGATTGGCCGCAGCAGTAAGGAAAACGACTTTCTCACCAGGGCCGCCCACAGCGAGGATTTGTGGTTCCACGCCCAGGGCATCCCCGGCTCCCACGTCATCCTCCGCACTGCCGGGCGCGGCGCAGCCCTCCCCGACCTGCTTTTCGCCGCTCAGCTCGCCGCCTTTCACTCCAAGGCCAAGGGCGACAAGAACGTCCCGGTGGACTATACGCTGAAGAAAAACGTCTGGCGGCCTCGCAAGGCGGCAGCCGGGCAGGTGCTGTACACGGGGGGGAAGACGCTCTTCGTGGACGCGGAACTGCCAGCAGAGAGTAAGGGGATTGGGGAGTAAGGCTTGGGGCTCAGGCCAAACTTCAAAAACCAACCCGTGCCCTGAGATATTTTTTGAACTCCAAAAGATGACCCTAGGGTGTAGGTGGGGGGGTTTATTTATAAGCCCCACTCCCCAAGACCCAAGCCCTATCCATCAGAAACACACTCTTCTCCTCATAAACGGTTAGAATTAACCCCCGGAGTCGGGCCTGTGCAGACGCCTAGCAGATTCAAGACTTATCTCGAGCTCGTCCGCTTCGAGCACACCCTGTTCGCCCTGCCGTTTGCCTACAGCGGGATGCTGATGGCGGCGAAAGGCTGGCCGGGTTGGCCGGTTTTTTTGTGGATCACGGTGGCGATGGTGGGGGCCCGCACGAGCGCGATGGCCCTGAATCGCCTTATAGACCGGCAGATTGATGCCATTAATCCCCGTACCGCCGGGCGACACCTCCCCAGAGGCGTAGTGAAGCCGACGGAGGTATTTGTGCTGGCCGCCGCCGGGCTGGTCTGGCTCACCCTGGCAGCCTTCAACCTCAACCGCCTCACCGCTGAGTTGCTGCCGGTAGCGGTGTTTTTCCTCGTTGGCTACAGCTACACCAAGCGCTTTACCTGGCTGTGCCACTTCTGGATGGGCCTGACCATCGGGGCGGCCACGGCGGGCGGCTGGATTGCCGTGACCGGCACGGTCTCGCCCGCGATGTTCGCCTTGTGGGCGGGGACCGCATTCTGGCTGGCGGGGTTTGACATCCTCTACGCCACCCAGGACTACGAGTTTGACCGCAACAACCGCGTGTACAGCGTCCCGGCCAAGTTCGGGGTTCCCACCGCGCTGCAAATCGCTCAGATATGCCACGCCCTCACTTTTGGCTTCTTCCTGCTTGCAGGGCTGCTCGAGGGCACGGGCTGGATTTATTACCTGGGGGTCGCGTTTGTGGGGGCGGTGCTGTGGTACGAACACCGCTTGGTAAGACCCAATGATCTATCCAAGGTGGATAAAGCGTTCTTTCAGGCTAATGTGGTGGTGAGCCTGGGGATGCTGGTGTTTATCGTGCTGGACACGCTTATTTAGGCGGCACTACGAGCCGTCTGCCGCCCAAAGAACAAACAGGTGTACCTCGAGCGGAACCTCCGGCGGCAACAGCAGCGCCTTAACCTGCACACCGCCCACATGTACCAGCCGTAGCGACCCGATCATCACCCCGTCGCGCCAAATCGTGCAATCCTTCCTCCACAGCGAGGCCCGCCGCACCCTGAGCGGGCTGATCTGCGGCCCGGAGTATGTGCCAGACGGCCTGGGAAGGCCCGAGGTAGCGACGAAGGAGCATACAGGTGTTTCCTGGGACGAGGGCAGCAAATTTACCCTTAACCCCCGGGTGGGCTGGGTGACAAGGCGGTAGGGGGTACCACCTGCCTCGAGGCTCACCGCGAGGGTTCCCCGGACGAGCCGCCCCACCGTCTCATCGTTGGCGTTCTTGACCAGCCCGCCCACCTCGCTCCAGGAGAAGTCCTTGGGAACCCCGTAGAGCAAGTCTGCCGGATCGCCACGCACGTTCAGGCGCGACCACAGGCGGCTCGAGCCCGTCCCCTTCTCTACGGCTGCCCAGCTCTGGTTCCCGTAGCGCACACCCACGTAGATTAGCGCCGCAAAGAAGACGAGGACCAACAGCAGAAGAAGCAACAGCGAAGCGGACCCGGTGAACACGCCCCAAATCCTACACGCACTGGATCAGACCCCAGGTTCAAACCCGACTTTTGCGCCGCTCGAAGAACACTTCCTCCAAGCGTTCTTTTTCGTTCCAGAGACGGCTGACCTCCGTCCTTAGCGCCTCTTCTTCTTCATGAGATAGCAAACCTAACAAACGGCGATGCTCGAGTTCGTGTGCCTGGAACGCCCACTCCAACCCTAGGGTGAAGAAGTCTGGCTCGACTACAAACCCCACCGCCTCATGCCAAGCTTTGCTCGCCTCGTTGCCGACGCGGTAGCCGCTCCACAGCTCGGTCAAACCTTGACCCGACAGTTGATTGCTCAGGTGCAACAGTAAGGTCTTTGCTAGCCCTGCCCGTTGCCATTCAGGTTGCACGAACAGGCTCTCAAGGGTCGGTCTGCCTTCGTATTCGACGAGATAAACAGATAAACCCCTGCCAGGACCCGAGCCTCAAAAGGGACGATCCAGGCTTGCCGGTGCTCGCCCAACAGAACGAACTTTGCCGCCATCTTTTCGCAAGCCTGGGTGAAATATTGGTCTTCATAGTCACAAAACTCAATACTGTCCCAGTAAGCCGCCTGCAAACCCTCAAAAACCGCAGCTCGAGACGCATCCACCGCACCGTCTCCCGCGGGGTGATGAGGGTCTCCTCGCCGTTGTATTCGTACTTCCAGCCCCGCTTCCAGGGCAGCCGCAAATACTCGTCGGTGCTCATGCGGATACGCTGGCTCTTCATGCTCGCAGCGTAGCACTTTTTCAGGGTGCTTCCCAAGCCTCGTTTAGTACAGGCAAAGTCCAGCCCCGGTGCGGCTTCCATTCAGCTCTGTTTTGCATCTCCTCGTGGCGTTTACCGAAGAAGTCCTCGAGGGCGCCCGAGAGGGTTTTTCGGATTGCTTCGGCCTCGAGTTCGGCAAATAAACCAATTTCTACAGCCTCCGCCAGCTCGTCTTCGTCCTTCAACCTCCAAGACTGCATGCCTGGCTCGATGATTACGTCTAGAGCGTGATCTCTCGCGTCGAAGCCAATTTTAGTGTGCTTCAACGGAGCTTCAGGGTTGAGTTTCCAGCCCAGATGCCTTCCGCTCGCCTCGTTCCACATCGTCCAAACTGAATAAGCTTCGGCGGGGACGTAAGTCCATAGCTGACGTTGAACGGTCCAAGCACCGGTTTTTAGCGTTCACTGGCCTCTTGCTAGCAATCCGATGGCCTCTTCACGGCAGCAATCTGGCGCAATCCAAACTGCTCTAGGACTCATAAATAATGAGGTGAACTCGCTTGAGTCCTCCACCACGGTCATGGGGAACGCGCACCACACGCCTCCCGGATACACGTGGCGAAGGGTGATATGACTGCCCAGCGACCAATGTAGATTGTTCACGTCAGTCAAACCGCAGCACCTCACGCATCATCTGCGCGACGGCGTGGGCATCGTAGAGGTCGGAGTAGCCCATCAGCGAGAGGCGGAAAATCTTGCCCTTGAGCATCCCCTGCCCGCCGATAATGGTCGCGCCCCTGACGGCAAAAGCTTCCTTGACCTGGGCATACTTCACGCCCTCGGGCAGCCAAAAGCAGGTGGTCGCGGCGCTCCTCACCTCGGGCACGGCTTTCAAGCCGATTTCATCGCCTGCGCGGTAGAGGATTTCAGTCTGCAAGGCTTTGAGTTCCTGGTGCGCCGGGAGGTCGGGCATAATCTCGTCCAACACCGCCGCCACCGCGGCAACGAGATTGATCGCGGGTGTCCAAGCCGATTCCCCGCTCGCCTGCGCTTTTAGTTCAGCACCCAAGTTGAGATAGAAGCTGCGCGGTCTCAAGCGTTCCAGAGCACGAGGAGATAGAGCAGCAAAACCCAGTCCGGGAGGGCACATGATTCCCTTTTGCGAACCGCAGGCAGCGGCGTCAAGGTCCCAGCTTTCAAGTTCAAACTCGCTGATGAACAAGCTGGTAATCGCGTCCACCAGAACCAAAGCATCGGGATACTTCGCCTTGAACACTTGTGCCAGAGAGCGAACATCGTTCATCGCGCCCGTGCTGGACTCCGAATGCGTCAATAAAACTCCGTCAAAATGGCTCTTGAGCCCGTCCAGATGCTCTTCCCGAACCACCTTGCCCCACTCGAGGTCGTGCCGCACGACTTCCAAGCCCGCCGCCTCGGAAATCTCCGCCCAGCGCTCGCTAAACTTCCCGCTCACCGGCACAAGCACCCGCTGCCCCGGCTGAAACAAGTTCAAGACCAGCGCGTCCATTGCCGCCGTGCCGGAGCCGGTCAGGATGAGGGCTTCACCTCCCGTCTTGAACGCGGCTTTGAGCCCGGCTCGAGCCTTGTTGAAGATCGCTCTGGCCTCGTCGGTGCGGTGGTGGAGTTGCGGGCAGGAGAGGGCTTCTAGCGCCTTGGGGTGTAGTTCGACGGGGCCGGGGGTGAGGAGGCGGGAACGGTATACCATACAGCCCCGATTATGCCGGATTAATCGTCGAAAGGATCAGGGTCGGTGAGCTTGCGAAATCCCCTGTAAACCTTGGCCGAAGGCAAGGTTTCGCCAAAGGCTACCTTTCGTAAATCGTTCAGCTCTTTGAGCCGCCCCGAGTAGTCAAACGACAGACTGTACTCGATCAGCTCCCGCCGCAACAGGGCGAAAGTTTCTGCCGTTGCAGGCAGCGCCCAGATAACCGGTTCAACCGTCTTTTTCGGAACCCCCATCTTGCCCCAAGTTTAGCAGGTTTGGATCGTCCAGCGCAGCGATGTCGGCCTGGTCTTGGGGACGGTTGGCAGCTCGCTTCATGGCTAGTAAGTCTTGTAAAGCGACCAGATTGAACTCGAGATCGCCCTCCCTAGCGCGTATTCTGCTGGCGAATGCCTCAGAAAAATCTGGTCCTGCGGCTTCCATGAGCAAATCTATGCGGTTGGGGACAAGCCCCAGAATGAAAAACTCCTTTATGCGAGAAGAAGTAGTTTTTCTCGATGAGAGCGTCACTTCCAAAATATTCTTGGAGTGCTTCATGCAGCAGGGCGCAGTTTTCTTGTTCGTCTGCAAACCAAAGATTGATGTCTTTTGTTAGATGGTTATAGCCGTGAAGATTTACGGCGACACCGCCGACCGCCAAATATCGCACACCGTGCTGCTCGAGCAAGCGCAGTAGTTCAAGCATCTCCTCGGTCATATTCAAAGATCAGCCAAATCTCCCCGCTCCATCACGTCCAGCCCGTACATGGACTCGAGCGTCAGACGAGGCATCTTAAAGCTCGGCGAGGTCCACCCTCTCCAAAACATCTAGGCCCCGCATGGCCTCGAGCACCGCGTCGCTGGGGCGCTCATCCACGCCCAGCACGAACAGCGCGTGCCCACCGGGGTTGTCGCGCCCGAGCTGCATACCGGCGATGTTCACCCCGTTCTCGCCCAAAAGCGTGCCCACCTTGCCCACCACGCCGGGCTGGTCGCGGTTGATGCACACCAGCATAAAACCCTCGGGAACGGCCTCGAGGCTGTGCCCGTCAATCCCTACGATGCGGGGCTTGCCCCCCAGCACCGCACCTTGGGCCTTGCGGGTTTCCTTGTCGGTCTCGAGCCAAACCTCCAACACCTGGCGGTAATCGAGCGGGGTCTCGACCTGCCGGGTGACGAGCGAAACCCCACGGTCGCGCAGCAGCGGTCGGGACGAGACCAGATTCACCGCGCCCACCTCCAGCGCGTGCTCTAAAAGCCCCTTGGCGACTGCCGAAGCGATGGGGTCGGGGTTTTTCTCGAATTCTCCGTAGAACGAGACCTCCAGGCGCTGCGGGCGGCCCTCGGTGACCTGCGCCAACAGCTTGCCCAGCGCCTCGCCAAGCGGCAACCAAGCCGAAAACGCGGCCAACCCTTCGGCATCGAAGCCGGTGTTGAGGGCGTGGGCCAGGTTGCCTTTTAGGGTCTCCAGGACGCGCTCGAGCACGGCTTCCCCCACCCGGTCTTGGGCCTCGACGGTGTTGGCTCCCAGGTGGGCGGTGTGAACGACTTTTGGGCTGCTCACCAAAGGGTGCTCGGCGTTGGGCGGCTCCTGCACGAAGACATCCAGACCCGCGCCCCACAGGTGGCCGTCCTCGAGGACTTCCACCAGGGCCTTCTCATCGTAGATGCCGCCCCGCGCGGCGTTTACCACCACCGCGCCCTTGGGCAGCAGGTAAAACTCGCGCCGCCCAATCATACCCTTGGTCTCCTCGGTGAGCGGGGTGTGAACGGTGAGGAACTGCGACTGGCGCAGCACATCGGCTAGGTCGTCGAGCAACTCGACACCCAGCGTCTCGGCCCTGGTGCGGGGAATGTAGGGGTCGTAGGCCAAAACCCGCATGTTGAAGGCTTTGGCAAATCTCGCCACCTGCCCGCCGATGCGTCCCAGACCGATGATTCCCAGGGTCTTTTTATCCAGCTCCAGGCCCAGATACTTTCTGTCCCACTGACCCTCGCGGATTTTCCTGTCCGACTCGACAATCCCACGGGCGCAGGCCAGCAGCAGTGCCCAGGCCAGCTCGGCGGCGCTACGGGTGTTGGCCTCGGGTACGTTGACCACGAGAATGCCCCTGCGCGAAGCCGCGTCCAGGTCCACGTTGTCCACGCCCACCCCACCGCGCCCGACAACTTTTAGCTTGGAGCCACGTCCCAGCAGCTCTGCATCCACCTGGGTACGGCTACGGGTGATGAGGGCGTCGTAGCCGTCAATCACCTTCAGAATTTCTTCTCGCGGCATGTTGGGCCTGTAATCCAGCCGCACCTCGGGGCTCTTGACCTCCCCCAGTCGCATCTCATCGGTCACAAGTACGCGCCACATAGCATGAAATCCTAACACGCCGAGGGTTGAACGTCGAACGCAGGGGTAAAGACAACACCTCCCCTCCGTGGGGAGGCAATAGGGGACTTTCTGGAGAGGATTAGCCCTTTGTGGCCCCTACCGTCAGGCCGTCAATAAAGTAGCGTTGCAGCGCGAAGAACACGATGAGGGTGGGCACCGTGGCGATCAAACTGCCCGCCACCATCAGCGGCCAGTCGCTGATGTACTGACCGCGCAGATTCGCTAACCCTGTGGTGATTGGCTTGAGCTTGTCGCTTTGCAACAGCACGATGGCCCACAGATAGTCGTTGAAAATCCAGGTGAACTCCAAGGTTGCCAGGGCCGCCAGCCCCGGCAGCAACAGCGGCAGGGCGATGCGCCGGAAGATGGTCCACTCCGAGGCCCCGTCTATCAGCGCACTCTCGAACAAGGAGAAGGGTACCGTCTTCATGAAGTTGCGCAGTACAAAGGTGCAGAAGCCGAGTTGGAACGCTGAGTGGAAGAAAATCAGGGCCCATAATGTGTCATAGATGTGCAGCTTGTTCGCCAGGTAAAACACCGGCAGCAGCAGCACCTGGAAGGGCAGCATCAGCCCAGCCACAAACATCAGGTAGATGGGGATGGAGAGCCGGAAGCGGAAGCGCACCAGGCCATAGGCGCACATCGAGGAGAAGAGCACCGCGATGAGGAGCGCGGGTATGGTGATCTCGAAGCTGTTGAGCAGGTATTTGCTGATCCCGGCCTGGCCCCAGGCCCGCACGAAGTTATTGAAGGTGAGTTCTTGGGGGATGCTCCAGAAGCCGCGTGAGTTGAGGTCGTCAAAGGTGCGGAAGCTGGTGATGATGGCCCCTACGAACGGAACGAGCCAGAGCAAGGCAAAGAACCAGACGATGCCGAGCACCCAGGGATTAGGCCCCTTGCGGATTTTGCGTGGACGGGTGGGGGTTGGTGCGGTAGCCGTAGCGCTCATGAGGTTTTCTCCTCCTGGGCCATCACCTGGCGCAGATAAATCACCGAGAAAACGAAAGTGATAAGGAACAAGATCACCGCGATGGCTGCCCCGAAGCCCTGGCGGTAGTCGTGGAAGGAAGCCTTCACCATGTAGTTGGCGAGCACCTCGGAGGTGTTGAAGGGGCCGCCGTTGGTCATCACGTTCACCAGGTCGAAGCTGCGCAGGCTGTCCACGATGGAGATCACCACCACCACAGTAGTCACCGGGGCCAACATGGGGAAGATCATGTAGCGGAACAGGTTGAACCCCTCGGCCCCGTCCACCTTGGCGGCCTCGAGCACCTCCGCGTCTAGGGTCTTCAAGCCCGCCAGGTACAGCACCATCACATAGCCCACCTGCCGCCAGACCGCCGCCGCGATCACCGAGATCAGGGCGAGATTGGGGTCCCCCAGCCAGCCGATGCTCCGGGCCGACTCGGGGTCCACGTTGAAACCTATGGCCTTGACCACGCGCAAAATCTCGAACAAGACGGTGTTGAGCAAACCCTGTTGGGGATGGTAAATCCAGCCCCAAACCATCGCCGTGACCACCGGGGCCAGCACCAGCGGCAGGTAAAAGGCGATCTTGAGGAAGCGGTCGAAACGCACCCCCTGGTTGAGCACCATCGCCAGCGCCAAACCAGCACTGGTCGGCACGGTGATAAATACCAGAATCCAGATCAGGTTGTGCAATAGCGAAAGGCGAAAGGCCTCGGTCTGGAACAGCTCCTTGAAGTTAGCCCAGCCGATCCATTTGGCGGCTTCGAGGCCATCATAATTGGTGAAGGCCAGGGTGAAGGTGCGGATGGTCGGGTAGATCACCCACAGGCCGTACAGGGCCAAGGGAATGCCCAAGAACAGCAGCAGCCACAGGGTCTGGCTGAGGCCCTTGCCCACCCCCCTGGCCGGGCTAGTGGCAGGCTTGGTTATCGGCGCGGTTTGCACGAGACTGAACCTCCTGTTGAATGTGGTTCTAGCTTACCGCGTTCCCGCGCAAAAGGGCCATCACCCCTCCCGCCCCGACCCAAAGGGCCGACTCGAGGCTCCTCGGCGGCAAAGCACCGCTGGGCCGAAGGAAATTCGGCTTGTGGCGGGCAATCTTGTGCTCAGCGTTTTTCCTCGCGTAGACTAAGGGTCACTTTAGGAGGAAACTATGTCACTCACCCGCAGCCGAACCGCTGATTTGCTCGAGCGCCGCGCCAGAATCATCCCGCGCGGGGTCTCCCAGGTCCAGCCCGTGGTGGTTGCCAAAGCCCTGGGCGGGAAAATCTGGGACGTGGACGGCAAGGAATACCTCGACTGGATCGGCGGGATTGGGGTGCTTAACGTGGGCCACAACCACCCCAAGGTGGTGCGGGCGGTGCAGGAACAAGCTATGCAGTTCATGCACACCTGCTTTCAGGCGGTGGCCTACGAACCCTACATCGAGCTGGCCGAGCGGTTGTGCGCCAGTGCGCCGGGCGAAGGCGACAAAAAGGCCTTCTTTGTCACCACCGGGGCCGAGGCCACCGAAAATGCCATCAAGATCGCCCGGCAAAGCACCGGAAGGCCCGCCGTGATCGCCTTTCGCAACAGCTTCCACGGGCGCACCCTGATGGGCATGACCCTCACCGGGAAGTCCAGCTACCGCCAAAGCTTCGGCCCGTTCGCGCCGGAGGTGTACCACGCCCCCTACCCCTACGCCTACCGCGGCTGGGACACCAAGGCTGCACTGGACGGCCTGCAAGAGCTTTTTGACACCGAGGTCGCCCCCGACCGGGTGGCCGCCATCATCATCGAGCCTCAGCTCGGCGAGGGCGGGTTTGTCCCCGCTCCAGCGGCCTTCCTGCGCAGCTTGCGCAACCTCACCAAGAAGCACGGCATCGTGTTTATTGACGACGAAATCCAGACCGGCATCGGTAGGACGGGCAAGTTCTGGGCCATCGAGCACGCCGGGATCGAGCCCGACCTGATCTGCTTTGCCAAGAGCATCGGCGGCGGGGTGCCCATCGCGGGGGTGCTGGGCAAGGCCGAGATCATGGACGGCCCGGCGGTGGGCGGCCTGGGTGGGACTTTTGCTGGGAACCCGCTGGCCTGTGCGGCGGGTTTGGCCGTACTGGACATCTTCGAGGAGGAAGGGCTCTTGGAGCAGGGCGTGCGGCTCGGCGAAATCCTCCACGAAGGTTTCCAAAAGCTGCAAGGGCGCTTCCCGCAGATCGGCGACGTACGTGGCTTGGGGCCGATGGCGGCGATTGAAATCGTCAAAACGCCTGAGGGCAAGGAGCCTGACGGGGCGCTCACACAAAAGGTGATTGACGCGGCCAGAGAGGGCGGGTTGCTCTTGATGAAGGCCGGGATGCACTACAACGTGATCCGCTGTTTGGTGCCCTTGGTGGCGAGTGAAGACGAGGTCAGGAAGGGCCTCGAGGTGCTGGAAGCCTCCTTAGCGTCGGCGCTGGCTTGAATTGCGGGAATCAAGTTGTTGGCAGTTAGTGGGGCAAGAATCCACCGTCTATCACGGTAGTTCGGGACAGCACTTGACCTCTAGAGACCTTGGATGGCCCCCCTTGCGAAGCATCAAGGGGGGTTGGGGAATAAACGCGCACCGGTCGCCAACGTCTGTCCTGGACGCTATTGGCTTAGCTCGAGCTGCCGTTGCCGCTGGGCAGCAGCCTGCGCACCGTGGCGATGAGCACGTCGAAGGCCACCGGCTTCACCAAGTAGGCGTCTACCCCGATGGCTTCCTCCATCTCGTCGCGCCCGCTGAACATGATCACCGGTAGCTCAGGAGCCGCCTGGCGCAGCTTTTCCAGCACCTCGAGGCCGCTCATCCCGACCAATACCTGGTCCAGGATAACCAAGTCGGGGCGAAACTTGCGGAGCTGGGCCAAGCCCGCCGGGCCTTCGCTCACCACCTCCACCGTATAGCCCTCGAGCTTGAGCCCCCGACGTAGAAAACTGCCCACGCTGGGATCATCATCTATCACCAGAATGCGGTGCATGGCTTTAGTTTATGGATTCTGGCTGGTAGATTATCAATCGTGAAGTTTTCAGTTTACGAGCCCTGGCTGATGCTGGCCTGAGGGATAAGATTGTCGCAGTGAACAGTCAAGCTAACCGGAGTCTTCGATGACCCTAGACAACTTTATAGACGAACTCGGTGAAGCGTACACGGCGGTGGGCCGCCCGCCTCTGGAAGGTCGTTTGGTGGCCCTGCTGCTGGCAGGCCCCGAACCCCAAAGCTTGGCCCAGTTGTCCGAGCGGCTAAAAGTGAGCAAGTCAGCCCTGTTGCGGGTGGTGCGTCCGATGGTCGAGCGCGGCGACCTCAAGCGCTGGCGGGAACCCAGCAGCCGCGAGCACAAGCTGGCCCTCACCGACCACGCCTACATTCACGACCTGCGGGTCCAGATTCACTCCGCCGAACAGGTGCTCAAGGCCATCCATGCCCTCAGAAAGCACAACCTCGACGCCCACAGCCGGGCCCAGTTGGGCCGCCAGGCCGAGATCGCCGAGCGGACGGTGAAAACCCTGACCGCGATTGTAGAGGCGGTGGAGAAGGACCAGGAAAAAGACATCCGGCAGCACCTCGAGCAGGAGTGGGACGCCCTCCCCCCGCGCCGAGGCCGGGGCCGCGACCCTAAAAAGCCCATCACCCCTAAAGATTTGGACTGACCCGGCCCGTGTAGACTGGGCTTTCCCCTTAGCCGAGAAGCATCTTTATTTGCATGTGATATATTACATCCAACATGCCGATACCTGAGTCTGCTGCAACCCTCGAGCGCCCGATCCTGCGCGAGAGCGTCTACGGGCGGCTGCGCGATTGGATTGTGGAGGGGAGCTTAGAGCCCGGTGAGCAACTGCGCGACCAGGAACTCGCCGAACGCTTGGGGGTGAGCCGGACCCCGGTGCGCGAGGCGCTGCGGCGCTTGGAGGACGAGGGGTTGGTCGAGACCGCCTCGAACCGCTGGACGCGGGTCAAAGCGGTTGATTTGGGGGAGGCAAAGCGGATTTACCCCATCCTGCACGCACTCGAGTTGTTAGCTTTGGAGCTAGCATTTCCCCGGCTGACAAAAGTCGATCTGGAAGAGATGAAAGCGGCGAACCGGGACTTGCAAAAGGCCCTCGAGGCCCACGACTCAGCCGCAGCGACCGAGGCCGATGTGCGGTTCCACAGGGTGATTATCTACCGGTCGAATAATCCCGAGCTGGAGGGTATTTTGAGCGGCCTGAAGCAGAAATACCGGCGGCTCGAGCGGGCTTACTTCGGCTCCGGCACGCTCGGCAAGGATTCTCCCAAGCAGCACACCAAGCTGATTCGGGCTTTGGGAAAAGGCGACCTCGAGGGCGCAAAGCTGGCGCTGGCGAGCAACTGGAGGGTCGAGTGACACCGGGCGCCGAGAATCGCTCGAGGCCCGCCAGACCAGGGGCCGGAGCCCGTCTGCACAGCGCCCTGGCCGGACTCCACTCAGCCCTCACCCCCTCGGTGTGGACCGCAGGAATCCTAATCGTGGTGGTCGGGTTCAGCGGCTCGCTGGTGCTCGTCTTCCCGCTGGCAGACAACGCCAAGCTCACGGGCGCTGAGCTTTCCTCCTGGGTGTGGGCGATCTGCGTGGGGAGTGGTGTCCTAACCCTAGGACTTTCGCTGCTGTACAAGCAGCCTGTCATCACCGCCTGGTCTACGCCGGGACTGGCCCTGCTGGTCTCGCACCTGGCGGATTACCGGCTCTCCGACGCGGTGGGGGCCTTTGTATTCTCCGGGCTGGCGGTGGCCTTACTGGGCTGGACCGGGCTGTTCGGGCGGGCGATGCGGCTCGTCCCGCAGCCGGTGGCGATGGCGGTGCTGGGCGGGGTGCTGCTGAAATTCGGGCTGGGGCTGTTCACCGCGATAAACGCCTCACCGCCGGTGGTGCTGGCAATGGTGGGGGCCTTTCTGCTTTTCCGCGCGTTGAACCTCAAGCTGACGATGGCCCTGGCGCTGCTGGTGGGCCTCGTGAGCGCCCTGGCCTTGGGACAGGTGAACTTCGGCGGGGTGCACCCTGAGCTGGCCCACCCCGTGTTCATCCTGCCCACCTTTAGCCTGCAAGCGATTATCGGCCTGGGGCTGCCGCTTTTGATGCTGGCCCTGGCCTCGCAGAACGCCCCCGGCTTCGCGGTGATGCAGAGCTTCGGCTACAGCGTTCCCGCCAGGGGCTCGCTCGTCGCCACCGGCTTGGTGAGCGCCCTCAGCGCCCCGGCCCTTTCCCACGGCCTCACCCTCGCCGCCATCACCGCTGCTCTGGGCAACTCCCCCGAGGCCCACCCCGACCCGGCCAAGCGCTACGCAGCGGGCGTGGTCGCAGGCAGCCTCAAAATCCTTCTTGGGCTATTCGGTGCGGCGATGGTGGCTTTCTTCGCGGCCTTGCCCAAGGCCCTGATCGCGGCGATGGCGGGGCTGGCCCTCTCGGGGATGATCCAGAACTGTCTGGTGGGGGCGTTCTCGAACCCAAAGTACCGCGAGGCCGCCCTGTTCACCCTGCTGCTGACCGCCTCGGAGGTGCAGTTTTCGGGGTGGGGAGTGCCTTTTGGGGCTTGGTGGCCGGGGTGCTGCTGGGCTTCATCGCGGATCGGAGGAAGGCATAAGCGGGGTCTTGGAGGCAAATCATGGCTAGAATCCTCTCCCTGAACGTCGGCCTTATCGGCACGCTGCGGCACGCCGGTAAGGAGGTGCCCAGCGCCTTCGCCAAGCTGCCCGTGGAAGGGGCGCTAGAGCTGAGCTCCACCGGCCTCGCCGACGACCGGCAGGCCGACCTCAAGAACCACGGCGGGCCCGATAAGGCGGTGTGCGTCTTCCCACACGAGCACTACCAGCGCTTGGGGCAGATGCTGGGCCGGGGCCTGGAGTTCGCGGCCTTCGGGGAGAACTTCACCACCACAGGGCTGCTCGAGGCGGAGGTCTGCATCGGCGACGTGTACACCATCGGCAGCGCCGTGGTGCAAGTCTCGCAGCCGCGCCAGCCCTGCTTCAAGATGGGCGCTCGGCACCGCGAGCCGCAGTTGCCACTGTGGGTGCAGGAGTCCGGTCTGACCGGGTTCTACTTGCGCGTGTTGCAAGCCGGGGTGGTGCGGGCGGGAGAGGAGTTTGTGCTGAAGCTTCGAGGCCGCATCTCCGTCCTCGAGGCTAACCGCGTGATGCACCGTGACCGAACCGACTTCGACACCATCCGTGAGTTGCTCTCCGAGCCCACACTCTCGGCTTCATGGCAGCGGAGTTTGGGGAGGCGGCTCGAGGGGGTGCTTGAAAACACCGCCCCGCGCCTCAGGGGAAGCGAGTCATGACCGAAACCGAGCGACTTTTATCCGAACTCGTTCGCATCAACTCGGTGAACCCCGATTTGGTTCCGGGTGCGCCGGGCGAGGGCGAAATCGCCCGCTTCGTAGGGGCTTGGCTGAAGGAGCGAGGGTTTGAAACACACTGGCTCGAGGCCAAGAAAGGCCGTCCCACCGTCGTCGGGGTCGCCAAAGGCACGGCTGGCAGGTCGCTGATGTTCAACGGGCACACCGACACGGTGACGCTGGAAGGCGTCAAGGACGGGTTAAACCCCGTAATCCGGGACGGGCAAATGTACGGGCGCGGGGTCTACGACATGAAGAGTGGCGCGGCGGCACGGGCCAAAGCGCTGAACCTGCGCGGGGACCTCCTCGTGGTCTACGTCGCCGACGAGGAATACGGCAGCCTGGGAAGTGAGGAGCTGACCCTGGCCCACCGGGGCTTCGTCTGGCTCGAGCGCCGCTCCGTTCCCGGCGAGACGCCAGAAGCTGCTGAGGCCGAGATTCAGGCCGTTCTCGACAGGATTGCCGCCTCCGACCCCGAGTTCAAGGCGACGGTGCGGCAGGATTTGGCTCGAGGCCCCCACGCAATCTCTGAAACCGAACCCATCGTACAGATTCTGCGGGCGCAAGCAAGCCACGTCCTGGGCGCGGTTCCCAAGGTCAGAGGAGACCCGTGGTGGATGGACTGCGGGGTGCTCTCTGGGGCGGGTATCCCCTCCTTTCTGTTCGGCGTGAAGGGGACCGGGGCGCACTCGGCGGAGGAGTGGGTGGATTTGGAAAGCGTGGAAGACTTGAGCGAAATCCTCTACCAGACCGCGAAGGAGTTCTGCTCGTGAAAGAGTTATCTAGACTTCTCAACGCTGAGGGTCGGCTCGAGCGCTGGCCCAGCAAACCCAAAGAAAAGACTTTGGCCCTCGAATACCTCGCCAGCAAATTCGCCGCCGGTGAGCGCCTGAGCGAGCCTCAGGTCAATGACATCCTCAAAGCCTGGCATACCTTCGCGGATTGGGCTTTGCTGCGGCGCGAACTTTTCGAGCGAGGGTTTTTGGAGCGTGACCTGGACGGAAAAAACTATCGGCGCAGCGAGCTGCCCACCAAGCTTCTGGAAGGCCAACGCCTCGAGCCCCGCCCCACAAAAGCAAAACCGATAGAGCACCGGCTGTCGCTAAGAAATATTCACGAGGCCTCGAAAAGGGTAGACCCGGTGTTTCTCAACACCCCTCAGTATCTTGCGGAATCCCTGAGCGAGCTGCTAGGCCTCGAGCTCATCGTCAAGGTCGAGACCTTGAACCCCATCCGCAGCTTCAAGGGCCGGGGCGCGGATTACTTCATCTCCAAGGTGATGCGGCGCGGCGACAAGCGGCAAATCGTGTGTGCCAGCGCGGGGAACTTCGGCCAGGCGATGGCTTATGCCTGTCGCAAGCACGGGATTCCGCTCATCGTCTATGCCTCGGTGAACGCCAACCCTTTGAAACTCGAGCGGATGCGTAAACTAGGCGCGGAACTCCGCTTGCACGGCGAGGATTTCGACGCGGCCAAGCTCGAGGCCAAGCGCTTGTGTGCGCAGACCAGGGCCTGGATGGTCGAGGACAGCAAGGAGCCGGAAATCTCTGAGGGGGCCGGGACACTGGGGCTCGAGTTGCTCAAGTACCCACAACCGCTCGATGCCGCCCTCATTGCGCTGGGCAACGGCGCGATGATCGCCGGGATGGGACGCTGGATCAAGGCCCACCGCCCGCAAACCCAGGTGATCGGGGTCTGCGCTGCCGGAGCCCCAGCAATGGAGCGCTCCTGGCGCAGTGGAAGCTTCGTCCAGACCGATGCAATCCATACCATCGCCGACGGCATCGGCGTGCGGGTCCCGGTTCTTGAGGCTTTGGAGGATTTGAAAGGTGTCGTGGACGACGTGCTTTTAGTCGAGGACGAGGTGACGCTAGAGGCCATGCGGCTGGCTCATCAACATCTGGGAACTGTGCTGGAGCCCTCCGGCGCGGTGGGCATCGCCGCAGTGATGAAAAATCCGCAGTTCAAAGGAAAGCGCGTTGCCACCGTGCTTTGCGGCGGCAACCTGACCCCCGAGCAGATGGAACGGTGGCTATGACCCAGCCTGCCACCGAGCGACAGGCCTTCTGGAGCGGCGTGGTGCAGATTCTGCCGATTGCACTGGGCATCATTCCCTTCGGCCTGGTCACGGGAATCGCCGGGGTCAGCGCGGGCCTGAGCGTCGCGCAAATTACCTTCATGTCGGGGCTGGTCTACGCGGGTGCCGCACAGTTGGTGTCGCTGCAACTGATCGGGGCCGGGGCCGCGATTCCCTTCGTACTGTTGGCGCTGCTGGTGGTCAACCTGCGCTACGTGATGTACTCTAGCGCGCTCGCCAAACCCTTCGAGGTACTCTCGACACGGACGAAAATTCTGGCGGCCTTTTTGATGGTGGACCAGAACTTCGCCCTGATGATGGGGCAGTACGAAAAGCTCGGCCCCCGGCTGGCTCCCTGGCTGTATATCGGCGCGGGCGTAGTGTGTTGGACCACCTGGCTGGTTTGCACCTATATCGGTGCATTGCTGGGGGCCAGGGTTCCTGAGAGTTGGTCGCTGGATTTCGCGGTGCCGCTGTGCTTTTTGGTGCTGCTGGTCCCCGCCGTGCAGACCCGCCCGAGCCTTTTTGCGGCGCTGGTCGGGGGTTTGGTGGCGACGGCCCTGGTGGGGTTGCCGTACCGCTCGGGGCTTTTCGTCGGGGCGATTGTGGGGATTGCGGCGGGGGTTTGGCTCGAGAACCGGAGGCGCTCTTGAAGGGGCCTGAGATGTGGCTCCTCCTGCTGGGGATGGGGCTGATCGCCTTTGCCCTGCGCTACTATCCGATAGTGCTGCTCGAGCGCTTCAAGCAGCCGCCGCTGTTGCAACAAGCGTTGCGCTATGTGCCCGCCGCGACTTTGGCCGGATTGGTGTTGCCTGCGCTTCTCACCCACGAGGGCCACTGGGCGGTAAGCCCGCTCAACCCGCGCCTGATTGCCGGTATTGTGGCCTTAGTCTTGGCCTGGCGATTCAAAAACGCGTTGCTGACTTTGGTAGGTGGGATGGGCGTTTTATGGGCTTTGCAGGCTTTTGGGCTTTGACCCCCTAACTTTCTTAAATGACGGCCTGCGGTTTGGCTCGAGCCGCAATCTCCCGCCGTACCACCGGCGCAACCTCGGTCCCGAGCAGCTCGACTGCCCGCAGCATTTTGTCGTGCGGCAGGGTCCCCACGCTGAGCTGAATCAAGAAGCGCTGGTGCCCGAAGATTTCGTGTTGGAAGAGGATTTTCTCGATGATTTGCTCCGGGTTGCCCACGAAGTTCGCCCCGCGCAGGGTGGCGGCGGCATCGTACTGGCCGCGGCTCATCGGCGGCCAGCCGCGCTCGCGCCCGATGCGGTTCATGATGATGGAAGAACTGGCGAAGCTCAGCTCGAGGGCTTCCTTGGGGTCGTCGGCGATAAACCCGTGCGAGTTGATGCTCAAGGGGATGTTAGCAGGGTCGTGCCCGGCGCGGCGGGAGTATTCGCGGTACAAGTCAAACAACGGCGCAAAGCGCTCGGGCATCCCGCCGATGATGGCGAGAGCCATCGGCAGGCCCAGTGTCGCGGCCCGCGCTACTGACTGCGGCGTACCGCCCACCGCGACCCACACTGGAAGCGGGTTCTGGACAGGACGCGGGTATACGCCGAGGTCTTGTAGGGGGGCGCGATGTTTGCCCGACCACGTGATCTGCTCCGATTCGCGCAGCTTGAGGAGGAGCCCCAGCTTCTCCTCGAACAGCTCGTTGTAGTCGTCCAGGTCGTGGCCGAACAGCGGGAAGGATTCGATAAAGGAGCCCCGGCCCGCCATAATTTCGCCGCAACCATTCGAGAGCAGGTCGAGCGTAGCGAAATCTTGGAAAACCCGCACCGGGTCGTCGGAACTCAGCACCGTGACCGCGCTCGAGAGCCGAATCTTCCGGGTCCGCTCGGCGATGCTCGCCAGGATCACGGCGGGGCTCGAGGCCAGGTATTCCACGCGGTGGTGCTCGCCCAATGCGAACACGTCGAGCCCCACCTGATCAGCCAGCTCCGCGCTTTCTACCAGGTCGCGCAACCGCTGCTGGGGCGTGATGGTTTGACCGGTAAAGGGATCAGGCGTGAGTTCGGCAAAGGAGTAAATCCCGATTTCAAAAGGCTTGGGCTCCATATCTAGACAGTTTACTTTTTATACTGCCCCTCATCCTGCTTTGTGTTACCTTGCGCCTTACAAGATGATTTCGCCCGGCTCCGGCAGGGTTTGTGGGGCCTGCTCGCGGCTCAACATCCCGTAGTCTCGAGCGACCTTGGCGACCCGCAAGCGGTAATCGGCGAAGATTTCCCCGCGCCCCTTGAGTTGGGCCTGGTGGTGGGCGGCATGTTCTCGCCACCGGCGAATCACGGCCTCGTCCTGCCAGAACGAGAGCGAGAGGATTTTTCCGGGTACATACAGGCTCTCGAAGCGTTCGACGCTGAGGAAGCCCTCGAGTTTGTCCAGCTCGGGGCGTAGCGCAGCAGCGATATCTAGATATTCCTGCCTGCGCTCGGGTTTGGGCTCTACCTCAAAAATGACCGCGTACATAGGACCTCCTTGATGCTCTGAGTCTATTTCCAACCCAGACGACTCGAAGTGCGAAGCTATCAAGCCTCGCGCCGGACTAAGCTTTCGAGTACCTCGAGCGCTACCCTTGCTGGACGCGGATTCGGAAGGCCCATCAGTATAGGCTTCAGAGCCGCCATTCCTTCGGCAAGCGTCTGCTCGGCGACCTTCTGAGCGTAGTCGAGCGCACCGGACTCGAGAATCCGTCGGTGAAGCCAGCGCACCTCCTCGGCGCTCTTTTGTTCTCTGGGCGTTCGGAGCAGAGCCTCGGCCCGCCCTCGCTCGTCCTGATCGGCCTCGAGTAAGAAGCGCAGCAGAATCAACGTGCGCTTGCCCTCCCATAGGTCGCCTGCGATCTCCTTGCCGTATTTGGCGGGATCACCGCTCAGGTTGAGCACGTCGTCCACGATCTGGAACCCCGTCCCCAACTTGAGTCCGGCCACCTCGAGGCTCACCGGAGGCTCACTCCCCGCCGCTAACGCCCCCAATCGTAGTGGCGCGACCGCCGTGTAGTACGCGGCCTTTTGCCCCACCATCTCGAGGTAATCGTTCTCGCCCAGGTCGAACCGCTGGCGCTCCATCCAGGTCATCTCCAGGTGCTGCCCCTGCGCGGTGAGGTCCACGAGCTTCACAAACTCGTCCAGAACCCTGTAGGAGACCCGGCTCTCGACCAGCATCCCCCACATCCGCGCGTGCAGCGCGTCCCCGGCGTTGAGCGCCAGCGGCATCCCGTAGAGCTTGTGCAACGCGGGTCTCCCCCGCCGCTCGTCGGAGCCGTCCTCGATGTCGTCGTGGACGAGCGCCCAGTGCTGGAAGAGCTCGAGCGCCCCCGCCACCGGTAACAGTCGCTCTAACTCAGCCCCGTACGCCAGCCCCGTGTAGCAAAGCAACATCCCCCGCAACGTTTTCCCGCCCCGCTCGGGATAATCCCGCAGCAGCCGGGCATATTCGGCGATTTCGGCTCTGGGTGCGGATTCAGGGCTAGGCAGCGTGTCTAACACATATTTCTGAATAGTCTCGCGCAGTTCGGCGGGGGAAAGCGTGGCGGTCATGGACTGATAGTAAAGAAGCGATGAGTGATGAGCAATGAGCAAAATCAAAGGCGACCCCCCCTCGAATTCCGGAGGCGTTAGCGATTTTGTGGTGGCCTTGCTGTCTTTAGCACCCCCCTGCGCCCGCGCC
>PSMF01000006.1:51581-62394 GCA_040290005.1 Meiothermus sp.
GCACTAGGCCGGGCTTTGCCCGTGCTGGCGGGGGGCCTGTGGCCCTGGGCGCGCAGGGGGGCACTGGGCGAAACTCGCAGTGGACAAAGCTACGGAGTGGTCGGCAATGTCGGGGGCTGTTTCGCTCATCACTCATAGCTCGGTGCTATACCCTATCCCCATGCGTGCCGTGATCCAGCGGGTTTCCGAGGCAAAAGTCGTCGTGGACGGGCAGACCATCGGGCAAATCAGGCGGGGGTTCGTCGTGCTGCTAGGCGTAGGAAAGGGCGACACGGCGGACGATGCCGCGTACCTAGCCCGCAAAATCGCCAACCTGCGGGTGTTCACCGACCCGGCAGGCAAGATGAACCTAGCACTTGCCGATGTAGAAGGTGAGGCGCTCGTCGTCTCGCAGTTCACCCTGTATGCCCATACCAGGGGCGGCAATCGTCCAAGTTTCATTGAGGCGGCCTCACCGGACGATGGGAAACGGCTCTACAACCGGTTCTGCGATCTGCTATCCGAACAAGGAATCCATGTGGAAACCGGGGTTTTCCAAGCCTACATGGAGGTGCATCTGGTCAACGACGGGCCGGTGACGATTTGGCTGGACTCCGCCGAGCGTTCGCGCCCATCCCGCTGAGGTCTAAACTCCACGTATGGAAAAGGTCCTTTAAGGCCCACCCGCCCAGACTTTGGCCATCTTGCTCGAGGACCCGGAGGAGCATGATTTTGCCCCCGCCAAGCGCATATTAGGCGGTTTATCTGCTGAACTTGCGCTGACCAAACGAGAAGGCTGGCCCCACTCCATCGCCGAAATCCTGGCGCACGTGAACGCCAACGTGCGGTTCAACCTGGGGCTCATTCGCTCAGCAAACCCCGAACAGTACAAAAATCCTCACCCCAATTGGCCCGAGATCAGGGCAGAAGACTGGGATGCTTTGGTGGAGCAGTTTTTGCAAGGCTTGAGGGAACTCAAAGCGATCGCCCTCGAGGGCACCGACCTAGGAAGGACCCTGTATCCCCAGACTGACCGCGAACCGGCTTGGACGGTGGGGTACAAACTGGCCCTGAGCATCAGCAAGCACAACGCCTATCATCTGGGGCAGATTGCGCTGCTGCGCAAAACGTTAGGGGCATGGCCTGGTGTCTAGCCTCGTTGACAGGCCGGAAAGCCCTAAAGTAGACTCTCGCTACAGTCGAACTCGAGCAGAGTGGTTTACCCCATCTGGAAGGGTTTCCACAAGAGATGCCGCTTGCCGGGCTCTGCACGTAAGGCTGGGCAGTTGATGTTTTGGAGGTAATAAATGAGAGGAAAAATGTGGTTGATTGCAGCTCTGGGAGCATTTCTGTTGATGGCACAGTCCCAGACCAATCTCAGCGGCCCCCTGATCTTCAACTCCAACCAGTCCGACCCTAAGCCCAGGGCCCTGGACAGCAAGATCGTGGATGCCTTCAAGAAGAAGTATCCAGGCATCCAGATGGAGTTCAACACCGTAGACCACGAGACCTTCCAGGACACCTCGATCCGCACCTACCTGGCCTCGGACAACCCGCCCGACGTGCTGACTTGGTTCGCCGGAAACCGCATGCGGGCCTTCAGCAGCCGCAACCTGGCGATGGACATCACCGATGTCTACAAGACCAACAACTGGGAAAAGGTCTTCCCCAAGGGCTTCCAGGCGCTTTCCAAAGATGCCAGCGGCAAGTATGTTTTCCTGCCCACGAGCTACTACTGGTGGGCGGTGTACTACCGCAAGGACATCTTCGCCAAGCTGGGCCTGAAAGAGCCCAAGACCTGGGACGAGTTCATGGCGGTGTGCGCCAAGCTGAAGGCTGCGGGGATCACCCCCATCACCAACGCAGCCAAGGAAACTTGGCCCCAGGGCGGCTGGTTTGACTTCCTGGACATGCGGGTCAATGGGCCAGAGTTCCACCGCGACCTCACCGACGGCAAAATCCCCTACACCGACCCGCGGGTCAAAAAGGTCTTCACCTATTGGAAGCAGCTCGTAGACAACAAATACCTGCTCGAGAACCCCGCCTCGTACACCTGGCAGGACGCCGCCAACCTGATGATCCAGGGCAAGGCCGCCATGTACTTGATGGGCGATTTCCTGCGCGACCAGTACCCCGACGACCGCGAGACCGCCGAGCTGGACTTCTTCCGTTTCCCGATCATTGACCCCAAGATGCCCATCGGCGAGGAAGCCCCCACCGACGGCTACTTCATCCCGGCTAAGGCCAAGAACGTTGCCAACGCCAAAGCCTTCCTGGGTTTCCTGGGCTCCAAGGAAGTGGCCGAAATGTCCGCACAGGAAATCGGTCGCCTGCCGGTGCGCACCGACGTGGACGTGAAAACCATCTTCAAGGACAAGCCCCACATCCAGAAAGGGATCGCCCTGCTCGGGGATGCCGACCTGATCATGCAGTTCTATGACCGCGACACCGTGCCCGAGATGGCCCGCATCGGCATGGACGGCTTCGTCAAGTTCCTCAGCAACCCCACCCAAGCCGACTCCATCCTGGCCGACTTAGAGACCGCTCGTAAGCGCATCTTCAGCCAGTAAGCCGGATGTTATAAAGCCCCTCGAGTTCGCTCGAGGGGCTTTTTGCTGTGACCATCGGGATGCGGGTTTGTAGCCTACCCGCCTCGCTCGTCAAATCGCCCCATCCGCCTGGCAAATCCTCTTCCTGGTCTCTTTGGTCAGCTTGATGCCTTCTCTCCAGAACGGGTTTTCTCTAGAGCAAGAAACCTCGTCCTATGCGAGGCCTCCCCTCAGGGCCAAAGCCCTGAGGGGAGGTGCGAATCGTCCGACCCTTACCGCGGGACGATAGACTGCTGAATCTGGTCCAGCGTGAGCACCATGCTGGCATAGGTCTTGCCATCCGGGGTGGTGGGGTCGTAGGGGTTGGCAGAGGGCAGCACCGCGGCGTACACGATGTCGCCCGCCTTCACCAGCCGGGGGCGGTCCAGGCTCTGCGTCCCTTGAGCCGTAGCCCAGTTGGATTTGGTGTACTGGTAAATCCGAAACAGCGACTGCGGCGGCTTGGTGGCGTCCATGGGGATGTAATACAGCTCGATGGCCCCGCTCGCCAGCGGCTGGGTCTGGGCGAGTTCGACGGCGGCGTACTCCCGCTCACCGTAGCGCCCGGTGGGCCAGTTGGAGGGGATCAGGAAGTTGAACCCCAGCCGGGTTTCGTAGTAGGGCTGCGGGGCTTGATACGAGGGGACGCAGGCGGCCAATGCTACGGTCAGGCCAATCAGGGCGAGCAGTAGACGAGCAGGCTTCATAGGGTACCTCCGCTGGGGCCTATGATGAGCCAAACTATACGAGAGGGATGTGGAGAACCTTAATCTGTAGCCGCCACTGCTTTAGCTCTCCGCTCAGGGACAAATAAGGTCATCAGGAAAATGCCAGTGGGTAGAAGAGTTAGAAGTTGCATGGTGGCCGGGAGCCCGAAGGCATCGGCAAAACTGCCCAAGATGCCCACGCCCAGCCCACTCGCCCCATAGGCCGTTCCCAGCGAGAGCCCCGAAGCCAGGCCCACATTCCCCGGCATGGTCTCCTGGATCATCACGACGATGATCGGCCAAGCCGCGCTCAGCGAGGCTCCAGCCAGGCCAATCGCCGCCATCTGCACGATGCCGCTGCTGTGCAGGAATACGTAGAGAAACCCCAACCCCAGCAGGGCCGTGGTCGCCATGGTGAGTTTGCGCCCGTAGCGGTCGGCCAGGAGGCCCCCGGTGAGGGTCCCCGCCGCGCCGCAGATCGCCAACAGCGTGACCAAGAAGGCCGCCGCCTCGCGGTTCAAGTCGCCGGTGTGGTGGAAATACAGCGGGATGAAGCTTTGCAACCCCGTGACGACCGTGCTGCGCAGGGTGATCAGGAGCATCAGAAAAGCCACCAGACCGGCTGCGGCCTGCCAGGGCCGGACCGCTGAAGCTGCTACGGTTTTGGCCTTCTTCGCGCCCTGTTGCGCGATAGTTTCCCACTGGGTCCACAGCAAAACCGCCGCCAGCAGCGTGGGGAGGAGCATTAGCAGACCGCCCGCTTTGCCCAGCCGCTCGAGCAGCACCGTGGCAAAAATCGGGCCGAGGGCAAACCCCACGTTCCCGCCGGAGAAGAAGAATGAGGTCCCGCTGGTAGCTTTGGCCCCGCTCACCGCGCGGATTCGGCTCAGGGCCTCGGGGTGGAACATCGCCGAGCCGATGCCGCTCAGGATCACCGCCGCGAGCACCAGCCCGTAGTATGGCTGCCACAGCACCGAGACCATCGCCGCCCCGGTGAGCAGACAGCCCACCGGGACCATCCACTTGTACGACTTGTGGTCGCCCAGGATGCCAAACAGCGGCTGGGCCACCGCGATGATGATGTTATTGGCGGTGATAATCGCGGCGGCAGCGGCATAATTGAGGTTGAAGGTGGAAAGCAGCAGCGGCAGCAGCACCGCCAGCGAGCCGGTTTGTATGTCCACCGAGACGTGCGCGAGGGTGATGGCGAGAATGCTCTTGCGATGCACCTTTCAACTGTACTGACCCTTCGGTCAGATTGGCAAATCCCCAGCGCTCGATGCGGTGGTAACTAATCCCATCATTGGAGGCGGATTACCCCGCAAGGCCCCCGTACAGCCGGGCCTCGAGCCCCGCCTTCACTCCCGGCCACTCCTCGTCCACCACGGAGAAAACGGCGGTGCTGCGGATGGTTCCGTTGGGATAAATCTGGTCTTTGCGCAACGTCCCTTCGCGCATCGCTCCCAGTTTCTCGATGGCCCGGCAACTCCGGGCGTTGTTGGCGTCGGCGCGGAACTGCACCCGGATGGCTCCCAAGGTCTCGAAGGCGTGACGCATCAGCAGATATTTGCTCTCGGGGTTGGCCTTGCCTCCCTGAAACGGGGTGAAAATCCAGGTGGTGGTCTCGACGTGGCGGTACTCCGGGTTGACCCGAACGTACCCGGTGCGCCCGACCATCCCACCGCTATCGCGGTCCACAATCGCCCAGTTCACCCGGTCTTTGACCGACAAAAGATAGGCGATATAGCCCCCCATCGCCGCCAGGGTGGGCTCCTTGGGGGCATGGCTCATGTACTGCACCATCTCGCGGTCAAAGTGTGGGAGCATCGCCTCGGCATGGGCGAGGGTGAGGGGCTCGAGGCGGATGAATCGCCCTTCCAGGGGTATGGGCTCGTGCCACATATAACCCAACCCTATCACCCGCCGGGCATAGACTGATAGGTGTGATTCGGGTCGGCATCCTGATGGTCTCTGGCAGTGGCGCACGCGGCGAGCGCGAAGACGCCACGGTGACGGCACTGCGCGAAGCCCTGGTGTACGGCCCCTACGAGGTGGCCCTGGTGGATACCGTCCCCGACGAGGCCGCGCAAATCAAGCGGGTGCTACGGCTGTGGGCCGACCGCGACGGCTTAGACCTGATACTGACCAGCGGGAGCATCGGCCTTTCGGCCAGGGACAACGCGCCCCAGGCCACTTCCGAGATGCTCGAGAAGACCGCGCCCGGCATCGCCGAGTTTATCCGGCTGATGAGCTTCAAAAAAGACCCCAGCATCGCCCTCACGCGGGGCGTGGCGGGGACGCGTGGCAAAACCCTGCTGATTAATCTGCCGGGCGGGGCCGGTGCGGCAGTGACCGCCCTCGAGGTGGCCCTCCCGCTGATCCCCAGTGCGCTGCAAAGCATCCTGGGCCAGAGCACAACCGAGGCCGCGCCGGTGCGGGGAAACTAGCTTAAGCTTCGTGAGATAGGACTTAGGGCTTGGTTTTTAGCCCTCTTTCCTAAGCCCCAAGCCCCACTCCCCAAGACCTTTTTATGAATTTCGACGAGCTGCTGGTCCACCTCCTGCAAAAGGGCGTTTCCGAGATTCACTTTCACGCCGGGATGCCGGTGCTGGCCCGTACCAACGGCCAGTTGCAAAGCGTGGGCGGGCGCAAGCTCAAACCCCAAAGCACCGCGGCGCTGGTGGCCCAGCTGTGCTCTCCCCAACAAAAAGCCCAGCTCGAGGTCTACCGCCAGACCGACTTAGCCTATAGCCTGCCCGGCGTAGCCCGGCTGCGGGTCAATATCTTCTACCAGCGCGGCTCGGCCAGCGTGGTATTCCAAGCCATCGGGCCCTACGAGGAGAGCTTAAGACAGGTCAACCTATCCCAGGAGTACCTGCGCGCTTTCCGCGACTTGGGCCGGGGTTTGCTCTTGGTGGTGGGGCCCAGAGGCTCGGGCAAGTCCACCACGGTGGCGCGGCTGGTGGACGAGATCAACACCCACCACGCCAAGCTGATCCTGACGGTGGAAGACCCCATCGAATACCTGCACAAGAGCAAACGCTCGGCGGTGGTGCAGCGCGAGATCGGCAGCGACGCGGTTTCGTACGAGAAGGCCCTGATGGGCACCTCGAGGCAGCGGCCTGATGTCATCGTGATCGGCGAAATCCGCGACTCGATCACCGCTTCGGTGGCCCTCGGCGCAGCCCAAAACGGCCACCTGGTGCTTTCCACCTTGGTCGCTATGGATAGTGCCCACGCGGTAAAGGTGCTTTTGGAGATGTTCCCGGCCGAAGAGCGGGGGGCTTGGCGCACCCTCTTGGCCGATAGCCTGGCAGGACTCGTGGCCCAGCGGCTGATCCCCGCCAAAGACGAGGGCCGGGTGGCGGTGATGGAGGTGGTGAGCATGACCCCCCACCTGCGCGACCTGCTCAAACGCCCCGACCAGACCGCCCAGCTCTACGAGCTGCTGCGCGACCCCGATGTAGTGGGCAACCAGAGCTTTGACGCCCACCTGCTCGAGCTCTACCGGGGCGGCCAGGTGGAGTATCAAACCGCGGTGCTGAACGCCACCGACCCGGCCCGGTTCGAGGCCGAGGCGCAAAAACCACTGTAAGGGTCGAACGTTCAACGTCAAACGACGAAGGCTAAAAGCAACCTCTCCGGCTCAGCTAAAGCTTCGCCGCCTCCCTGATGTGTGCAGTAAATAGCGTCCAGAACAGGTGCAGATACTAGATCTTTTGCGAAAGAGGGAGAAAAGGGCGTAGTAAGGCATAAGTAGCAAGCAAGGCAGCTACGAACGGCTGAGGAAGGTGAACTCCGGGGTGTTCAAACGGCTGGTGGGCGTGAAGCCGAAGACGTTCAAGCAGATGGTTGAGATTGTGAAGCAAGCGGAGGGCGAAAAGAAACGCAAGGGCAGAGCCAGCGCACTAGGGGTTGAAGAGCAAGTGCTGCTGACCTTCTCATCTCGGGTATCTACAACTATGAACTGCCTAGCAAATCCTGACCTTCGCAAGAGGTCTAAGGACTTTTCCAAGGAGAGGCTTAGCTTTGCCCTCCTTGCTAAGGGGGGCCGTCCGAGGTCGTCACGGTCAAATGCTCCACCGATAGACCTTGACAGACGAGGGGATTCTGCCGAACCAATCCCAATCAAATGAATGAGTGGTGCGCGTAGGGAGGAGGGGCCCGTGTCCTTACACAGTTTGCTCTGGCCTAACCCCAGCAGGCTTTGCCAAACCCAGACTCTTGACCCTGGATAAGCTTCACGCTTAGCGTAGACACCCATGTCCCCCTGGTCCGTCCTCGCCGCCGCCATGATCGCCGGAACCGCCGTTTCCGCCCTCGGACAGGCGTATCCCACCCTGGCCCCCTACATCCGCGCCGACCTAGGGCTTTCGCTCGCGGCGGTGGGGCTGCTCAACACCTTTACCTACCTGGGGACGATGCTGGGGGCCCTCCCGGCAGGCTGGCTCACCGACCGCTTTGGCAGCCGCGCCATGCTGGTGGCCGGGTCGCTGGCTGCCGCCATCCTGGGCGTGCTGGTAGCCCTGCTGAGCCGGAGCGAGCTGAGCTTCATGCCCCTGCTGGTCCTGGTGGGGCTGGTAGTGGCCTCCTCTACACCCGCGGGCTCTCAGGCCGTCGCACAATCCTTCCCACCCGAGCGGCGCGGGCTGGTGATCGGGTTGCGACAGACGGCCGTGCCTTTGGGCGGAGCTTTAGCCGCCGCCGTTCTGCCGCCCATCGCTCACAGCCTGGGCTGGCGCTGGGCCTCCGCTGCCGCCGCCCTCCTGGCCGTGCTGGCGGCTTTCGCGGCGGCTCGGCTCTACTACGAAAAACTACCTTCAGGCCGTGTCCTCAGAGCCCTCACTCCGGTCCCGCTCCGGCTGGCTTTACGCGACCGCAACATCTTGCTCGCCGCCGTAGCTGGGGTCACGCTCCCCACGGGACAGTTCGTGATGATCACCTACCTAATCCTTTTTCTCCATGAGCGCTTTGGCATCCCCACCCTCACCGGCGCCGCGCTGCTCACCGCCGCGCAGTTTGCTGGGGCCTTTAGCCGGGTGTTCTGGTCGTGGCTGTCCGACCACACCGGAGGCAGGCGCAAGCCTTGGCTGGTGCTGATGGTAGCCCTGGCGGCGTTAAACGCGTTGACGTTGGCATGGCTGCCCCCCAGCACGCCGCTTTGGGTCAAAGGGATGATCGTGGTGCTGTACGGGGCGACCGCGCTGGGCTGGCAGGGGCTGCATTTCTCACTCCTCACCGAGCTTTCCCCGCCTGGCCTCGAGGGCCGGGTGGTGGGGTTCGGGCTGGTCTTCACCTCGGTCGGCATCGCCAGCGCACCACCTCTGTTCGGCCTGCTGGTGGACCTGAGCGGCAGTTACGGCTTGGGCTGGGTGGTCCAGGCGGCGGTGTTCGGGGTGGGGGCAACGCTGCTGTGGAACGTGCAGGAGCGAACAGCGCCGAAGGTCGAACGAGACAGGCCGAAAGCTGAAAGCTGATAGGTGGGCCTCTGTCCAGAGCGGTTAGAACCGCGTTGGGGAAACCAGCGGGCCAGATGGGAACAGGCTTCTAGCCTTCGGCTTTAGGCGTTCGACGTTGGACCTCAGACGTTCGACGCCTTCTTACACCAAGTAGGTCTTGAACCAGTCCAAGGTCATGGCCCAGGCGTCGGTGGCAGCCTCTTTGTTGTAGTTTGGCCCGGTATCGTTGTTGAAGGCATGGTTAGCCCCGTCGTAAATCTTGATCCGGTAGCGGATGTTCGCTGCTTTGAGGGCGGCCTCGAGGGCGGGAATCCCCTGGTTGATCCGGTTGTCCAAACCGCCGTAGATACCCAGCACCGCCGCCTTGATGTTAGGGACCTTGGCGAGGTCCGGGGCTGGGCCGTAGAAAGGCACCGCCGCCTTGATGTTAGGGACCTTGGCGAGGTCCGGGGCTGGGCCGTAGAAAGGCACCGCCGCCTTGACTTCAGGAGCCTCCGTCGCCAGTCGCCAGGTCAGGCCGCCGCCGAAGCAGAAACCCACCACGCCTAGCTTGTCGGCCTGCACGCCCTGTGTTCCTTTGAGCACCTTGAGCGCTTCTTGCAGGTTGGCGACGTGCTCCTCCGCCGGAGTTTGAGCCAAGTAGACCGAAATCTGCGCGGTGTCGGTGAACTTGGCGGTACCGCCGACCTTCGAGACCAGATCGGGGGCGATGGCGATGTACCCGGCCTTGGCGACCCGGCGGGCCACATCCTGGATGTGGGGCTGGAGGCCCCGGTTCTCGTGGATGACCAGGATTCCAGGGGCCGAGGTATTGCCCGCAGGCCGAACCAGATAGGCCATCTGGTCGAAGCCTCGAGCGTTATAGGTGAGCATTTGCGCTTGAATCGCGGGGTCGTTGGGGTCCACCTGCGGCTTGGACTCAGGGGTCGGGGCCTGTGGGTTGGACTGCTGGGCCTGGGCCAACTCGGCGGCGCTCACCCCGGCGATCCCCAATGAAAGGAGAAGCGCCCTAGCCCCCGCAATCCCGCCGCCCAGGATGATCGTGCGGCGCAGGAATTCGCGGCGATCGATTTCTCCCTCGCGGTAATCCTCGGCAAACTCTTCGGCCACATAACGGAACAGGTCCTGACCCTCACTCACGCTCATGCTTTTCCTCCTCGACCTCGAGTTTGGCCCATTTACCGCGTGCAAGGCTCGAGGTAGCGCACAAATCTCGGCCTCATCTGACCCGGATGTAAGCGCGTCACCCACGGGAGCGAACCGTAACCGCACTCTGGGAAGGTGGTACGGGTTTTGTTGGCATGGCTGGTGGCCTCGAGTTTGGCGATGGCCCATACCGAACTCGGCGGCTTCCGGGTGAATATCGGCGGCCTGTACATCGTCTGGCTGGCCCCGCAGAACCCATATCTAGATAATGGGCGAATCATGTTTCCGTTAGAGGGATTGATTCACGTCACGAGGGGGATGGAGAACTTTCGGATTGAAATCGCAGGCCAAGAGCCACCGTATGACCCGACTTACCGGTTGTACGAAGGGGAGGGGGATTTCCAGGACTTCGTAAAGGCCAATCCCGCCGCGCAAACCCTCACCGTGCGGCTACCGAACCGATGGTTGATTGGCGGATGACCTTTGTCAAAGGTCGGTCGTACGTCCCGGTCTGGGACGGTTACGCGATGCACCAGGAAACATTGTCCACACCGGTGCAGATGGGGGCGAACGACCCCCACCTGACCTTCCTGGCTTTACGCGACTTGGGCAAGCTGTTCGGTTTTGAGGTCGTCTGGGAGCCAAAAACCCGCACTGCGTACATAAACAATCCCAAGCTGATGGGACTAATCTACGAAAACGTCTTCACCCTGCCCCAACCCTTCGACGACGTTCTCAACATCCTTCCTAATGGATTCGAGATGCGAATAGAGGGGGAATCTTTGTCGGCCCAGGTCTCAGCCCAAATTTTAGGAGAACCGGCCTCGGCTCAGGGAGTCAATCTGGCGCTTTTTTTCGAGCGATGGGGCAACGGAAATTCCGGTGTTGATTTCCTGACGTACAGCCCTTTCATCCGCACCCCGCCCGGTAATGA
>PSMF01000007.1:0-2957 GCA_040290005.1 Meiothermus sp.
GCCACCCACTGGACCGATGGGCTGCCTCGCCGCACGGTGAGCTTGTAATCGGGGGTCTCTAGGGTCAGTTCGCCGACTTCGTGGTCTTGCAACGCTTGGAGGATCGCTTTGAGTTCTTTCGCATTCATGACCGCCTCCGAGAGAGGATGCTTAAGTGCCACTAAGAGTATACGGCTCTGACCGGATTTCTCATGTCCCTGGAAGCTGGCCCTGCTAGGGCCTGCCGCCCTACTCCCCCGAGTTCAACCCTGTAGAGGAGTGTTGGTCAAAGGTCAAATCCCTTCTCCGCAGCATCGGCATAAAAACCAAAGACTTCCTTGAGGAAGCCCTTCCCACCGCCCCCCGTTCTATACCCGCACAAGACCTAAAAGGCTGGCTTACACATGACAGCCATCGTACCGCCCAACAGTAGGAAATGCTGTATGATCGAGCCACCAAAGGCCATTCGCCTGTCGCCCGGTCCAGAAGGGGTAACCTGGGTAGGCAGAATTATGGCTCCAGAATTTGGACAAGCGAAAGGCCTCGAGCCCAGGACTCGAGGCCGAGAACTTGGCAAACTCAGCGGATGACCTTCAGGGCCCTCAGCACCCAGATCAGGATGGCCGCCCCTATTACCCCCCAAATCAGACCCGCTATGGTAAACGTTCCTGCCGAAGCCGCTCCCCCAATATGCAAGAGATCGGCAAAGAGCCACTTGGCAAGCACCGACCCTACAATGCCGATGACGATCTTGCCTATGAGACCCTCCCGCTCACCCATCACACTGCTGGCGAGCCAACCGATGATAGCTCCAACGATAATTGCAACGATCCAACTCATAGCTTCCCCTTTCGCCGCGTTTGCGCCCCTATTATACCCAAACCCGGCTACTCTCGATACATTTCGTCCGGCGTGAAAGCGGTGTGACCGCTACAGGTTCAGCCTAGCGGCCTCGAGGAAAGTACATAGCAATACACCTCACACCGGCCAAAGTAAACCCCTCGGGCCTCGAGAGGATTGCAGACGAAGGGGCTCGGGCTCGGCCTGAGGATACGCCCATCGGGCTCGGCCTAAGGTTACGCTCCTCAGGCTCGGCCCAGGTACTCCCCGGTGCGGGTGTCCACTCGTACGGTCTCGCCGGGGTTGACGAAGAGCGGGACCTGCACCACTGCCCCGGTCTCGAGGGTGGCGGGCTTGGTCCCCCCCGATACAGTGTCGCCGCGCACCCCCGGCGGGGTATCGGTGATCTTGAGCTCGACGCTAGCGGGCGGGGTGATGTCCAGCGGGCGCCCGTTGTACATCGCACCCTGGACGGTCATACCTTCTTTGAGAAAGCGGGTGGCCTCGGAAATGTCCCGCGGCACGTGGAACTGCTCATAGGTCTCCAGGTCCATCAGCACGAGTTCGTCGCCTTCGGGATAGAGGTACTGGAGGTCTTTGGTTTCGACATAGATGTCCTCGAGCTTCTCCCCCGAGTTGAAGCTGCGCTCAACGGTGCTTCCGGTCTCGAGGTTGCGGAACTTAGCCACCACCTTGGCTCCGCCCCGCCCGATCTTCTGATGCTGAAACTCCACGCACTGCCAGAGGGCTCCGTCCATCTTCACTTTGGTTCCGTTGCGCAAGTCGGTCACGCTGATCATGAATGCTCCTTGGGTTCTTCCCAACGCGAGATTGTACACCGCGCTGGGGCTACCCGCATACCCCGAAGTTACCGCACGGTAAAAGTCTGCTAAACCCCAAACTCAGCAAGCCCTCAGCTTGGAAGGGATAAACTACCAGCGCCGTCCTATCGTCGTGCTGGACCAAAACCAAACGAGGGAGGAACTCATGAAGCCACACCGATATCGGTTGTTATTGCTAACTTTGGGTTTGAGCTTGGTGGCCTGTTCGCAGTCCAAACCCACCGTCGCACCCTCACCCGACCTCGGCCAGCAGGGCGAGGTTTACGTCAGCCAGTCGCTCTACAACGACGAGACCGGGCCGCTCACCAGTCTGACCGGGCAAAGTCTCCAGCGCCAGAAAACCGAGCCCCGCAGCCCTGCCACCCCTAAGCAGCTTGAGAAGGGGGGCAGCCTCAAGAGTCAGTCCATTACCCCGCAGACCACCCCGAGTCCCATCGCGCCGGGCGCAGGACCCCAACTTGGGAAGGTTTTCGAGGGGCTTTCCAACGACGACAACGAGGCGCTGTACCCTTTCCTGACCAACCCGACCCGGCCCTACCGGCCTTTTCCACCGGACACGGTGGGCGACGTGAGCGAAAAGTACTACGTGCAGGGCACTAACTCTGGGCTCCTGGTGCTCGACAAAAGCGGGAACCGGGTGGCCGGGCCGGTGAAGTTCGACGCCCTTTGGGAAGGCTTTAAATTCGACGGATGTAGCCTGGGCGACGGCGACCCCTTGGTGCACTATGACCGCCAGGCCGGACGCTGGGTCATCAGCCAGATGCGCTTCCACATCCACACCCTCGATCCCAGCAACCCGGTGACGGTTCCGCCGGGCAGCGAGAGCTATCAGTGCGTGGCGATCTCCAAGACTGCTAACCCCCTGGAGGGCTTCTACCGCTACGCTTTCCAGATTGACAAGTATGCCGACAACGACTACGGCAAGATGGGAGTCTGGACCACCGGCTACTACTTCACCTTCAATATGTTCCCCCCGGGCAGCCGCCCCGAGGAGGGCGAGGATGAAGCAGCCCTCAAAGGACAATCCGTAGCGCAGATAGGCAAAGCTTCTTTGGAGATCAACCCCAATGTGGACTACACCCAGCCCTTCGTTCGGCTGATGGCAGTGAACAAGGCCGATATGCTGCGCGGCAAGCCTGCCAAGATCATCTTCCGCGATATCCCCAACGTGGTCGAAACCACCAACTCTGAGCCGGGCGGCGGCTACAACTTCTCGGCGATGCCCTCTGACCTCAAGACGGTCAAGGCTCCCGCCGCCGATACGCCCAACACCATCGTCATCTATGGCTTTCCCCC
>PSMF01000007.1:2994-41322 GCA_040290005.1 Meiothermus sp.
CCAACTTCGACCGCCCCAGCCAAAGCAAGCTCGGCCAGGTCTCAGAAGTCGTCGTGGCGAACTACGCCCCGGCGCTGCAAAACGCGCCCCAACCGGGCATTCCTGCCGAAAAAGGGCTCGACAACCTGGGCGACCGGCTGATGTTCCACGCGCAGTACCGGGTCTTCCCCACCTACGCGGCCATCGTGGTGAACCACGCGGTGGACGCCGATGGCAAGGGCCAACTCGGGGTGCACTGGTACGAGCTGCGCAACGCCGGGCTCGGCTGGACGCTCTACCAGGAGGGTGTGTTTGTGGATTCGCACCTGGAGAGCGGCGGCACCAACACCTGG
Source organism: Meiothermus sp. (assembly GCA_040290005.1). Classification (GTDB taxonomy): domain Bacteria; phylum Deinococcota; class Deinococci; order Deinococcales; family Thermaceae; genus Meiothermus. The sequence continues at coordinate 3,327 of PSMF01000007.1, forward strand.
ATGGCGGGGGTGGGCATTAACAAGCTCGGCGAAATCGGCGTAGGGTATAGCCTATCCAGCAACAAGGTGTTCCCCAGCATCGGCTTTACCTACCGCACCAAGTCGGACCCCTTAGGACAGCTCCGGCAGGGCCAGACGATGGCGCTGGGCGGCAACGTCCAGAACCCGCTCATCCGCTACGTGATCCCCGATCCCACCAAGCCCGAGGTCGAACAGGTGATCATCAACCGCTGGGGCGACTACAGCGTGATGAGCGTGGACCCCAGCGACGAATGCACCTTCTGGTACACCACCGAGTACATGTCCGCGGCCTCCGACCCCAAGCAGCGTGCCGACTGGAAGACGGTGATCGGCTCGTTCCGGTCGCCGGACTGTAAGTAAGGTCTAGGGCTACCTACAAGGCCGGGTCTGGAGACCCGGCCCTCCTTTTGACGAACTGCGCCAGCTTCTGGCGCAGGTAAGGCCACATATCGGTTTCGACGAAACGGGCTTCCTCTGGGCGTGGGGCTAGAAAAGCCAGGTTGTCCAGGTGGGCCAGGGCCATGAAGGCTTCGAGATTTTCCTCGAGCTTCGGGGGCAAGGGCTTGCGGTTGCGGAAACCCTCGAGGAAAGCCTCCCCCGCAGCCTTCTCGAGAAACCCCAAGGCAGTAGCGATGTCAAAACCCCAAGCTCCGAAGCCACAGCGGTCAAAGTCAATCACGTGGGCCTCACCGCCTGAAAACATCAAGTTGCCCGGTTGGAAGTCGGTGTGGATCAGGCCAAAGTCTGACTGTGCTTCGTCCAGAACAGCCACTGCCTTTGACACCGCGCGGCTCATGAGTTCCTTGTCGGCAGCAGAAAACGGTGGCAGCACCCGCAAAACCTCCAGTTGGCCCCGAAAGTAGGTTCCGTCGTAGCGCGGTCGCCGGAATCCAGGTGGCGGCGCAAACCGCTCGGCCTGGGCGTGCAACCCTGCCATCGCCGCGCCCGCCAAGCGGGCCTGCGAAGGTTCCAAAGTCTCGTAAACCTCGCCTTCCACCCAGCGTAAAAGGGAGAGTAAGTGCCCATCAAGGCTCAGGACGAAGCTCCCAGAGGGTAAGGCGAAGGGCTCAGGTACACTCAAGGATGCTTCCCGCAGAAATCTCACCCAGACCAACTCGGACTCCGGCGTATGCGCGTCGTGAGGTCCCCGGTGCAGGCGCAGGACGAAGCGCCCTCCACCGGGGACCTCAACCCGAAAATTACTGTTTTGCGAAGGGCCGAGGGATTCAACCCTCGAGCTGCCCAAGCCATACACGAGCAGTGCTCGCTGGGCCAACTCAAGTGAAGCGGCGGCCATGTCTAAAGCTGCGTGACTTCCGGGCGCAGGCCGAGTTTTTCGATGTACTCGAGGTAATCCTTCTCGGAAAGCGGATAGCGCCCTGCCGCTGCCACGATAAACCCCTCCATCACGTTGGTCCCGAAGCTGCGCCCGTCAAGACGTGGGGTGGTGGTGACCAGGGTTTTGATCCCCCGTTCACGCATGAAGGCTAAGTCCTCAGCAGTCGTCGTGTTGGTGAGGATGATTTTCCCCTTCATGTCGGGCGGCATGTAGCGGCGCATGTACAGCCAGTCGCCTGCGACCACATCGGCCCAGGTGAAATACTTCTGCCGCCAGTCCAGCACCTGTTTATCCTGCTTCTCGCCCGTTGGATACAGCCACTCGAAGGGCAGTTGGGTGATGATGGGGAGCAGGATGTAGGCAATTTTTTGCAGCGTCGAGAGCCGATAAATGGGGATGTTGATGCCCAGGCCGAAGATAAAATCACCGTACAGTACCTCGGCCCCGGCCTCGCTCATCGCCTCGGCCAATCCAAAACGGTCCACCGCGCTGGGAATCAGGACCTTTTTGCCCTTCCAGCCAATGATGGGGTCTAAGTCGCGCACCGCCTTGCGCTCCAGCGTGTGCTTGAGCCCGGAGCCGTCGAGCATGGGGGTTTTCTTGGCGGCATCGGCCATCTTTTTGGAGTCGCGGAAGGTGTAGCGGCGGTTCCCGGCGTAGACATAGAGGTCGGCTCCGCCGAGGCCAAAAGTGTCCACCTGGCCGTCGAGTTCCTTGACGAGCGCGATGGCCTTCTCCCAGGAGCCATCGGTGCCGATACGCTCGAGGGTAAAAGTATCGCCGAGGCCCTCTAAGTTCACCTCGGCCTTGGAGTTGCGTTTGGAGGAGCCGATGCTGACGCTCACCACCCGTTTTGGCATGTGAGTCAGTCTACAGTCTGGAGTGATGGGCGGCTAGCAATGAGGGATGAGCTAAAGGCTGCTTATATCCGAAAGCTAAAGACCTCACATCCTGGACGGAGGCTCCTAAGTTTGGATTTCCCTGTTTCAGGCAGAGCCCTGGTTTTGGCTACCGGCTATGAGCTATAAGCCATACGCGTTCCCGCCTTAGCTCACGGCTCAAAACTCATCACACACACCGCACTCAAACCGGAATGATTCTTGTGGTGATCGGTTACACCCACGAAAAGGCGGGGTTTACCCAAGGCGGCAAGCTCCAAAGCTTGAAACCCGTAGGGAACCAGGTCGTTGCGGAAATATTCAGGACGGTTTTTGAAATCGGCGTGCCAGTCGTGAACCACTTTGAGTTTGGCACTCACGGCGGCGCTCGAGACAGCTCGTTCGGTCTCGGTGACCGAGGCCGGGTAGAGCAACTGGGCGCTTTGCTGCACCGTTCCACCACCAAAATAACCCTGTAGAGAATGCGCCAACACCCGGCAAATCTTCCAGCCGGGATAGGGCTTCTGGGTTTTCTGTAGCTCGGTGGGCTGGGGGGTGAAGCCCTTCAGGTTGGCGAACAGGTTGTCCAGGGGTCCCGCGGCCCAGACCAAACTGACCCACCCAACCAGCAGCGAAAGGGCCCACCTCACCGTAACACCTGGTGCTTCACCCAGATCAAGGTTCCCTTGCCGTAAGGCCGGGTGTCGGCAAAAGAGAGACTCCAGGCCACCAGCTTGCCGCCCCGGCGATAATAGGCCCCAGTGCGCCAACACTCGCAAGCCGGGTTGAGGGCGAGCGGGCTGAAGATTTGGATCAAACGCCCCGCGTCAGACTGTCCCAAAGCCTGCCAAAAGGCCTCAGCGAAGGCTTGGGGCGATTGTGGGGCCTTGGGCAAAAAGCCGCAGCTCCACAGGGGGTCAGCATTAATCTGCTGCGCTCGGTAGTTTTGGCTGTAGTCGGCGCAAACCGTGGCCTCAGCCCCTAGCCCGCCGAACACCGCCTGGGCGGTGCGCTTTTCCACCTCCGGCGACTGGGACAGCACCCAGCCCACCCAAAGCAGGAGCATGATAACCCCAAAGCCCCGGCGCACCCCTACCCCCGTCTCAGTTGCCCTCACGCACGCCTGACAGATCGAAGGTGGCCCGATAGGCGCCGCCCTCCAGCCGCTCGACCTGCAGCAGCAGGGTGTGGTTGGCCCGCGCATAGGTCGCGCTGGCTTCGCCCTCGCCCTGCTTCATATCGGTGCGCTGAAAGCCCTGCGAAGCCAATTGCTGGTCCCGGTTCGCAAAGACCTTAGCAAGCGGGGCCGCGGCGCGAAAACCCACCACCACGCTGGGCTCCCGCCACCTGGCCCCCAAGAGCTTGGCCTGAGCGGGCCACACGAACTCCACCCGCCCGGCTTGGTACACGCCCCAGGTGAGCCCATGGTACTTCCCGCCGACCGAGGGCACCCCCGACTGGGCAGATAGCGCCCAGGACAGCGCCAAAAGCCCCAATACCAACCCGAGTCTGAACCCACCTTGGCTCTTCCCCCGCATACCACACCTCCTCAATAAACCCCGATCATTGTGGGCTGGCAAAGAGCGCCTGCCAGGTTGCTGAGTCCACTTCCCCGGTGGGGGGCAACCCGTGGCCCAACTGAAACTCAAACACCCCACGCTGCGTGGGGAGGTCAAATACCCCGCTCCCGGTCTGGCCCGACTGCCCCGCCTGACGCAGCAACCGCGACTGGAGAGCTTCGACGTCCTCACCGGCCATAGGAGAAACCGTCCAACGATACTCGAGCGTCCGCCCCGGCTTACCGCCTCCCGAGGCCCCGAGACTAGGTTGACGGGCAGGAACAGGCGGCGGCGCCGGCTGGGGGGTGGGTTCTACACGCCGTTCTACCGGCGGGGGCGCGGGCTCTTCCAGAGCGCGGAAAGAGTCCAGCCTCGAGCCGCTCCAGGAGCCGACCAGCAGTCCTACCGATAGGGGCAATAGGACCAGCAACCCGAGCAATACCGTCCACTCTTTTGCAAAGAGCGATTTCAGGCGTGTATAGAGGGTTTTCAAAGCCCACCTCTGCCTATCTGTACGCAACTCGGTTGGGTTTGGATGCCTTGCTGAGGCTATCGCGTCCGGTCAAGACGTAGAAATTGTGAGTTAACGGTGGTAATTAGTAGCTTATCCCTTTGTAAAGCTGCTGCCTGTAATCTCTACTAACGCAGCGGAGGGCTCGTATGGGGCAGTACTGCACAAATAAACGGGGCCCTGGGATCAGAGCACGTTCTAGAATCAACCCTGAGGTTCGCAGGTTTTCACTGCCTGCGTTTCAAGCTCGGGCGACCAGGCGTATCAACCCCACCACCGCTAACACGGCGGCCAGGGCCCAGAATCCGTAAGCCACCCGCCGGTTGGCCTCGCCCTGCGCCGCCAGCACCCACACCAGCAACCCCACCAACCCCATGCCCAGCGCGAAGGTAAACATCAGCGCGGGAAAGTTCTTGAGCACCTCGGTGAACACGGCTCAAGCTCCGATTAACGATTTGAGCTCGTCGGCCACGCGCTGCGCGGTGAAACCCAGGTTTTGGTAGACCGCCGGATAAGGGGCACTGGCGCCAAAGCGCTCGAGCCCGATGCACCGGTCGGCATAGCGCTCCCAACCGAGGGTCGTCCCGGCCTCGACCGAGAGCGTGGGAAGCGACTCCGGCAGCACCGACTGGCGGTACTCAGGGGGCTGCGCCTCAAAGACTTCCCAGCATGGCAAGCTCACCACCCGCACCCGGACCCCCTGATCGGAGAGGAGCTTCTGCGCCTGGAGGGCCAATGAGACCTCACTCCCCGTCGCCACAATCGCGGCCTGGGAATTCTCCACACCGGCGATGACATAACCGCCCTTCAACACGCCCTCGCGGCTGGAGCCCTCGAGCACCGGCAACGCTTGGCGGGTCAAAACCAGTGCCACCGGGCCATCGGTACGCTCCAAAGCCATCTGCCAGGCCGCGGCGGTTTCGGTGGCATCGGCAGGCCGAACGGTCCACAAAATCGGCATGGCCCGCAGGCTCATCAGTTGCTCGATGGGCTGATGGGTGGGGCCGTCCTCGCCTACGCCGATGCTGTCGTGGGTGAAGACAAACGTTGTGGGAATCCCCATGATCGAGGCCATGCGGATCGCCGGGCGCATGTAGTCGGAGAAGGTGAAAAAGGTTCCCGCGTAAGGCCGCAGCCCTCCGTGAACGGTCATCCCGTTCATCGCCGCCCCCATCGCGTGCTCGCGCACCCCGTAGCGCACGTAGCGCCCACCCGGATTCGCCGGGGTAAAGTCGGTCATGTCGGGGGTGCGGGTGTTGTTAGATGGGGTCAGGTCGGCGCTGCCGCCGATCATCTCGGGGAGCACCGGGACGATTTTTTCCAGGACCTTACCGGAGGCGGCTCGCGTCGCCAACTTGTCCCCGACGTTGAAGCTCGGCAGGGCACCCGTCCAACCCTGCGGGAGCCTACGTTCTTGACGGCGCTTGAACTCAGCCGCCGCATCGGGGTTGGCCTTGGCAAAAGCATCGAACCGGCCCTGCCACTCCGCTTGCGCGGCCTGACCCTTGGGAATCGCCCGGCGGTAATCATCGTAGACCTCCTGCGGAACCTCGAAGGGGGCGTAGTTCCAACCCAGCGTTTGTCGCGTCGCCGTGACCTTCTCCGCTCCCATCGCGTCGCTGTGGGCCTTGTGGTTGCCCGCCAGGGGCGAGCCGTAGCCGATGATCGAGCGCACCGAGATGATCGTAGGGCGCTTGTCGGCGTGTGCAGCTTTGAGTGCGGAGCGGATGCCGTTGAGGTCTTCCCCGTTCACCCCGCGAATCACGTGCCAGCCGTACGCCTCGTACCGCAACATCCGGTCTTCGGTGAAGGTCAGCTCGGTGTTGCCGTCTATCGAGACATCGTTGTCGTCGTACAGCACGATCAGTTTGCCCAGTTGCAGGTGTCCCGCCAGCGAGCTCGCCTCGCCGCTCACCCCTTCCATCAGGTCGCCGTCGGAGGCGATGACGTAGGTGTAATGGTCCACGATTTCCGGCCCAAACTCCGCCGCCAGCTTGCGCTCGGCCATCGCCATCCCCACCGCCGTGCTGATACCCTGCCCCAGCGGGCCGGTGGTGGTCTCCACACCCATAAAGTGGTGATACTCGTACTCGGGATGGCCGGGGGTTTTGCTGCCCCACTGGCGAAAATGTTTGAGGTCTTCCAGCTCGAGCGGATACCCCGTCAAATGCAACAGCGAGTACAAGAGCATCGAGCCATGCCCCGCGCTCAACACGAAGCGGTCGCGGTCGGGCCAGAGCGGGTCTTTGGGGTTGTGCTTGAGGAACTCGGTCCACAGCACGTAGGCCGCCGGAGCCATGCCCATCGGCATCCCGGCGTGGCCGCTTTTGGCCTGCTCGACGGCATCCAGGGCCAGCATCCGGATGGCGTTGATGGACAGGGTGGGGTTGACTTTGGTCTCGGTCATGGAGCACATGATACCGCAGACGGGTCAAGGGCTTTTGCACCCCAGGTAACAGCCACAAATCCTGTAGACGAACGTTGTTTCTGGCTCGAGATAACACCTGCACCTAGAGCCGCTAGCAGTGCGTATACTGCTGGGTGTGCGTTTTCCCGACCTCCCCCCGCTTCCTGCCGGGTTGCTTGCCATGCTGAACGTTCAGGGCGGAGCGGCGTTCGCCAAAACGCTGTTTCCCCTGGTTGGTCCGGCAGGAGCGGTGGCCCTGCGGGTCGGCCTGTCGGCGCTGGTGCTCATGCTGCTGCAGCCTAGACTGCGGGAGGTCCCGCCCGAGGCCTGGCGGATCATCGTGTCGTACGGGCGCGGTGCTGGGATGCATGAACCTCGTTTTCTACACGTCCTTAAGCTACTTGCCTTGCCGCTGGGTCTGGCGGTCACGCTGGATTTCGCCGGGCCGTTGGCGCTGGCTCTGGTGCTCTCGAGAAGGGCCATGGATGCCATGTGGGTGGCGCTGGCCGCGCTAGGCATTGTGCTGATTGTGCCGCATACCAACGGACAAGCGGTCTCCCCCATCGGCGTAATCCTGGCCTTGACCGCCGAAGCACTTTGGGCGATGCACATCGTGATCGGCAAGAAGGTTGCGCAGCGCGTGCCGGGCATGACAGGCGTGGTGGCAGGGATGCTGGTGGCTACCCTGGTCAGCGTGCCCTTTGGGGTCTGGCAAGCGGGAACGGAACTCCTGCGCCCGCAGACCTTGCTTATCGGCCTGGGTGTCGCGGCGCTGTCGAGTGCCCTGCCGTACGCCCTGGAATTCCAGGCGCTACGGGTCATGCCTGCTGGCGTGTTTGGCGTGACCATGAGTGTTAAACCGGCGGTGGCGGCCCTGACCGGCTGGGTGGTGCTGGACGAACATCTGACCCCGCAGCAGTGGCTGGCAATGCTATGCGTGATCGCGGCCAGCGCGGGAATGAACTTAACGACGAAAAAGAAAACGGGTGGATAAGCAACAAAAGACGCGTATCTCTGCGGATAGTCGTCTTGCACTTGACCTGTCCGAACTCGGATGCCCCCCTTAAGGGGGGACAGCATTGCCTCCCCTCGAGCACGCGATTATTTGTACCTGTTTAGGACGCTATTTTTCGACAAAAGGGTTTACTTACTCGTGAAAGCGCCCCAGACCCCGGAAGCGCCGGTAGCGGTCTTCGAACAAAGCCTCCGGGCCGAGCGGCTTGAGTTCCGCTAGAGTTTCGTGCAGCGCCCGCTTGATGTTGGCGAAGGTCGCTTTAGGGTCGCGGTGGGCTCCCCCTCCCGGCTCGGGGATGATGCGGTCTACCACGCCTAGCTCGAGCAAATCCTTTCCCGAGAGCTTGAGCGCCTCAGCAGCCTTGGCGGCTTCCTTGGCGTCGCGCCATAAGATTGCCGCGCAGGACTCAGGCGAAATCACCGAGTACCAGGCGTTTTCCAGGATCAGCACGCGGTTCCCCACCCCAATCGCCAGCGCCCCGCCTGAGCCACCTTCACCGAGGATAATCGCCACCGCCGGAACCCGCAGCCGGGCCATCCGCTGGATGCTCTGGGCGATCACCCAAGCCTGACCGCGCTCTTCTGCGCTGATGCCGGGGTAGGCCCCGGGCGTATCAATCAGCGCGATAAAGGGCCGGGCAAAGCGGTCAGCCAGGTCCATCATTCGCATGGCCTTGCGGTAACCCTCGGGGTGGGGCATCCCGAAGTTGCGCAGGATGTTCTCCTTGGTGTCGCGGCCCTTTTGGTGCCCCACGATCACTACCGGCTCGCCCTCGAAACGGGCCAGCCCGCCCACCACCGCGGCGTCGTCGGAGTGGGCGCGGTCTCCCGAAAGCTCGAGGAAGTCGGTGGTGATCCCGCCGATCACATCCATCGTGGTGGGGCGACCCGGAGCACGGGCCAGTTGCACCCGTTCCCAGCGCGAGAGCTTATCGAAGGTATCATCCTTGAGTTGGGAAAGCCGCTCACGCAGCACCGAGAGCTCGCCCGAGAGGTCTACCCCACTGCGGGCAGCGAACCCCTCGAGCTCGGTGATCTTGGCCTCGAGGTCGGAGATGGGTTTTTCAAACTCGAGGGCCATGGGAACCTCGTCGCAGGTCAAAGGTCGAAGGTCGAAGGCCAGAAAACAAATGTCGCAGGTCCCAGGTCGCAGGTCTCAAGCCAGAACCTTGCTTTTGACCTGCAACCTGGGGCTTGTGACTTGTGACAAAGCTTTGACCCAATCTCGCCATACTCTAGTCTCTCGGATACAACAGCTTCAACACGTCTGCCACGGTGTCTTTGAGCTGACGGCGGTCCACCACCTTGTCCACCATGCCGTGCTTGAGCAGGAACTCCGAGCGCTGGAAGCCTTCGGGGAGGTCCTGGCGGATGGTCTGTTTAATGACCCTAGGCCCGGCGAAGCCGATCAGGGCTCCGGGTTCAGCGAGGATCACGTCGGCGATGGCAGCAAAGCTGGCGGTGACGCCGCCGGTGGTGGGGTCGGTGAGGATGGAAACATAGGGCAGGCGTTTGGCCCACAGCCGGTCCAGGGCGAGGGTGGTTTTCGCCATCTGCATCAGGGAAAGGGCCGCTTCCTGCATCCGCGCCCCGCCCGAGACCGAGACGATCACCACGCCCCGGTTCTCGTTGGCGGCGGTCTCGATGCCGCGGGTGAGTTCCTCGCCCACCACGCTCCCCATCGAACCCCCGGCAAAGGCATAGTCCATCACCAGGAGCACGCTGGGGACGCTGCTGATGGTGCAGCGTCCGCCGACGATAGCATCGGGCCGCCCAGCTTCCTTCTGGTAGCGCTCGAGGCGCTTGGGGTAGGGCTCGGTATCGGTGAAGCCCAAGGCGTCCACCGGCTTGAGCCCGGTGGTCTTTTGGAAACTGCCGGGGTCAGCGAGCAGTTCCACCCGTTTGTCCGCCGAAAGGCGCATGTGGTGGCCGCATTTGGGGCAGACATACCAGTTGGCTTCCAGGTCCTTTTTATAGATTTGCGCGTCGCAGTTCGGACACTTGACCCACAACTCCGGGACATCCCGTGCCTCGCCCTGTGCCCGGCGACGGCGGAATAGCCGCTCTAAAGCCATGACGCATAGTTTATACCACGCGGATGGAGGTCTAGGGTGTTGGGAGAAGCAATGAGCGGTAAGCGATGAGCAACCAGCAACGAGCTAAAAGATGCTGATAGCGGATGGCAGATAGCTAAAGACATCACGGCCAGAACGGAGATTCTCGAGCCCGGTGTTCTCGTCCCAGACGTGAGCTTGATTTTGGCTATCGGCGCTTTGCCTTAGCTCATTGCTCATGGCTCATCGCTTTTTAGCGCCTCGCCAACGCGCTTACGTAAGGTGTAGGGTCTACCGCCGAGCCGTAGCGGTACACGGTGTAGTGCAGGTGCGGCCCGGTACTGCGACCTGTGCTCCCCACCGCGCCAATAAGCTCGCCCTGCCCCACACTCTGGCCCTGTGTCACCTTGGCTTCGGAGAGGTGGCCGTAAAGGGTATAGAGGCCGTTCTCGTGGTCTATCAGTATCATCAGCCCAAAGATCGAGTTCCAGCCCACTTGATCCACCTTGCCCGAGGCGGTGACATACACCGGCGTGCCCATCGGCGCGGGGAAATCCAGGCCGTTGTGGAACTCCGAGCTGATGCCGCCGAAGGGGCTGGTACGGTAGCCGAACCCCGAGCTGATGTAGGTCTGGACGTAGAGCGGCATCCCGGCGGGCATGAACTGGGTCGGATCGGGAGCAAGCGGTTGGGGCTGGGGCGGGGCGCGGTTTGCCAATAGCCGCGTCCGCGGCTGCGGGGTCGGGTCTTTGGGCAGAGGGTTTTCGATGGCCCCGGCGGTGTCCTCAAGGCTCAATGCGAAGTTCCCCATCTGCGCACGCAGGCTGAGCAACAGGTCGCCGGTGTCCACGGGCTCACCCGCCCCTTTGGGTCCGGGAGCCGCCTGTGGCGGCTGGGCAGGCGCGGCGGGGACGAGGTTGACCTTGGGCAGGCCGGTTTTCTCGCGCAGGCGGTTGATCTCGCGCTCTAAGACGGTCAGGTCTTGCTGGAGTTGCACCGCCTCGTTGGAGTAGGTCTGGGTGCGGGTGCGCTCGGCCTCGAGTTCTAAGGTGAGGGTCTTGGCCTGGGCCTCCAGCGTCTTGAGGCGCTCCTGTTGCGATTGCGGACCGGTGCCATACCTCGAGACCAGCGCCAGCATAACGAGAAAGATTAGCGGCAGCGCGACCACTGTCCATAGCGGCACCCGCACGGTTTGTGAGGGGTTGGGAAGAGAGTTGGGGGCGCTGCGCCGCATAACCGTACTAGCTTACCGGGCATAACTCCAGAAAGGGGTGACGGCTGACCATCGCCAGCGTAATCTTAAGGCATTTACAGCTTCCCGCCCCTGCCGCCATTTTCGAACAGGACGTTTTCGTTCTCCTATATGTGAGTCCAGAAATCATAAAACCATCAACCTTGTCTTTCAGAGCGCGGCGAAGAATCCCCCACGCGCATCAATGCCGTGATTGCTTGCGTTAGAAAAGAACGTCTTTGTAGACCTGAAGTGTTGATGATGGACCCGCCTGCGGGATGTTTGGCTCCGCGGGGCAGGACAAGGGTTCGTTATTAACATTGATGACTGGCCCGCGCCGGGCGCAAAGCTTTGCGCCCCTACAAGGGCGCTTTTGCGGTGAAACGTAAACGGTCAACTGTTATCGGTAAACGTCCCTCAAGACTGCGTGGACGCCGATTTTGCTGCTTGGGGCAGGGCTTTGTTGAGTTCGCCGGTCCGGCTACGGCCCACAAACACCGCACCCGACTCCACGTCCAGCGACATCGCCTGCACGTCGCCCTCCACGCGGGCGGTCTTGGTCAGGTGTAGCTTGCCCTGCGCAACAATCTGCGCGTTGACCTGTCCGTGGACGATAATATTATGGCCTTTGACCTGCTCACCCTCGATGTGTGCCTTGGGGCCAATCTCTAAGTCCCCATCCACGATCAGCGAGCCCTTGATCTTGCCGTCCATACGGGCGCTGCCGCTGGTCTTGAGGGTGCCCTCGAGTTCGCTCCCCTCGCTGATGTAGGTCAGGGCTCCGGTGTTGGGTTTGCGTCCGCCTAGCGCCATGGTCTCCTCCTCAAAAGGCGGGTAAATGATACTCGCCAACTCGGGAAATGGTGGGTCAAATTTGGACCGGGGAACGCAGCCTTAGTTTAAGAAGGAATCGGGGTCCACCGCAGCACCGCCCTGGAACACCGTGTAGTGCACGTGGGGACCGGTGCTCCGGCCCGTCGAGCCGACCAGCCCTAGGGTATCGCCGCGCTCCACGTGGTCGCCGGGCTGGACCAGAATCCGCGACATGTGGCCGTAGAGGGTCTTGTAGCCGTAGCCGTGATCCACCACCACCGCCTGGCCAAAAGGCCCATTCCACCCAGCACTAACCACCTCGCCGGAGCCAGTGGCGTGGATCGGGGTGCCGTAGGGTGCCGGAAAATCCAGGCCGTTGTGGAACTCGAAACCCCAGCCAAAGGGGTTGCCCCGGTAGCCGAAGACCGAAGCCTTGCGGGTGTATCCCAGCAGCGGATAGCCGAAGGGAACCGCCTCCTCGCGCCGCAAGGTCTCCTCCAGCGCGGGCGAAACCTCGCCCAGGTTGCCACTCAAGCGCTCGAGCTCGGCCCCCGCGAAGCTGAACACCTGACCCAAGCTCGCCGGAGCCGCCGCCCCGCCCCTCGGTTCGCCGCCGTAGCGGGTGGGCGTGAGCCGAATCTCCGGCATCCCCGCCCGTGTGCGCAGCTTGTTGATCTCGGTCTCGAGCGTCTCCAGCTTGCGCAGGATGGTCTGGGCGTTGGCGCTCAGGCTGTTGTTGCGGGTACGCTCTAGCTCGAGCTGGTTGTTGAGCTTCCGCGCCTGCTCGGAGAGGCTCACCATGCGGATTTCCAGGTTGCGCATCTCGGCAGTGCGGTTCCACAGCCAGAGGTTGAGCCCGCTCCACGCTGTGAGCCCCAGCACGACCACTATCGGAACCCAGGTGGGTAAGGAAAGCGTGCGGGGAACCGCCCCAGTGCGGGCCAGCCACAAGGTGTAACGTACGGGATGACGGCGCATGGGCACCGACTATAAGTAACCCATGAGCCTTGCCTAAGTCAAGCACAATTGACGCTCGGATCAAGTTTGAGAACCCCGCCCAGGTTGCTATTGCGAACCCCGCACGGATTTCACACGGAGCGTACTGGGCTTAATCCTCGCGTTACATGCGTAACACGTCAAAGGTCCAACGTCTAAGGTCAAATGCCAGGAGCCAAAAACCGCGTTCCCAAATATCGTTCTAGACATGAGATGGTTTTGGGACGAGGACTCTAAGCACTTGACGTCCCTCGTTCGAGGTTAGGCGGGTCTAAGCAAACCGTTCGGCGGCGGCAAGGGCCACATCAATGGCGTTGTGGACAGCGCTGGCTTTGGCTTCCAAGACCGGCTGCTCGGCCCTCGTGCGCTGGGCAATCACCCCACATACACAAGCCGCCGCGAAGCCGTAGACGTTGCCCATCTTGAGCAGGGTCCCCGCCTCCATCTCGTAGTTGATGACCCCGAGGTTGCGGTACTCCTCGGTGATCCCCTGCAAGCTTCGCAGCAGGTGGGGGTTGGCCGAGCCAGTGCGCTCCTGGCCCTCGTAAAAGGTATCCACCGAGGCGGTGATCCCTAAATGATGCTCGATGCCGAGCTTCTGTGCGGCCTCTACCAATGCAATGGTTAAGAAGGGGTCAGCACTGGCGGGATATTCCGGCGGGGCGATGTCATTCGCTGCTCCCTGACGGCAAAGTGCCCCTTTGGTAATCGCCACGCTGCCGGGCAAAACGTGGTCTTGAATCGAGCCACAAGTTCCGACCCGGATGATGGTGCGAATCCCGGCCTGTACCAGCTCGTTCACCACGATGCTCAAACTTGGTGCCCCCATCCCGCTCGTAGACGACAGCACCGGCTTGCCGTTTGGGAGCAGACCCAGATAGCTGTTCAGCCCGCGATTTTCCGAGAGAACTTTGGACTGGATAAGCTTGGTCTCAGCAATCAGGGTGGCGCGGGTGGGGTCACCGCTCAAAATAGCCAGGGTGGGACGCTGCTCACCGAGGTCTTGGAGGGAAAAACCGATGTGGTAGAAGTCGGCCATACCTTGATTATGCTTCACCAACGAGCCGTCGCTGCAAACTCCATACCGCGAGGAATGTAGGGACTTTATTGCTTGTCGTCCAACTCGCGCGCCAGAACCTAAGCCCTCGGGCAAAAGAAGGCATACTTTTCTACTCGAGGAGTGAGGTCGTGACGCGCCTGGGGATTCTTGGCTGTGCTCAGAAGGACCACGGGTACGATTTTTTGACCTTCTATAAACCTCGAGCCCCACAACTTCAAGCTAAGATGGCTGCTGGGATGAAGACCACCGACTATCTGATTATCGGCGGGGGCATCGTGGGTTTGACGATTGCCCTCGAGCTGCGCAGGCGCGATGCCAAAGCCAAAATCGTGGTGCTCGAGAAGGAGAAGGAACTCGCCCAGCACGGCTCGGGGCGCAATTCAGGCGTTTTGCACGCTGGGTTTTACTACACCGCCGACTCGCTCAAAGCGCAATTTACGCGCGACGGGAACACCCGCTGGAAGGCCTTCGTGCGCGAACGCGGGCTCAAGCTCAACGAGTGCGGCAAGCTGGTGGTCGCCAAAAACCAGTCCGAGGTCGCAGGCTTGCGGGAACTCAAGCGGCGCGGCGATTTGAACGGGGTTGAGACGTATCTGATTTCGGTGGAAGAGGCGCAGGAAATCGAGCCCAGGGTCAAAACCACCGAGCTGGCCCTGTGGTCGCCCAACACCGCCACCGTAGACCCCAAGGAGTGCATGGCAGCGATTGCCAAGGAGTGCGCGGATAAGGGGATCGAAATCCTGCTGGATAGCCCATATCAGGGTCGCCGGGGTAAGAGCGTTATCACGCCTTCGGAGGTGATTGACGCGGGTTTCGTGGTGAACGCTGCCGGTCTGCACGCGGACCAGGTAGCCCACGATTTCGGCGTGGGTGAGCGTTACCGCATCCTGCCCTTCAAGGGGCTCTACGTCTATAGCTCCGAGCCCATAGGCAGCCTCAGGACCAACATCTACCCCGTCCCCGACCTGCGCAACACCTTTCTGGGCGTGCATTTCACCCTCACCGTGGACGGCCACGCGAAGATCGGCCCTACCGCGATCCCCGCGTTCTGGCGTGAGAATTATTCAGGATTAGAAGGCTTCGATCCTGCCGAAGCCTTTTCCATTCTGCGCGACGAGGCTATCCTGTTCTTCCGCAACGACTTTGGCTTCCGGGCGCTGGCCTTCGAGGAGATCAAGAAATACTCCCAGGCATACTTGGTCAAACTAGCCTCGGCGATGCTCGAGGGCGTCCGCCCCGAGAACTACAAAACCTGGGGCCGCCCCGGCATCCGCGCTCAGCTCTACGACCACCAGGACAAAAAATTGGTGATGGACTTTATGCTGAGGGGCAACCATGAGAGCTTGCACGTACTCAACGCCATCTCCCCGGCCTGGACAGCCTCCATGCCCTTTGCCGAGCATGTAGCGGACCAGGTGGAAGCGTTGCACCGGGGTCAGGCGCTGGCTACAAACTGACCGCCTCGAGCGCCTCCTTTACCACCGGCAGCAGCTCACTGGCCCCTTTGAGACCGGGGTTGAGGCTGAGGGTGGCGTAGAGGTCGAGCAGGAACAGCTTGATGCTGTGCAGCCGGGCCAGCCCGCTCTGGCTGCTGAAGGCGTTTCCCCACGAGCCCAAGGGGTCAGGGCCGGTGCTGCGGCGAACCCAGTCCTTGACCCAGCCGAGGTCCAAAACACCGCGGTTGAGCGCGTAGATGAAGGCCCGGTCCAGCCACTCGGGCTCGCCGTAGACGTAGAAATGCTCGCCGGGCAGGGCGATTTTGCTAGCTAGTGCCTCCAGGATGTGCTGCAACTCGGCGGCACCGGTTTTGGGGCTCGAGGCCAGCCGCCACAGCAGGTCCGAGCCGTGGGCCACCCCGTGGACATAGCCATACCGGCTGTCAAAGCCGCGCAGGTCGCGCTCAGCGGGCAGATAGGCCAGCGCCGCGTTCAAGACCTCGGCGAACTCGGGCGGTTCCAGGTATGAAGCCTGGTTATCCCGCCGAATCGCCTCAGAGAGAATCAGCGCCGAAAAGCTGCGCAGCAGGGTACTCTCACCCTCGGCCTGGCCGATGCCTGTCCCCAGATTTTGCACCAGCGAGCGGACTAAGCTTTTCATCACCAGGGCCGAAAGCCTGCCACCCCGCAGCCAGTTGGTGAAGATTTCGTAGGCCAGTGCGTCGCGCAGCTCGGGGTCGGGCGAGCCCAAACAGGCCGCCAGTTCGTCGGGGGTACGCCGACTGGGGGCGGTGAAGTTGTTGGCCTTGACCGATTGCCAGAACGCCCTATCCATGCCGCCCCCAGAGCACCCTTGTCCGAACCCTAACCCGAAAACCAAGGTCACGCCGACGCATAGTGCCACACCGTATCGTTTCATGCGCTGCCTCCCACCCGCTATGGGCATAGGCCGATGCTCGGGCTAAGCTAGAACAAATGGAAGACGGCAATTTGACCAAGGTCCGGCGGGTGGAAGACCCCACCACCGCGCAGGCCCTGGTGGATTCAAAAACCCCGGAGTACCTCTAACCCTTTTCTCATCACCGAGCACAGCGTGGCTTCGGTGGCCCGGCTGCTCGGGACCAGAATTAACGCCACCGCCTACTGGGTGCGACGGCTGTTGGCGATGGAGTTGCTCGAGCCCAGCGGGCTCAAAAAGCGCTCGGGGCGAGCCGTGCCGCACTACCGCGCTAGTGCCGAGGCTTTTTTGTTCCCTTTGCCCGGCTAAGTGCGGCCTCGCTCGAGGAGGTCTACGCTCAGCTCGTGGGGTCGGCGCAGACCAGCTTCGCGCAGGGCGTGACCGACCTGCTCTGCGAGCCCGGCTGGGGCGTGTGACTGAGCGCGCCGGGAGGGCAGCTCACGTATGTGTTCGCCGACGAACAGGGCAACCGCCCCTTCAACGTTCGGGCCCCCGAAGCCCCCGCTGCGGTGAACCTGTGGCACCGGCTGTGTCTGGATTTCGCGGACGCCAAAGCGTTTCAAGCCGAGTTGCTCGAGTTGTTGCTACGGTATGATCGCAAAAAAGGGGGACAGCCCTATTTGGTTCACCTGGGCTCGGTCCCGCTCAAGCCACGCTAAACAAAGCCCCAGGAGGTCGCATGTCGCTTAGCCCGCTCGCCGGAAAACCCGCCCCCCACAGCATCCTCACCAACATCCCCCGATTGGTAGCCGCGTATTACGCCCTCAAGCCCGACCCCGCCAACCCCGCCCAGCGCGTGGCCTTTGGCACCAGCGGGCACCGGGGAACCTCGCTGGTGGGAACCTTCAACGAGGCCCACATCCTGGCCGTTTCCCAAGCCGTAGCCGAGTACCGCGCCGGACAGGGCATCACCGGCCCGCTCTACATCGGCATGGATACCCACGCCCTCTCCGAACCTGCTTGGGTGACGGCCTTGGAGGTTTTGTGCGCCAACGGCGTACAGGTGCGCTACGAGAAAGGGCGCGGCTACACCCCCACCCCGCTCGTCTCGCACGCGATTCTCAGTTACAACAAAGACCGCGGCGAGGGTTGGGCCGACGGTATCGTCATCACCCCGAGCCACAACCCGCCGCAGGACGGCGGCTTCAAATACAACCCGCCCAATGGCGGCCCCGCCGATACCAACGTCACCAAGGCCATCCAGGACCGGGCCAATCAGCTTTTGCAAGACGGGCTCACCGAGGTCAAGCGCGAGCCTTTATCCGAGGCGCTGCAGCAAGCCCAGGAGTTCGATTTCGTCACCCCCTATGTAAGTGAACTGGGGCAAATCGTGGACATCAAAGCCATTAAGTCAGCGGGCGTCAAGATCGGCGTGGATCCGCTCGGGGGCTCTTCGCTTCCGGTGTGGCAGAAGGTTTTGGAGCACTATGGCCTCGAGCTCACGGTCGTAAATGAGCGGATTGACCCCAGTTTCGCCTTCATGACCGTGGACAAAGATGGCAAAATCCGCATGGACTGCTCCTCACCCTACGCGATGGCCTCGCTCATCGGCCTCAAGGACAGTTTCGATGTCGCCGTGGGCAACGACCCCGACGCCGACCGGCACGGCATCGTCACCCGCGACGGGCTGATGAACCCCAATCACTATCTGGCGGTGTGCGTCCACTATCTGTACCAAAACCGCCCGCAGTGGCCCACCTCGACGGGTGTGGGCAAAACCCTGGTGTCCAGCAGCATGATTGACCGGGTAACGAACAGCTTGGGCCGAAAACTGGTCGAGGTTCCCGTGGGGTTCAAATACTTCGTGGAGGGCTTGCAGACCGGCACCCTCGGCTTCGGCGGGGAGGAGAGTGCTGGGGCCAGCTTTCTGCGCTTCGACAGCTCGGCCTGGAGCACCGACAAAGATGGGATTATCCTCGGGCTCCTGGCAGCGGAAATCCTCGCCAAGACCGGAAAATCGCCCAGCCAGCACTACAAAGAGTTGGAGGCCAAGTTCGGCTCCTCTGCCTATAACCGCATGGACGCCGCGGCTAACGCCGCGCAGAAAAAGGTGCTCGCCAACCTCTCGCCGGAGATGGTCAGCGCCACTGAACTCGCGGGGGAGCCGATTGTCGCCAAGCTGACCAGGGCTCCGGGCAACAACGAGCCTATCGGCGGCCTCAAGGTCGTCACCGAAAACGCCTGGTTCGCCGCCAGACCGAGCGGCACCGAGGATGTTTACAAGATTTATGCCGAGAGCTTCAAAGGCCAGGAACACCTCGAGCGCGTCATGAGCGAGGCCAAAGAGGTGGTTGGGGCGGCGTTCAGGGCCGGTGGGGTTTAGCACGTGCCAGAGCTGATTCGCCCCTCGGTTGCCTATAAAGACAGCTACCTCGCGGCCCTGCAGGAGTTCCAGGCCGAGGACCGCCTCTTAGACCTAGATCCAGCCTGGCTACGGGCCAACTTTCCGGTCTTCGTGCGCAAGCTGCTGGACCGGGAAAACCCCGATAAAGTTCCCCCTGGCTTCTCCCCCGAAACGGTGCTGTGGCTGGTGGAGGGCGAGGAGTTTTTGGGCCGGGTTTCCATCCGCCACCAACTGGTGGGCACCTTGAGCGTCTGGGGCGGGCACATCGGCTACGAGATTCGCCCCTCGGCGCGGCGCAAGGGCTATGGCACCCTCGGCCTCAGGCTCGCCCTGCCCTGGGCCAGACAACTCGGTCTGGGGCGGGTGCTGGTGACCTGCGACAAAAGCAATGTCGGCTCGAGGAAAATCATCGAGGCCAATGCAGGCGTGTTGGAGTCCGAGGTGCGGGTGGAAGGTCACGCGCAGCCCAAGCTGCGCTTCTGGATCGAGCTTTAGACCGCTAATTCTTTGCATTGCTTAGGTATTTTGTCGCCCACGACCATCACTGTGGGCCGAGGCGTCACAGTTGCATACGCAACATACCGCTGCCTTACCGGGGTATGGTAAATAGGCTAGGGTGTAAGTTGCGGCAGCAGTGAATGTGAGCTTACTTCAAGTATTCTTGGCCGGTGCAATTCTGGTTGCCGTGATCGTAGTGATCGAGGTAATCGTCGGCCTGAGAAACCGACAGGGCTAGGTATACCCACCACAGATTCTTGGGCGTAAAGGGGTCCGGCTGTATTTCTGTAACTGCCCAACACGCTGGCCCTCGAGCTTTCCCACCTTTCAAGACTAAAGCCGGTTGACAAAGATAACGCTGTAAAGTAGATCGAAGCCGTGAGCGATAGGGTCACCACCCGCCCAGCCCGAGTACCACCGCTGGGCCGAGGAGTTCCCCGCGTTGCAGACCAGCATCCTCGAGGGCGCAGCAGCAAATGAAGCCAAGCTCGTCCTCGCCGACAACCTCTATATGTACGGCGATCCACAGGGCCAGCCGATCGCCGAAGACTCGCCGCAGAATCCCCACACCAAGAAGGGCAAAGTGCGTAAAGCGATGGCGGATGCTGCGTTGGCAGCGCACAAAGCAGGGAAGCTCGAGGTGGCGATTTCGCGCCCCTCTAACTACTTTGGACCAGGCTACGATGTCGCCGCAGCCATGGTGTTAGACCGGCCCTGCGGGGCAGGCGGATGCAGTTTCTGGGACGTCTCGACCAGCCGCACACCTACAGTTACATCCCCGACGTGGGAAAGGCGATGGCGATTCTGGGAACGAGCGAACAAGGTTGGGGTCAAGTGTGGATTCCTCCGGTGCAACCGGCCCTCACCCAGACCGAGTTCGCTCGGCGGCTTTGGACGGCAGCCGGACAGCTGGGCCAGCCCAAGGCGCAAGCTCTGGGCAACCTGACGGTACGTCTAGGCGGGCTGTTTGTCCCGGCCATCCGCGAGACGGTGGAGATGATGTACGAGTTCAATCGGCCTTACCCTGTGGATTCTGCGAAGTTCGAGCGCACCTTTGGGATAAGGGCTACGCCCCTGGAAGAAGCGATAAGAAAGACGCTCGAGTTTTACCGAGAAACTGGGACGGTTCCGGCAGACCGGGCCGCAGCCTAGGAGAAAACTATGATTCAGACCGGGCGTTTTGCCGCAGGACACGATGGGCCACTGGTGGTCTTCCTGATTGGAATGCGGGTCAACAACTGGCTCCGTTTCCGCGAGTGGATGCCGGTGGCGGGCGCAATGGTGCCGATGCTGAGCTATCTATATCAGCATCCAAAGAGCGGCTTTCTGGGTGCCAACGGTCCGTTGATCAGCCCCAACTTCCGCGAGATCGTGACCGTGCAATATTGGCGCAGCACCGAAGATTTAGAGCGTTTCGCCCGCCAGGACCCGGCCCTCCACCCCGAGGCCTGGAAGCGGTTTTTCCGACAGTCCTTCAAAGGCGGGGCGGTAGGCATCTGGCACGCAACCTACAAGGTCGAGGCGGGGGCGTTTGAGAACATCTACGGCAACATGCCGCTCTACGGTCTGGCCAAGGCGAGCAAAGCTGTGCCGGTGAAAGGAAAACTAGAAACCATGCGAGGCCGTCTGAACCAGGATCAGGAATAAAGGAGGAAGCCATGAACGAACAAGAACTGCTGCGCACCGCCCGCAAACGTGCCGAAGCTAAACTAGGGTTTTACGTCCATGCCAGCGTATTCGTGCTGGTCAACCTGCTGCTCATCGCCGTTAACCTGCTCACCAGCCCGGAGGCGCTGTGATTCGTTTTCCCGCTGCTGGGCTGGGGCTTAGGGCTCACCATCCAAGGCGTCGCGGTGTTCGGGTTGATGGGCTCTGGCCTCAAGGAACGGCTGATTGCCGCCGAGCTACAGCGGATTAGGTCATCCAACTCATAGCATAGTCAAACACAGATCAGGGCCAGGAAAATACAACTCTGGTCCTGATTTCGCTGGGTTCAACTTTTGCTCTTGCGGCTCGAGGCTTTCCCTTCTCGCTGATCCTTATCGGTCTGGCGCACTTCGGGGGCGGCTTCGCCCTTCTTCCCTCTCCCCGCGTCGTGGTGCGGGTCGTGCGAGGAGCGCCCGCCCTTTTTCTTATCCGCCATCGCTCACCTCCTCCTAACCCAGCGTAGCGACAGCCACCACGAACGCTGTCACAGAGGCCACACCCCTGCCTAGCGAAACACCCCGGTGTGCCCCAACGAATACCGCCCGGGCTGCGGATAAAAGGCCAGCCCGTGGGGCCCCTTCCCCACCTTGATGCGGTGCTTGAGACCGCCGGTCTCTAAGTTGGTATCGAAGACGTATACCTCTCCGTTGTAACGCCCGGCCAGCCAGAGTTCTCGGCCGTCTGCCGAAACCCCGCCCATATCGGGGCTGCCTCCGCCGGGGATTTTCCACTTGGTCAGCACCTTGCGGCTAGCGAACTCGAGCACGCTCACCGAGCCCTCGCCCCGGTTCGACACGTACAGCACCTTGGCATCGCGGCTAGGGTACAGCCCATGCGCCCCTTTTCCGGTAGGGACGAAGCCAACCTTAGTTAGCGCGTTCCCGTCAATCAGGTGCACCCCGTTCGCCATCATGTCGGCCACGTAAAACACCTTGCCGTCGGGGGAGAGCTTCACATCCTGTGGCATCCCGCCCACGTGCAACTTCCCCAGCACCTTTTGCCCTTCGACATCAATCTTCAAAACGTCACCGCTGAACTCGCAGGCCGCGATTAGGGTGCGCCCGTCAGCGGTATAGTCCATGTGGTTGACGCCCTTGCAGGGGACGCGGATTGAGCTTTGGCGGGTCCAGGTCTGCGGGTCGAAGAAATCCAGGCGGCGCTGGTACTCGGCCACCACGATGGCGTGCTTGCCGTCGGGGGTGAAGTAGAGGTTGTAGGGGTCTTGCACCTTGATGCGCTTCCCCAGTTTCGCCGTCGCTGGGTCAATGGGAATGATGGTGTGGCCCATATCGTTGACCACGTACAGGGTCTTGAGGTCGTAGGAAGGAACCACGTGCTGCGGCTCGGCGTCCACCTTGTAGCGGGCGACGACGCTGTAGGTTTTGGGGTCTATCACGTACAACTCGTTGGTTTTGCCGTCGGGCACATAAACACGCTCGGGGAAGTCCTTAACCGCCGGCGAGAGCATCCCCGGCTTGATAAAGGCATACACGTTTTGTGGATCATACTTGGGCATCCCCGCCAGGCCCTCGAGCAGCCCTTTGGCCTGGGGCGTGGGTTGGCTGGAGCCAGACGAGGTTGAAGGGGCTGCACTCTGCGCGGGCGGCTGCGGTGAGGTAGCGTTAGCTTGGCGCGAACGACAGGCGATCAGGGATAAGAAAACCAGTGCTGCCAAAACCGCGACTAAGAGTGCACGGGGCATATGCTCTATTATGCTCTATTTTGACCGATTCGGCATGACACAAAGATGAAATCGGGGAGACCACGCGATTGGGTGGCATCGCGGGGAGGCTCGGGTATGCAGCAAAGTGCAAGCCGGGGCCGTCTCCCCACCCTAAGCTCACCAGCCCAAGCCGCGCAGAAACCGGAGCTTCTCCAGCGTCTGGAAGCTCTCCCCGCCCTCGTGGTTGTTGTAAGGGTAAACCCGAATCTCCTTTGGCCCCATGTAGTGGTTGTAGGCGGCGTAAACCGTGCTGGGCGGGCAAATGTCGTCCATCAACCCCACCGAGAATAGGGCCTTGGCACGTGAGCGAGCGGCGAAATTAACCCCGTCGAAATAGCTGAGGGTGTTGAACACGGTTTCTACCTTGTCACGGTGAATCTTGCAGTAGATGGCGATCTCGTTATAAGGAGCAGTGTCAATGATCTCGGTAGCGCGGCGGTAGTGACAGAGAAAGGGCACGTCGGGCATGGCGGCTTGTACCTCGGCTAAAGCGGCCACCGCTAAAGAGATGCCGCCGCCTTGGCTTCCGCCGGTCACCGCGATGCGTGCGGGGTCCACCTCGGCTCGAGACTTGGCCGCCTCCACCGCCCGCACCGCGTCGGTGAAAACCCGACGGTAGTAGTAAGTCTGCGGAGAAAGAATGCCCCTGGTCATAAACCCCGGATGCTGGGGATTATCGCCGTCGGGAGCCAGGTCTGGCGTGTCGCCCTTGCGCCACCGACTGCCCTGCCCCCGCGTGTCCATCACCAGATGGGCGTAGCCCGCGCTGGCGAAGGCCAGCCACTCTAGCGGGAAGCCGCGCCCGCCGCCGTAGCCGATGTATTCGACCACGCAGGGCAGCTTACCTTCCCGCACCTTGGGTAGCAGAAACCAACCTTTGATCGACTGCCCACCGTAGCCGCTGAAGGTCACGTCGAAGACCTCGAGGGTCTTTAGATGCGCGTCCACCGGCTCAAACTTCGGGTCTAACGGATGCTGCCGGGCTTCGTCCAGCGTTTGCTGCCAGAAGGCGCCGAAGTCGGCGGGCTCGGTGCGCTCAGGACGGTAGGTTTGGAGCTGCTCGAGGGGGAAATCGAATAAGGGCATGGCGGTTTTTACTATAAGGCTCGAGGCCAACTTCGCCCCTTATGTCTAGAAGGGCGAAATCACCACATCAAAAAACATCGTGCAGAGCAGGAATCAGACCAAGCGGCTGCGCAGCCAGGAGGAGGCGAAGTCAATCAGGTTGACCACGATCACGATGGCGATCACCCCGATGATCATCTGGTTGTATTGCCCCGCTGCCATCGCCCCCTGGATGAAAAACCCGATCCCGCCCGCCCCCACGAAGCCCAGGATGATCGAGACCCGGAAGTTGATCTCGAAACGGTAGACCGTGTAGGACACGATCAGCGGCAGCACCTGGGGCAGAATCGCCCAGCGCAGCACGTTCACTCCTGCGGCGCCGGTGGACTCCAGCGCCTCGATCGGCCCCCTGTCCACGTTCTCGATGGCCTCGCTGTAGAGTTTGCCAAGGTCGGCGATGCTGTGAATCGCCATCGCTAGCACCCCGGCGAAAGGCCCCAGCCCCACCGCCGCCACCAGCACCAACGCCAGGATCAGGGTGTCCACCCCGCGGTCCACGTTGTAAAAGCCACGCATGAAGAAGAACACCCCGCGCATCACCGGGCTCCCGCCGGTGAGGTTGCGGGCAGCCAAAAACGAAGTAGGCAGGGCAAACAGGGCGGCCAGGAAAGTGCCCACCAGGGCGATTTCTATCGTGATCGCCATAAACGAGAGCACTTCCTGTAAGGGAAACCGGTTGGTGCCGGGGTCGGAGAGGAGCGGTGGCCAGGCTTTCTGCCCGAACTGCACCAGAAACGGCCAGCCCGCCACGAGCTTGGACAGGTTGAACTCGGTGGCGTCAAAGGCCGGGAGCAACAGCGAGAACACCGAGGCCAGGACGAAACCCGCTTGAAGATCACCGGCCTCTTCCAGACGTGGATTGCGCAGTTGCACCATTCCCGCTCCCAGCATCAACCCAGCCAACACGAACAGCGCGAACGCGCCGTACTGCAGCTCGCTTGGCAGGAGCATTCGGTAGCCTTGGGTAGCGGCCGCGGCGGGGATTTTGCCGCGCAGGTCGGTGAGGCTTCGGATGGGCTCGGCCAGGGGGAGGCCGTTCTCCTTGGCTATAGCATTGCGGGCCTCGAGGCCCGCATTATAGGACTCCACGATCTGCTGGTCGGTGCCCGCTGGAGTCCCCAACAGCAGCTTGTAATACCCCGCGCTGTTGGGCAAGTAGGTGTGCCCAGCACCCGAGTTCAACCAAACAAACGCCAGAATGCCCACCACCGCGGCCGCCCCGAGCAGCGGCAGGCGCAGCCGGGGGCGATTCCAGGCCGCCAGACCTATGGCCCCAGCCAGCGCCAGCGCAGTGAGCAGCTCCATCAGCCCGTTGACCGGAGCCAACCGGACCAAATGGATCGGCTGGGCGTAGAACACCAACCCCACCAGCAGCGTGCCTGCCCCGGCCAGCACCCCCGCCCAAGCCCCGCCCCGACCGCCTCGGTGGCCGAGCGCCAGGGCCAGACCAACCAGAACGGGGATCACAAACAGCAGAGGGAAGCTGAAAGAGAGCGCCAGCGGCGTGGGGTCTACGGTTTCGCGGGTCAGGTTGCCGAGCGCCCGGCAGAATGGGAACGCCAGATAGCTCACCAACAGCCCTATCGCCCCACCCACCCACAACCGGCGCATGGACCCCTTAGCGAGGCCGGAGATCAAGGCCACGGCAAAGCCGATCAGTGCATATAAAAGAATGGTGGTCATGGTTGCTCCCGGCTCGAGGATGGTAAGCAATGAGCGATGAGCTGGACACCCTAAGGGGCGAGGGCACAGAGCAGAGTTCCCCTCAGATTGTAGCCCTCTGCCCCCTGCTCTGTACCCTTGGCCTTAACTCATCCCTCATCGCTAGTTGCTCATCGCTTTTCACGCCAGCATCTCCTTGCGCTCGTAGATGTCGCTGATGGTCTCCTCGCTGAGTTCGGCTGGAGCTCCGTCGAAGACCAAGCTCCCCCGCTTGAAGGCGATGATCCGCCGGGCATATTTGAGGGCCAAATCCAGCGCGTGGATGTTGATCACCACCGTCACCCCTTCCTCGGAGTTAAACCGCCGCAAGGTGCGCATTACCTCTTCCGATAAAACGGGGTCTAAGTTGGCGGCGGGCTCGTCGGCCAGGATCAGGGTGGGCTCCTGGGCCATCGCCCGGGCAATCGCCACCCGCTGCATCTGCCCGCCCGAGAGTGAATCCACCCTGGCACCTTCTTTGGGGCTAAGGTCCACCCGCGCCAGTTGCGCCCGCGCCACCTCATAGTCGTACTCGGTGTAGAGCCCCAGCAACCCACGCCAGGTCGGCAGGTAGCCCAGCCGCCCGTGCAGGACGTTTTCTAAGACGCTCAGACGGTTTACCAGGTTGAACTGCTGGAAGATAAACCCCACCCGGCGGCGGTACTTCTGAAGCTCGCGCTTGGGCAGCCGGGTGATGTTGGTCCCGTCCACGGTCACGGAGCCCTGAGAGGGGATCAGCAAACCGTTGAGGGTGCGCAAGAAAGTACTCTTCCCCGCCCCCGAGCGCCCGATGATGGCGACAAAATCCCCGTCGGGAACCCTCAAGTTTACGTCCACCAAGGCTTGAAACGGCCCCTTGACGGTGAGAAAGGTTTGGCTGACGTTTCGGACTTCGATCATGTAACCCTGCTGGCTAGGAGCCGCGTAAACCCTTCCTGTTCAAATGCCGGTCGGTGGTCAGGGCCCCTGCCCCTCCGCGCTGGGGCATCAGGATAAAGCTCACCGCGTCGCATAACGAATACGTTTTATCCAACCTTTGCCTGAAAAGCTGAGTCGCCTGGTCGTGCAGGTCTTACCCACCCAAACCACCTCAATTCCCGGATCGGGGGTGACGGTCCCTGCAAACCCCAGGGCCATCCTGCGCTCGAACCCCCCTCGCCAGGGTCAGCGGGATAAACTCCGCCAGAACATAGTGTAGACCAGAGGTGCCCAGAAACATCACTGCCCCCAGCCGTATTCGCGGGCAAGATCACGGTCAATGCTCTCGTTGTCGGACCCACTCGGCCTACCCAAGCTCGCTGCCCCGAACAGGTCGGCGAGCTGACGCAGGTTGTGGGCCTGCTCCAAACCGTGTATTAGCCGCTCGAGGGCGACGATTTCTCGAGACTCCGGCCCTCCCCTGTGCGGCCTCTGGCAGGGGCTTTAGTATCTCGTTGGGTAGAGTCAAAGTGAGGGTCCGGGGCATAGCGGTATTGTACAAAACGAAGGAACCCCAAAAAATCTCGGGGTTCCTTCCTACGGCTGCCTATTGCCCAGCCACCTTGCGGGCTGCCCGCACCACGTCGTAGTCGGAGTCTTTGGCGGGAACCATGTAGTCAATGCGGTAGAGGTCGGCCAGCAGCTTGCTCTGGGGAGTCTTGATGCGCTGGATGGCGGCGGCGATGCCCCGCGCCAGGTTGGGGTACTTGGCGAGGAAATCCTTGGAGACGCTGAAAGTGTCTCCGGGGATGGGCTTGGAGTAGAAGATGGCGGTGAGCTGGGCGGCCTCCTCGGGCTTCAAAAACTGGGTCCAGGCCCCGCTCTTGTTCTTGTCGTCGTTGGCGAAAGTAGCGGCTGCATCCACCGACTTGTTCAGCACCGCCAGCACCGCCGCGTCGTGCTTTCCGGCGAAGACCTGCTTGGCAAAAAGCTTGTCGGGGTCGAGCTTGGCATCAATCAGGGCGGCTCTAGGGAAAACATATCCGGCGGCGGAGTTCTTGTCCACCCAGGCGATGGTCTTGCCCTCGAGGCCCTGTACGTTCTTGATGCCGCTGTCTTTACGCACCACAATCGCCGACCAGTAGTAGGGGCTGGTGCCGCGCACGCTTTTCAGGAGCACCGTCGCACCCACGTCCTGGTGGGCCACCACGTAGCCGTCGGGCGGGAAGAAGGCAAAGTCCAAATTGCCGCCGCGCATGGCCTCGATCAGGCCGCGGTAGTCGGTGGGGATAAAGGTCTCGACCTCCACCGTGCCCTTGAACTCCTTTTCGATAAAGTCGGCGATAGCCTGCACCGCCGGTTTGAGCTGGTCGGAGTTTTGGGTGGGGTTGAAGCCGATGCGGACTTTGACCGGGTTCTGGGCAAAAGCCGCGGACAAGCCGAGGGCCAACAGGGCCGTGAACAAAAGCAATGAGCGTTTCACGCGGAGAGTCTACTATATGTTTTGTCAAGTTTGTATCAGGTTCAATGAAATGAGGATTGTTTACGGTTTGGCCTTGAACGGCGAAGGTTGACTCGCGTCCGGAAGGGCAAAATCAATGGGCAGAAATCCCTGTCCTAGATAGCACAGTGCTTTAGACCTCGAGCCTCTATAGCCGAGCCACGAGCGGCTCAAGTCTTGAGCTTTATGCCCCTAGCCTTTAGCCTTCAGCCTATGAAGGCCCTAATCTTCGACCTCGACGGCACGATTTTCGACAGCGAGAGCGCAATTTTCCGAGCCTGGCAACAGGTTTACGCCGAGCAAGGGGCGACACTAACGCTGGAGACCTGGCTGCCTCTGATCGGCACCAACGAGGTGGAGTTCAACCCGCTGGCCGACATCGAGGGGCAGGTGGGACGTCCGGTAGACCACGACTTGGTGCTAGAGCGGGCAAAAACCCTCGAGCGCGAGTACGTGAACGCCACCGATGCGCTGCCGGGGGTGCGAGAGCTGCTCGCCGAGGCCAAGCAACAGGGTGTGCCGTTAGCGGTGGCGAGCAGTTCGGGCCGGAGCTGGGTGGAAGGCCATCTGCGGCGGCTGGGGTTGATTGATTATTTCTCGGTGCTGCGCACCCGCGACGACGTGGAGCGCACCAAGCCCGACCCGGCCTTGTTTCTGCGGGCGGCAGAGGGCTTAGGGGTGAGCCCCAGCGAAGCCGCCGTGCTCGAGGACTCACTCAACGGCATCAAGGCCGCCAAGGCTGCTGGGATGTTCGTGGCGGTGATCCCCAACCCGCTCACAAAGCACCTAGATTTGAGCGAGGCGGACCTGATCCTCGAGTCTTTGAGCGGGGTGTCGCCCGAGATGTTGCTGCAAAGGGCGGTTGCCAAGGAGGCCTAGGATGGAGTTTTTAGCCAACCTCGGGGTATTGCTGATCGGACTCCTGCACGTGTATATCCTGGTGCTCGAGATGTTCCTCTGGCGCACACCTAGGGGTCTACGGGCCTTCAGCATGACCCAGGAATGGGCCGACTCCACCGCCGTCCTAGCGGCCAACTAAGGGCTATACAACGGCTTTCTGGCCGCCGGGCTGCTGTGAGGGCTGCTCAGCGGGAGCCTGGCCTTCAAGGTGTTTTTTCTGCTGTGCGTGCTGGTCGCTGGAGTCTACGGAGGCTTAACCGGGCCACGGCGAATTCTTTACTTCCAAGCCGCTCCGGCAGTCCTGGCGCTGATTTTGCTGTTTTTATCGCGCCAGCCTAGGAGGCTGAGGTTTTGCCCTCGAGCTCGACGTAGTAGTAAACGAGGTCGGTCTTTAGCGGGGAGTGCCCCAGTTGGTGAATCATCGCGGCAATCTGGCCCCGGTGATAGGTAGCGTGACTGACGACGTTCATCACCCCTTGCCACTTAGGGATTTGGGTCTTTAGCCAGGGAACGTAAACCCGACTGTTGGCAAAATAAGCGGCAAGCTCCAAGTCGGTGAGGAAGCTGGCGAGCTGCTCGTATCGCGCCAAGATTACGCTGTGGTCGGTTTCTAAATGTCCGAACTCGGCGTAGTATTCACCCTCTGGTGTCTCCACCCCTGCCGGTTCGCCCGCCAGCAGCGCGTACCAACCGCGGTCTGCGCCCAACATGTGCTCGAGCGTGCCCCGGACGCTGCCGTGACCGGTTACCAGGTCGCGCAGATATTCCTCTTGCGATAACTGCCTGACCGCCCGCAAGGTGCGCCGGGTGGCCCACACCGTGTAGCGCAGGTGGGTAGCGAGGTAGGTTTCCAGTGGAATCATCGAGCTCTTGTCCCCTTCATACTCAATCGTTCCCGTTCACGACGCATGTTCTCAAACTGGGAAATCCGCGTTCACCCCGCGACCCCACCAGCCCTTCCATAACTTCATGCCCTGCTCATCGGAAAGAGGAGCCCGGACTGCTTCAAAGCGAGGACCATCTGGCCCCGGTGGTGCGACTCGTGCGAGATTAGGTAGCCCACAAACGAGGTCAGGGGGCCGGAGAACCGCTCAACCCGCAAGCCGGCTTGGCTGCGACGCAGGAGCAGCAAACCAATCATCTGCCCCGACGCCTTTAGGGCCTCGCTCAGCTCTTCCAGGCTCGGGCTTTTCTCGTAGTCAAACCGTAACCCCCCCTCGGTGAGTTCGGGTTCGGATTCTTTTGCCCAGCGCATCCGCGTGTTGTGCATGTGCCCGAACTGCTGCCCCACCGTCATCCCGCCCGAAGCACAAACCGCCGCCAATCCGCCCTCGGGCAGAGCCTTTAGCAGCGCCAGGTTGATGGCGTTGTAGGTGGCCCAGGTCTCGAGCAAGGCAGACAAGGACGAGACATCTTCATGCTGCATGCAACCTCCCAAGGTATGTCGCCTTCTACTGCTCCAGGGCGAGCATATTGGCATCACGGAAAATCACCCAACCTTGCAGCAGCTTTTGCAACACGCTGAGCACATTCCCACTGTGCCGAACGGGTTGGCCAGACTCGGGGTACATCCTCACGCTGAGGCGGTTCCAGCAACAGGCCCACTGCTCCATCACCCGAACCTCCCGAATCTTGGAGGAGGCCCTCCAGGGGTGAGAAACACCACGTCCTCGTCCATCAGGCTCAACACCCTGTCCAAACTATGCTCGGCGGTAGCCGGTAGCCATTCCCCAACCAAGTCTCGGATTGCCTTCGCGTCTTCGGACACTGCGCCCTCCTGAGCGAGCTAAGTGCCCTTCAAAATCTGCCGCACGGCCCCCGCGTGGTAGGCAGTGTGGCCGATGTTGTGGATGGCGGCGGTGAGCCCCGGTTCGCGCCAGAAGGGTTTGGACTGGATAAACTGCCGCAGGGCGTCGTACTCCTGGCGAAAACCGGTTTTGATCTCCTCCCACTGGGCCTCGCTGGGGGAGGCAATCTTCCAACTGCTGCCCCAGTCAGCCTTGTACTCCTCGCCCGCAAGGGCGTGGCGCACGTAAATCAGTGTGAGCCGCACGTGGTCGAGGTGGGCTGCCACGGTGGAACGCCCCGGCCCCAGCGCCCGCGCGGCCTCCTGGACCCCGAGGTCTTTCACCGCGAACCACAGCCCGTTGTACCAGCCGTACTTGGAGTCGGTTTCGTCGCCCTCCACGGCCATCTCGAGGCCCTTGAGCAGCGCTTGCGTGACGCCTTCATGGCTAAACTTTTCGTGTTCAGGATACTCCATACTCCACCTCCGCCAAACCAACCAGCTAACTGGAAACCTGCAATTATGACCATAACAGAATCATGGCGCTCACACAACCGTCTACCCGCCGATGCGATAGCCTTGGACCATGAGTGATTTGCCTCTGCGCGACGACATCGCGGTCTCGGTGCGAGTGGTCTACGCCGAGGAGCATTCCGCTTCGGGACGGCACGTTTTCGTCTACTTCATCACCATCACCAACCACGGCAATGAAATCGTGCAGCTTTTGGAGCGCCAATGGCTCATCCGGCAGTCCTTCGGGGAGGAGACCCAAGTACAGGGAGAGGGCGTGGTGGGTGAGAAGCCGATTCTCGAGCCAGGACAGAGCTTCGAATACAACAGCTTTTGCCCCATCGAACACCCGCCGGGCTCGATGGAGGGCTTCTACATCTTCCAGAACATGTTGGGGCAACGTTTCCGGGTGGTAATCCCGGCTTTTGTCCTCCGCTTGCCGGAGGCGGCCCGGACTCTCAATTGAGGTTGTCATGCCCTGCGTAGCGACAGCGCAGTCAGAACATCCTCGGATGTGCGTCACTCATAAACACATTCGCTATAGGACACGTTTTTTCTACCCGTGAAGTCGTGCTGTGGAGCGCGGGTGAGATTCTTCTCCTTCGGCAAAGCTCAGGGCTAAAGGCGCGCTCCGAATGACGAGGGAATTTTTATGGAATTCATGACTTCTGCTCGGGTACGGCAAAACCAATCCACCGGTAATATCGTTCTGGACGTAAAGCCTCAATCTCGCAGCGCCGCCCGCCGCAACCGGTCCATGATGGCCTGACCCAATCCTGCCTCGGGCACCGGCTCGGCGTAAATGATTTCCAGCCCCAACCGGTCGAGCTGGTGCAAAGCCTCGAACAGATGGGCTGCGGCCTCGAGCAAATCTCCCGTCGGGGAGAGCACCTTGACCACCTTGAAACCCTTGGGCACGTCCCGAAAGGCCAGATAGCCCGCCCGCTTGCGCACCTCGGGGGCTAAGGTCTCGGGTTTGGCGATGGCGATGGGGGTACGCGGGGCATAGTGCTGCGGAAGTTGGCCGGGAACCAGGGGTTTCTCGCTCTCCCCTGCCCCAATCTCAAGCTTGCCCAAAAGGGCCTCGAGGGCCTCGAGGGTGACCGCTCCCGGACGCAACAGGGTCGGTTTATCCGCCAGCAGCACGATGGTGCTCTCCACCCCGAACTCGGTCGGCCCGCCGTCCAAGATCAGGTCCACCGAGTCCCCCAACATCCGCTCGACGTGCTCGGCCCGGGTGGGGCTCAGGTAACCAAACGGGTTGGCGCTGGGGGCGGCAATCGGCACACCGGCGCAGCGGATCAGCTCTAGGGCTACCGGATGGCTGGGCACCCGCACCGCCACAGTGGGCAGCCCCGAGGTCACAATGCCGGGCACGTCCGCCGATTTCGGCAGCACCAAGGTCAGGGGGCCGGGCCAGAAGGTCTCGATGAGTTTTTCAGCTTGGGAGGGGATTTCCTGCGCCACTTTGGCGAGCATCGCCCGGTCGGCTACGTGGACGATCAGGGGATCAAAGCTGGGTCGTCGCTTGGCCGCAAAGATCTTGGTGGCAGCCTCGGCGTTCAAAGCGTTGGCCCCCAGGCCGTAGACGGTTTCGGTGGGGAAGGCTACAAGTCCACCGGTACGTATCACATCAGCAGCCAGGGCCAGGTTCTCAGGCGTAGGAGGGAGAACGGCCATACAACCTCGACATGATAGCAGAGCGGGTTGACCAAGGGTTTGTCGAAGACCAACAACACCTTCAACAACGTTCTTGCGGTCAACTGTAAACGGTTAACGCTTGCCTTCCCCTCTCCACCGTTAGACTGGGGTGTTATGAGTTGGTTCCAACGTCTGCGCGACGGGTTATCCAAAACCCGCGACAACATCTCCAAATCGGTGCCCTGGAATGCTAAAAGCCCCGAGGAAATTCTGGAGGAACTCGAGTACGCTCTGATCTCCGCCGATGTTGGGGTGGACGCCACCGGTGAGGTGATCGAAGAAGTCCGCGCGTCCGGCAAAAAGGACGTGCGCGAGGCGCTGAAGCAAGCCCTGGTAGTGCAGCTGGAGCCCGACGCCTTCCGGGCCAAAATCCGCAAGGCGGGGTTCAGCCCCAACGCCAAGAAGTCCACCCTGGAGCCTGCGGGCAAGGTGGTGCTGATGGTGGGGGTAAACGGAGTGGGCAAGACCACCACCATCGCCAAGCTAGGCCAGTATTACCGCGAGCGCGGTAAAAGCGTGATGTTTTGCGCCGGGGATACCTTCCGCGCGGCGGGCGGGGCACAGCTCGGGCTATGGGGCGAGCGCCTGGGCATCCCGGTAATCCAGGGCCCAGAGGGCTCCGATCCGGCGGCGCTGGCCTTTGACGCGGCGAGCTCGAGGAAAGCCAGGGACACGGATTTACTGCTGGTAGACACCGCCGGGCGGCTCCACACCAAGCACAACCTGATGGAAGAACTCTCCAAGGTCAAGCGCAGCATCACCAAGGCCGACCCCGGCGAGCCGGGTGAGACCTGGCTGGTGCTGGACGCGGTGACGGGGCAGAACGGCCTGGAGCAGGCCAAGCGCTTCAACGAGACGGCGGGCCTCACCGGGGTCATCGTCACCAAGCTTGACGGTACAGCTAAAGGCGGAATCCTGGTTCCCATCGTGCGCGAGCTGGGTGTGCCGATCAGGTTTATCGGGGTGGGCGAGAAGGCCGATGATCTGCAACCCTTTGACTCAGGGGAGTTTGTCGAGGCGCTGTTGGGCTGAGTTTTGGGATTGCTGCGGCATAGCCCCCGGTCCATCGCCCAATCATCGTCCCGCACTCGACCGGAACGACCTCGGAGGGTCCCTCCTTCGTAAAGGGGGGAGCCGCCTCTGACTCGGTGATGGAATGAGCGCCGAGAACCCCGCACCGTCGGGAGGTCGCCTTTGACCTTGCCGTCCCTCGAGCACGCTATTATCTGCTCCTGTCCTGAACGCTATTTGCGACAAATATCAGGGGAGGTGCCCGCAGGGCCGACGGGGTTAATGTGGAGGGCGAAGATTAATCTAAGGCTCGAGCCCCTATGAACCTCTTTGACCTCTACCAACCCCTAGCCGCCCAGTCCGGTCAGGTTGCCGGAGTTCCGTATCTGCTCCAGCCCAACTTTCCCCTGCTGCTCGCTAATACCGCCTTCGGCTACAGCGAAGGGGCACTAAAGGAAATCGAGGACCGCTTCCGCATGGCTGGAGCACCGCTCGCGTTCACCGTCCCCGAGCGCTTCGATGCCTCCGAGCTTTTGGCCCTCGGCTTCCAGCCTTCGGCGAGTTTTGAACTCTGCCAGCCTGAGCCTAGCGTCCGCGCCTATTGGACCGAACACGTCCCCTGGTCGGAAGCCTGGACGATTGCCCGCATCCTGACCGAAGCTTACGGCGCGCCGGAGTGGCGTTTCCCCTTTTCTCAGGCGGTCGGAAAGCTCTTACAAAACCCCGAGGCCAGCGGGTTTGTCGCCTACTTATACGGCGACGCGGTGGGGGCGGTGCTCACCTACAGGGGCGCGGCGATCCTCGCCGGGGTCGTGCCCCAGCGCCAGGGGAACGATGTAGGAGCGGGACTCCTAGGGCGCATCCACCCCGCGCCCTTCGTGCGGCTTGCGGGAACCGAGGCCGAGTTTCCGGGGCGGGTACAGCAGAGGTTTGTAAGGTACTCAAGGCCAGGACAATAAAAACGGCATGTCGCAAATCCCCATCCAGGACACATCTGGGATGGGCATGCATCCAAGCATGCCGACTCGGCGTACCCTAACTTAGAGCGCGAAGCCGGAAAGGAGGTAGGCGGGTGAAGTCAGGGCTGGGACTGGGACGTTACCGCCGAGTTACCAGCCTCCCGTTATCCTGGGTGGGTAGGCCGAGCAACCCTGATGGGCTGCTCAAAAGGAGGTAGGACATGCAGAAGATCAGCCGTCGTAAAGCGATTGGAGTGATGGCGGTAACCGGTGCCGGTCTGGCGCTGGGGCGAGTTTCTTTGGCCCAAGGCATGACTCCGGTCAAAGTCACCGACCTGAGCAAGCTGGCAAAGGACTGGGACAGCGTTCCCTTTGACTTCGCCTCCACCAAGTCGCTGCTGGTGCGCGTCCCCAAACCGGAGAAGGAAGATAAACGGGTGCAGGAGTTCAAAGCGGGCAACGATGAGCTATATCTCTCGGCCTACCAACTGGTCTGCACCCACCAGGGCTGCACCCCCGACCTGCCCAACGCCCAGCACCAACTGGTCTGCCCCTGCCACGGCAGCACCTACGCCGCCGACGGCACGGTGGTGCGTGGCCCGGCCCGGTTGCCGCTCAAGGCCATCAAACTCGACGTAAAAGACGGGGCGGTGTTCGCCACGGGGTATCTCGAGAACTAGAACACCCCCCTCCAGCTCCCCCGCTTTGCGAGGGGAGGGCTAAAACTAGGTCCCCCACCGCCGGCGGTGGGGGGTAGGGTGGGGCTGCAGCCTGGGTCATTTCTCTCATACACCCCGAATCCCGGTATATAAACTAAAACCGATGCAGACCACCGGGAACAAATCCGCCACCCTCGACCGCAACGCCCTGTTGCTGGCCTTCGCCTGGCTGGTGGCCGTGGTAGCCACGCTGGGCAGTCTGTACTACTCGCAGATTCGACACTTCATCCCCTGCGAGATGTGCTGGTATCAGCGGATTTTTATGTACCCCAACGCAATCGTTTTGGGTATCGCGCTGTGGCGCAGCGATTACACCGCGCGGTGGTACGCGCTGCCGCTTTCGGTGATCGGGGCGGGGTACAGCATCAAGCACCTGCTCGAGCAGGCCGGTTATATTTCCGCCGCCTGTAGCGGCCCGATTTCCTGCTCCTCGGAGTACATCCCGCAGTTCCCGATCCCCCTGCAAGCCCTCATCGCTTTCGTGCTGATCACGGTTTCGCTGCTGCTGATTCGCCCGGTAAAAACTCGCGGATAGCAAATAGCTCATAGCCGATAGCTGAAACCAAGCTCTTGTCTAGGGCGTTGAAATTGGGGCGCGAGAATCCCCGCCCTGACCGTGAGGTTTTTTGGCTATAAGCTATCGGCTATCAGCGCTTTTCATTGCCCGTCCAACCCCAGCCGCCGCGCATCGGCTTTCATCGCGTCCAGCACAAAGCTCATGTGCTCGTCTAGGCTCACGCCCAGCTCGGCGGCCCCGCGCTCGATGCCCTCGCGGTCTACCTTGGCGGCGAAAGCTTTATCCTTGAACTTTTTCTTGAGGCTCGAGAGTTCCAAACTAGCGATACTCTTGTCCGGGCGCACGTAAACGGCGGCGGTGATCAGGCCGACCAATTCGTCCACCGCAAACAGGGTTTTAGCCATCAGGGTGTCGCGGGGATACTCAGGCTTGTCGGCGTGACCTAAAATCGCGTCCAGCACGTCCTCGGGATAACCCATCTCGCGCAACATCTCCACGCCCTTCTCAGGGTGGGTCTCCGGGGCTTTTTCGTAATCGTAGTCGTGCAAAATCGCGGTGACGGCCCACTTCTCCTCGTCCTCGCCGAACTTTTTGGCGTAAGCCCGCATCGCGGTTTCGACCGCCAGCATGTGGCGCTGTAGGCTTTCGGAGGGGGTGAACCGCCGCATCAATGCCAGCGCGTCGTCGTAGACCATGTAAATCGCCATGAGAAGAGTGTCGAGGGTTGAGGGTCGAGAGTCAAGGGTCAAAGGCAGGTTGTAGGCTGTGGGCTGTGGGAGACGACCCAAAAACCCGGATTGGTTATGGCGAGGACGCGCACCGGCTGGCCGAGGGCCGCGAGCTCTGGCTGGGCGGGGTGAAAATCAAGAGTGAACGCGGCGCGGTGGCCCACTCCGACGGCGACGTGCTTTTACACGCCCTCTCGGATGCACTCCTTTCCGCCTTCGGGTCGGGAGATATAGGGACGCTTTTCCCCGACACCGACTCAAAATGGAAAGGTTTGGAGAGCCGGATAATTCTGGCGGCCGCCTTAGAGCTAGTCTCGCAACGAAACCACCGGCTCGGTCAGATTTCCGCCGTCGTCACCCTCGACAAGCCCAAGCTGGGGCCGTCCAGAGCCGCTATTCAGCAAAACCTGGCCCAGCTCACCGGACTGCCTCCGGACCGAGTGGGGCTCACCTTCAAAACCTCCGAAGGACTCGCCCCGGACCACGTGCAATGCCGGGTGGTGGTGGGGCTCGAGGAGGTTCACCGTTGACCGTCAACCGTTTGCCACAAGGAACCGTCGCAACTCCCAAGTCTCAGGTCTCGAGCCAAAACCTTATCCCTGACATGAGACTTGCGACCTGAGACAACGCTTTTGCGGTCAACCGTAAGCTGTGAAAGGTCAACGCCTTATGAACTACCACCAGTTCCTCGACCTCATAGGCTGGGCCGCCACCCTCACCTTCGCCACCTCAGGCGCACTGCTGGCGGTACAGAAACGCTTCGACCTGGTGGGCATCTTCGTGCTGGCCGGGGTGACCGCGGTGGGCGGCGGTTCGATCCGCGACGTGCTGGTGGGGTCGCTGCCACCGCAGGTGTTCCGCAACGAGTCGGTGATCTGGTCGGTGCTGCTGATTTCGCTGTTGGTCTGGCGGTTTTACAACCGGTTCTCGAGGCTAGACCGGCCCATCTACTATCTCGACACTGTGGGGCTCGGCCTTTTCGCGGCACTTGGGGCCGAGCGCGGCCTCACCTTCGGGTTGGGGTTTTGGGGCTGCATCTTTGCCGGTACGGTCTCGGGCGTAGGTGGGGGCATCCTGCGCGACGTGCTGGCGGGCGAGGTTCCCGGCATTTTCTACCGCAACCGCGATTTGTACGCCTCGGCGGCATCGGCGGGGGCGTTGGTGGTGTTTGTCATCTACAAGTTCTTCCCCGAGCTGGCCGCGCTGGCGATTTTGCTAGGCGCAGGGACCACGATTGCGCTACGGCTGAGCAGCCGGTGGTTGGGACTCCGCTTGCCGACCCCGAAGGGTTAGAATCGGGAACGCATTTTTGATGTGTCGGGAAATTCTGTCCTGTACGCAGTAATGATGTAGGGGCGGGTCTGAGACCCG
>PSMF01000007.1:41364-62327 GCA_040290005.1 Meiothermus sp.
CATCTTCTCGAGGCCCGCGAACTTCACCGCGAGCTTCTTGAGCCCGAGGCCGGGGAACATCACCGTCACCTCGCCACCGAGCGCAGCCACCACCGTTCCCTGCCCAAAGCGCGGGTGCTTAACCCGCTCCCCGCCCTTGAAATCGCTCAAAGCAGTTTTCGGCTTGGGCTCAGGCCGGGTGTAGGCCAGCACTGGGACTGCCGTATCGCCAAAAGCGCTGATTTCCTTGAGCAACTCCTCGGGGATGTCTTCCAAAAAGCGGCTGGGACGGCTGTACTCGCGCTTGCCGTAGGTCTCGCGCTCCTCGGCGTAGGAGATGTAAAGCTTTTCCTGAGCGCGGGTGATGCCCACGTAGAACAATCGGCGCTCTTCTTCAAGGTCCTCCAGCCGGTTCAAAGAGTTCCGGTGGGGGAGCAAGTTTTCCTCGAGACCCACCAGGAAAACAGTGGGGAACTCGAGGCCCTTGGCGTTGTGCAACGTCATCAGCGTGACCAATTCGTCGGGCGGGGCCTCGCCCTTCTGAGTACCGGCATCGCCGGGGGCCTGGTGGCCCTTCACTTGCGGCTCCTCGGCTTTAGCGGTGAGCGCCACCGAGTCTAGGAAATCCGACAGCGAGCCGCCCTCCTCCTCTTCCCAGTCTCGCGCAGCACGCAGCAGCTCCTCGACGTTCTGGATGCGGTCCTCGCCGTCAATCTCGGTTTTGAGCGCCTCGCGGAAGCCGATGGCGTCCATCACCCGCTCGAAAAACTCCGCCGGGCCGGTCTCGAAGGCCGCCTCGATAAGGCCGTCCAGCAGTTCAACGAAGGCTTGCACCTGCTGGGGCCGGGAAATCACGGTTTCGGCATGGCGCAGAGCCTCTAAGACACTCGTCCCGCTCCGCTGTGCGTGCTCAACGAGCTTGGCGACGGTGCTGGCCCCGATGCCCCTGGGCGGCGTGTTCACGATGCGCCGCAGGTTGATGCCATCAAGCGGATTAACGGCGACGCGTCCATACGCCAACAAATCCTTAATTTCCCGCCGCTCGAAAAAGCCCACCGCGCCCACCAGTCGGACGGGCACACCGGCCCGGCGCAAATGTTCCTCGAGCAACCGCGATTGGGCATTTGTCCGGTACAGTACGGCGGTTTCGCCAAACTGGTTGAGCTTGACAATTTCTCGGGCCACAAACGCGGCCTCTTCGCGGGCGTTGGGCGCACGGTACAGCCGTACCGGGTCACCGCCGGTTTTCACCGTGCGTAGGACTTTCTCCAGCCGCAGTGCGTTCTTCTCGATAACCGCGTTGGCGACCCTGAGGATGGCATCTGTAGAGCGGTAGTTTTCCTCGAGCCGGAATACCTTTGCGCCGGGATAATCCTTGGTGAAGTCGAGGATGTTGTTGATGTCGGCGTTGCGAAAGCCGTAGATGCTCTGGTCCGGGTCGCCCACCACGAGCAGGTTCGGCCCCTTGCCATCGTCCCCAGACCCGGCCAGGAGCTTGGTCAGCTTGTACTGCACGGGGTTGGTGTCCTGGTACTCGTCCACGTGGATGAACCGCGCCCGCTGGCGGATTTTACCCAGCACGGCGGGTTGTTCCTCAAAAAGCTGGATGGTCATTAGTAGCAGGTCGTTGAAATCTACGGCTCCTTGAGAGCGCATCCCGCTTTGATATTTCCGGTAGATGTCGCCCGCGAGTTCCTTGGGTACCCCGCCGATGAAGTCGGGGGCTTCGCGCAAAAACTCATTGAGGCCGCGCCCCTGGTTCTTGATGCGGTCGAGCATGGCCCGGAAGGGGCCGGGTTTAGCCTCGAGTTCCAGTTCCTTCAAGATTTCCTTGATCAGCGCGTTCTGGTCGTCGTCGTCATAGACCACAAACCCCGACTTGAGCCCCACGTACTCGCCGTAGACCCGCAGGATGCGCAGAGAGGCCGAGTGGAAGGTGGAAACCCACAGGTCTTTGGCGGGGCCACCGACCATCTTGGCGAGGCGTTCCTTCATCTCCCCTGCCGCCTTGTTGGTGAAGGTAACAGCCAAAATCTCGCCGGGATAAACCCGTCGCTCACGCAGCAAATAGGCGATGCGGTGAACGACGGTGCGGGTCTTGCCCGAGCCCGCGCCCGCGACAACGAGTGCGGGGCCTTTGTGGTGTTTGACGGCCTCTTGCTGGGCCGGGTTGAGCGAGGAAAGGAGGTCGTCCATCGGGAGCCTAGAGTCTAACATCTCTGCCGGGTTTTATGGGTGAGGCAGAACGGTGGATGTCGAACGTCTAACGCCGAACGCCAAAACCATCCTTTGTAGGGACGATGGGCCCGTCGTCCAGCGCGCGTCAAACACCAAAGTCATCAATAAGCAGGTGTCACAGCGAAGTCGAAGAATCCCCCACGCGCTCCCATACGTCATTTCTCGAGCATCAAAACACCTCGTTTTACACCGAACAAGTGAATAGTGACGCGCGTGGGTGGACGACCCGCCGGTCGTCCATACATCTCGCGCAAATCAAGGGGCCGGATGTAAAGAAAACCCCTCGAGGGGAGGCTTCTCGAGGGGCTTAATACACCAGCTCACGGCAAGCTGGCGGGCATGTGGAAACTCCAAGCCTTTGGAGTTTCTAATAGAGCCAACGGTAGCGTAGCAAAACGGGCGTTATATCAGCGTTACGGGGCAAAGGGGCCCGGCCATCCGGTAAACTAGCCCAGGTATGGCGATCAAGTTTGGCACCGACGGCTGGCGGGCCGTCATCGGTGAGGAATACACCTTCAAGAATGTGGGCCGGGTGGCCCAGGCGTATGCGGCGTATCTTCAAGAACAGGGCGCAAAGAAAGTCGTGGTCGGCTACGACACCCGGTTTATGGCGGGCAAGTTTGCCGAACACGCGGCTAGAGTCCTGGCAGCGAACGGCCTCGAGACCCATCTTTCCAAAAGCTATCTGCCCACCCCCGCCCTCTCTTACGCGGTAAAGCACTTGGGAGCCGATGGCGGGGTGATGATCACCGCCTCGCACAACCCGCCCGAATACTTGGGGTTCAAAATCAAGGGTGGATATGGTGGGGCTGCGACCCCCGCGATGATTGCCGAGGTGGAGGGAAAACTCGGGGCCGAAGTTAGGGCCGAATCAAACGCGAAAATCCATAGCTTCGACATCCGTAAGCCCTACTACGAGTTTCTGATGAGCCACCTCGACTTAGCGGCCCTCAAAACCTACGACGGGGTGCTCTACCACGACAGCATGGGCGGCTCGGGCGCGGGCTGGCTGGCGGGTTTTGTCAAACAAGCTGGGCTGGGGCTAGAGCTGCGCGAACTCCACGCGGTCCCCGACCCTACCTTCTACGGCGTGAACCCCGAGCCGATCCCGGCCAACCAGTTCACCGTGATGACGGTGCTCAAAGCCGAAGAAGGGCCGACCTTCGCCGCCGTCACCGACGGGGACGCCGACCGCATCGGGGCGGTTCTGGCAGGCGGCGCCAACTTCGACAGCCACCAGATTTTCGCCGTGCTGCTCAAGCACCTTTACCGCAAGGGGCTGACCGGGAAGGTGGTTAAGACCATCAGCGTCTCGAGGGTCGTTGAACTGCTGGCAAACAAGTGGGCGCTCGAGGTGCAGACCACCCCCATCGGGTTCAAGTACATCACCGATGAGATGCTAGGGGGCGGCGTGCTGATCGGCGGCGAGGAGTCAGGCGGCATCGGCGTGGCCGGACACCTGCCCGAACGCGACGGGGTTTATAACGCCCTGCTCCTGCTGGAGTCGGTGGTGACGAGCGGCAAGAGCTTAGCCGAACAGTTCGCCGAGCTCGAGGCCGAGGTGGGGTTCCGCCATTTCTACGACCGGCTGGACCTCCACCTCCCTTCGATGGGTCATATCGGCGAGGTAATGGCGAAGGTTGCCATCCCGCAGACCCTCGCAGGACAAACCGTGACCCACGTGGAAACCCTCGACGGCATCAAGTGGAACTTCACTGATGGGGGCTGGCTGCTGTTTCGCCCCTCGGGAACCGAGCCGGTGTTGCGGGTATACGCTGAAGTTCAGGACCAGAAAACCTTGAAGAGCCTGTTGAAAGAGGCCAGGGCGCTGGTGGGTGGCTGATGGAGGCAACTTGAGAGCGCTGATCCCCCTGCTCTGGCTGACCCTGGCCCTGGCCTTGGGCCAGAACAAGGTGGCCGAAGCCCGCATCCCGCCCGAGGGCGGGGCCTTGGGGCTCCCCGGCATCACCGTGACGGTCCCGCCCAAGGCCCTGAACCTGTCCGTGCGGTTTCGCCTCGAGCGGCTCAGCGCCGTCCCGAAAATCCCGCCCCAGGACGGGGTGTTCTTTATCCAACGGGTCCCCGACCGCCAGGTGGTGGGCATCTACCGCGTCTCCAGCAGCGCCACCAACTTCCTGCGCCCCATCGAGATCGAGGTCAAGGTGAACCCGCCCTTCAAGCCGGATAGCCCCTCCACCGTGAGTGCCGTGTACGTGTGGGACGGGGATGTCTACGTGAGCAACCAGGTTCCGGCCAGCAGCGAGACCTTCACCCAGTCACGGCTGCAACTGGGCCTGGGGGCGGGAGCCGGGGGATATCCTGCTGGGATCGTGGTGGTGGTGATGCGGGCCAGCGAGGCCAGCATGAAGAAAACCTGTCTGAGCCTGCAAGGGCGTTGGACGGGCTCGAGCTGCGAGAAGAAATAGGGCTTGGGCAGTAGGCAGTAAGGCTTAGACAAAACAACCCCTAAGCCCCAAGCCCTCCGACCTAAGCCCTAAACTATCCCTATGGCAAACCCTTACCTGCGCGACTGGCGGCTCACCGACGTGATCGCCGCGATCGCCCTGATGGGCA
Organism: Meiothermus sp.; assembly: GCA_040290005.1. Taxonomy (GTDB): domain Bacteria; phylum Deinococcota; class Deinococci; order Deinococcales; family Thermaceae; genus Meiothermus. The sequence goes on from PSMF01000007.1 coordinate 46,156, forward strand.
TATACCCCTACGCCAGCCTCAAATGGGAGGAGTGGGCCAGCCGTCTGGGTGCGCCACGCAGCGCCGACAACTGGCGCACGGTATTTTACGAACACCCCGAGTTCTTCCGCCTCAGCGACGAGGAAGCCGAGTGGGCTTCCCTGCGGCTGCGCTACGGCTTTGACCGCACCTATAGCGTCTCGCAGCGCCGCGAACTCAGCTTCAACGAGTTGCAAACCGTCACCGCCAACCCCGAGGACTACAAGGACCTGACCCGCAAGCCGCTTACACTGGAGCAGATTGACGCCCTCGCCAACATCGCCATCGAGTTGCACGCGCGGGCCATCGCCCAGGCCGGGGAACGCCGATGGCTCACGCCGCTCTTGTTCGCTCTGTTGGGGACGGTGCTGGGGGCAGTGCTGCAAGCGGCTTTGAAGTAGGTCGGGCTCGAGTCCAGCCCATCCATCTACGGGGCTGTAGGAACGACGGGTCCATCGTCCCTACGCGCGTCGGTCGTTCACATTATGGGTGTTGACGCGGCAAAATCCCCCCGTCAATCACCGTAGATTCGTCGAGCACCTAACCTCTGGCGACCTCAGACAGCCCCCCTTGCGAAGCATCAAGGGGGGTTGGGGGATTCCTTTTGACCTTAGCTCATAGCTTTACAGCTCCTAATCACCCAGCATCCAACCCCGCCCCCTTGAGCGTATTTATCTTCAGAAGTGTTCTGGCTTGCACAGCCTCTCATCCCGCCCGGTATGCTGAGACGAATGTCCTGGGTCTTGGCAGTGGCGTTTACCCTGTACTTGCTGAACTTCGCGGTAGGGCTGGCGGCGCAGCTCCGGCTGGGGAATTTTGGGATTTGGCATAGTTTGTTGTATTTCACGGTGTTCGTGAGCGCGGTGGCCGCCCTGGTTTTTATCCGGGCTCCCTGGCTGCTGCTCACCGTAGCCTGTTTGGCGATCTTCCCCCGCGCTAGGCCGCGCACCTGGCTGCATCCCACGCTGGGGGTGGTCGGCCTGGCCGGATACTTGCTGACCCTGCACTGAAAGGGCAACTAGAGGCTAAGCTATGGAGTTCCTCGAGGTCATCCGCAAACGCAAAACCACCAACGGCCCCTTCCTGGACAAGCCGGTTTCCAAGGAGCATCAGCACCTCCTGATGGAGGCCGCGAGCCGCGCCCCCAGCCACTTCAACTCGCAGCCCTGGCGCTTCGTGCTCGTCGAGGACCAAGCCAAGCGCGAGCGCATCGCCGAACTCGGCGGCGGCTCGATGGAGCGGCTGATCGCCGAGGGCAAGTTTTTCGAGCGTTACCGGCCTTACTTCCGCTTCTCCGAGAAGGAGATGGAGGAGCGGCGCGATGGCATCCTGATTGACCAACTGCCCGGCCCGCTGCGCCCCTTCACCCGGCAGGTGATGAGCCCCACGGTGTTCGGGCTGCTCAAAAACCTCGGTGTGCCGAGGATGCTCGGTGAGGACAACCGCAAGCTGGTAGCGGGGTCTCCCCTGCTGCTGGCCGCGCTGCTGGATAAACAGGAGTACCGTCCCGGTGAGCTTTCTGGCTTCTACAGCGTGCTCGGGTTAGGGATGGCAATCGAGAACATTTGGCTCACAACCGTAGAACTCGGGATGGGCATCCAGTTCGTCAGCACCCCGATGGAGATTCCCGAGGCCTGGGAGGAGATTAAGCGGCTGCTGGACGTGCCGGACAGTTTGGAGCTGATGGCCGTCTACCGCCTGGGCTACGTGCCGCAGGAGAAGCCCCGCCCCCGCATTGACTGGAAATCCGACCACCGCAAGCGGCTGTCGCAGTACGTGTTCTGCGATAGCTGCAAGACCCCAGAAAGCGAGTCCTAACCGCTGCCTCAGGCTATGGTCAGCGGCACGAATCAGACTAAAACGGCGGTTGCAACCGGAGCCCTAATGACCCAGACCCGCCCCAAACCCACTGCCCACACCAAAGCCTCCCAAACCATTTACCCGCGCATCTTGGGTATGGGCACCGCCAACCCGCCCTACCGGGTGGGCCAGCCCGAGGTGCGCGAGCTGGTGCGGGCTATGTTCGACCGGCTGACAGGCTTAGAGCGCCTGATTGGGGTCTTCGAGAACACCGGCATCGAGTCGCGCTACCTCTCGGCCCCGCTGGAGTGGTTCACCCAGGAGCATTCCTTCGCTGAGAAAAACACCCTCTGGGCCGAGACCGCCTTGTCCTTGAGCGAAGCCGCCAGCCGCCGCGCCCTGGAGCAAGCCGGGGTAGGGCCCGAGGAGATCGGCGCGGTGGTGTTTGTCTCCACCACCGGGATCGCTACGCCGAGCCTCGAGGCCCATCTGGTGCAACACCTGGGCATTCCCCTGTCGGCAATCCGGCTGCCGATCTGGGGCCTGGGCTGTGCGGGCGGAGCCGCCGGGTTGGCGCGGGCCGCCGAGTTGGCCGCGACCCGTCCAGAGGGCTACGTGCTGATGGTGGCGGTCGAGCTGTGCAGCCTGACCTTTGTTCGCAACGACATCTCCAAGAGCAACTTGGTCGCCACCAGCCTGTTTGGGGACGGCGCGGCGGCGGTGGTTCTGGGAGTCGAGCCGCCGGGCTCAGGGCTCGGAGCTGGGGGGGCCACACCCCAAGTCGTCGGCGGGTTTAGCCGTCTGCTACCGCAAAGCTATGAGGTGATGGGCTGGGACGTGACCCCCGACGGGTTACAGGTGCGCTTCGCCCAGAGCATCCCCAGCCTGGTGCGGGGCGAGCTGGGGAACCTGATCCGGGACGGTTTGGCAAGCTATGGCCTAACCGCCGCCGAGGTGGGTTCTTGGGCTTTGCATCCGGGCGGGGCCAAGGTGCTCTCGGCCTACCGCGAGGCGATGGGGGTTGATGACCAGAGCTTCGAGACTTCCTGGTGCGTGCTGAAGAAGTTTGGCAACATGTCCAGCCCCACGGCGCTGTTCATCCTCGAGCGCTTGATGAGCCCCTTGGAGCCCATCCCCTCCGGCACCCCCGGTGTGCTGCTGGCTTTGGGGCCGGGGTTTGCCGCTGAGGGCGTCGTTCTGCAATGGTGAAAACAGGGCTCAGGGGACCGGGTTCAGGGTTCCGGGCAAAAGGCAGGAATCCTCGGTGTTGAGCCTTTGGATCGCGCTGGGGTTTGTGGTGGTTCAGCGAGTTTTAGAACTGCGTCTGGCGCGGAAAAACCTGGCTTGGGCCCTGGCACAGGGGGCTAAGGAGTACGGCGCGGAGCACTACTTCTTGTTTTTCCCGTTGCACCTGGGCTGGATGCTGGGATGGGTGATTGAGGGCAGCCTGCGCCACTCGGTCTCGAGCGTTTGGTGGCTGTGGCTCCTGATTTTTCTGCTGGCGCAAGCTCTGCGCTACTGGGCGATCCGCAGCTTAGGGCGGTACTGGAATACCCGCATCCTGATCGTGCCGGGGGCAAAGCGGGTGCAGAGCGGGCCGTACCGGTTTATTCCACACCCCAACTACGTGGCGGTGGGGCTCGAGCTGTTCTCCCTGCCCTTGGTCTTCAACGCCTGGATTACCGCCTCCGTTGCGAGCGTGCTGAATGCCGTATTGCTGCTGAGGGTGCGCATTCCGGCAGAGGAAAGGGCCCTGCGGGAATACCAGCAAGCCTCAGGGATTCAAGGGTGTGACGAAGGGTTGGCCTGAGGGATTGTACGGCCCCGCGACGAATTCGCCCATTCCGGTGGCCTGGACTTCCTGGCCCTGAAAGGTTCCACTGCCCTGTACCGGGCCTTCCCAGTACGCGACCCCGGTGCTGCGGGTGAGGAGTTCCTGGTCTTGGCGCAAGGGGTCAAGCTTCAGGCTCAGGCCCTCGGCCTGAATCTGCCAGGAGAGCGCATAGGTGCGCCCAGAAGGAGAAGTCCAGGTCTGCAAAGGGCGCATCTCGAGCCCCCGCAGCTCGCTCGCCACCCCGTTTTGGTCCACCAAACTCCCGGCAAGCTGCACCACCTCGCCTTTGGGGTTCTTGACGCGGTAAAGCATCACATCATTACCGTCGGAGAGATGCAAACCGAACCAGTCCCAAAGGGCTCCCAGGCTGTTCCCACCGAGTTGGTCGCCCCACTGGTGATCCATCCAGGCTTCACCTTTCACCGGCCTGCCGTTGATCGTGCCCTCCAAATTCATCCGCGTGTAGGACACGTAATACATCCGCCCGGTTTCCGCCGTCCCCGAGTAGCCCGGCGGGTGGACGGCAGCGGGCTTGGAGGGGGTCAGGCGCAGCCGGATAGGGCCCGCCTCGAGCCTATAGCCCTCACCCTCCTGGGCGAGCTTCCAATCGCCCTGTTCTAAGTGCAGCGGCGGATACCGAACGATGCTGTCGCCCTGAGGCCGGTCAAAGGCAAAGTCGAAACGCTCCTGAAAGACTTTTTTGTTCTCCTTCAGGTCGGTGACGGCGATGTGTGAGGCGTGGTAGGGGCCGGGGAAGAATATCGCGGGTTGGAGGATGCCAATGCGATAATCCTGCGGCGCATACGCCTTGAACATCGCCCAGTGGAACGCCAAATTCTCGCTGGGTAGGTAAGCTGAGATATACCACCACTCCAAGGGCACTGGGTTCGGCCCCCAGTTGTTGGGCGAAGGCGGCCTACCGGCGTCTACGCGCTGCAAGCTCGGCAGACACCCGGTGAGCAGGAAGAGCAATCCGACTGTTAAATGGCGCATGGAATCAGACTAGGTAGTTAAGGGCATTCATGCTGTGGCCTGGGCTGCGGAAAACTGACCCCCAACATTGCGACCGATCAATGATTTCGTACACGCCGGGCTTTGCCCGTGCTGGCACTAGGCCCACGGGGCCGGGCTTTGCCCGTGCGAGCACTAGGCCCGCTAGGGCCGGGCTTTGCCCGTGCGAGCGGGGGTGCTTAGGAGAAGCGCCCTAGCGCGGAGCCGGGCGCACCTTGGCTCGCAGGGGGCGCTAAAGACACAAGGGCAATCCCAAACCGCTGACAGTCTGTGAGGGGTGGGGGTCGCCTTTTTGCCTTCATCCTTTATCCTTTATCCACATGACCGACACCCATTGCCATCTCGATTTTATGGAGCCCGAGGAAACCACAAACGCGCTGCAGGAGGCTCGAGACTTCCGCGCGATTTTGACGATTGGAACGAATCCTGTCCGCAACCGCAACAGCCTAAAGCTTGCCGAGGACAGTACGAATGTTTGGGCTGCTGTCGGGCTGCATCCGACCGAGGTAAACATCCTGTCGCCCGAGATCGAAGCCGACTTAGAAGAGTTGGCAAAACACGTCAAAGTCCGTGCCATCGGCGAGACCGGGCTGGATTTTTACTGGCAGCCTGAAACGCGGGCCGCACAGTACAAAGGGCTCGAGTTCCAACACGAGCTGGCGAGAAAACTCGACCTGCCCCTGATTTTCCACGTCCGTAGCGCCAAAGACGACGATAAAGCCGAGGTTGAAGTCGCCGAGTGGCTGCGGCTGAACCGCCCGCCCAAAACCGTCCTGCACGCCTTTGGTGGATATCCGAAGCTGGTCGAGATTGGCCTCGAGCTGGGTGCATATTTCAGCTTCGCCGGGCCGCTCACCTACAAGCGCAACGAGGCGCTTCGGGAAGCCGCCAAAGCGCTGCCGCTCGAGAAAATCATGGTCGAGACCGACGCGCCCTTTCTCCCCCCTGAGCCCTACCGAGGCAAGCCGAACCATCCGGCGCTCTCGAGGTTCACCCTGGCAAAGCTGGCCGAGGTACGAGGGATGAGTACTCAGGAGCTTGAAACCATCACCGATACCAATGCAGAACGCTGTTTTACCTTTTCCGACCTTCGACGTTAGACTATCTCTCATGTTGTGCGAATCCTTCATCCTGCGCATAGGGGATAAATCCGACCTCGAGCGCCTGAACACCTTCCTCGCCAAAGTCATGCCGATTCAGGTTTCTTCCGCGCTCGTCCAGGGCAACCCGGCGATGTGGTCGGTGCTGGTCTTCTATGAAGGCCCGGCTGCGCAAGTTACATCCCAGACGCAACCTTTATCCGCTGAGGAACCCGCTCCTGCACCCACATCGTCGAACGACCCGACCTTCCAAGCCCTGCGCACCTGGCGCACCGCGAAGGCCAGAGAAGAAGGTGTTCCGCCTTATGTCATCGCTACCAATGCCGAACTCGAGGCCATCGCTGCCCGCAAGCCCAAAACCCTCGAGGAGTTCGCCGGGGTCAAAGGTTTCGGCAAGCTGAAGCAGGAGAAATACGGCAGGGACGTGCTCGAAGTGCTGTCCAAGCTGTAAGCAGTTCACAGAACCCGGCCCCCCGACCCCAGAACCCTCATTTCCGCTTGACCAAAGCCGAACCGCCCCGTAAACTACCCGAGATGTTGGTATACCGCAGCGAAGGGCCGTCTGGCCCCCGGCGAGGCCGGTGCTCGACTGACGACAATTGTTGAGGGGGCGAGACTTTCGACCCCCGGTGCGCTCTTGTACCGGGGGTTTTTTAGTGGAAGCTACGCGGGAACGAGGAGAAAGCGATGTCACGAACACTGGCGAACGAACTTTCAAGCAAAATCGGCGAGACCGTCACCCTGCAAGGCTTTTTGCACTGGAAGCGTGACCTGGGCGGCATCCAGTTCGCGTTGCTGCGTGACCGTAGCGGCATCGTGCAGCTCGTGGTGGACAAGGGCGTAGACCTGCCGGTTGCCGAGTCCTCGATGCAGGTCACAGGCAAGGTAGTGCAAAACCCCAAGGCTCCGGGCGGTTTAGAGGTCCTCGCTGAAAACCTCGAGTTCTTCGCCAAGGCTTTAGAGCCCTCCCCCATCGAAATCCCTAAGGAGGAGTGGCGCGCGAACCCGGAGACCCTGCTCGAGTACCGCTATGTGTCCTTGCGCGGCGAAAAAGCCCGAGCCACGCTGAAAGTCCAGGCCGCGCTGGTGCGGGGTTTCCGGCAGTATCTCGACGCGCAAGGCTTCACCGAGATTTTCACCCCAAAGATTGTGAGCGCCGGGGCCGAGGGCGGCAGCAACCTGTTCCCCATTGACTATTTTGAGCAAAGGGCATATTTAGCGCAGTCGCCGCAACTCTACAAGCAGATCATGGTGGGCGTGTACGAGCGGGTTTATGAGGTCGCGCCGGTGTTCCGCGCCGAGCAGCACGCCACCAGCCGTCACCTCAACGAGTACCTTTCGCTCGACGTGGAGATGGGATTTATCAGCGACGAGAACGACGTGATGGACTTGGAGGAAAACCTCATCCGGGCGATGATGGACGAGACCAAAACTTCTGCTGCTCCTGAGCTGAAGCTGCTCGGGGTTGAGTGGCCTAATCTTAAGGAGATGCCGAGGCTCAAGCACAGCGAAGCGCAGCGCGTCCTGCGCGAAGAACTCTCCATGGGGGTCGGTCAGGACCTTAACGAGGAGGCGGAGCGGGCCTTGGGCGCTTGGGCCAAAGAGAAGTGGGGCGTGGATTTCCTCTTCGTGACGAAATATCCCGAGGTTGCCCGGCCCTTTTACGCCTACCCCGAGGGGAACGGCGCCACCAGGGGCTTCGACCTGCTGTTCCGGGGGCTGGAAATCACCTCCGGCGGGCAGCGCGTCCACCAGCACGAGGTTCTGGTCGAGCAACTACGGAAAAAGGGCAACGACCCGGCGAATTTCGCGGGCTATCTGGAAGTTTTCAAGTTCGGGATGCCCCCGCACGGCGGTTTCGCCATCGGCGCCGAGCGCATCACGCAGAAGCTACTCGGGCTGCCGAATGTGCGGTATGCGAGGGCGTTCCCGAGGGACCGTCACCGTTTGACTCCTTGACTTGCCACACGCTCAATAAGGTCGAGTGGACAGCTGTCCAGGACGAACTGGTTAATCCTCCGAACATTTGGGCGGAAGGTTTAGCGAGATGTAGGGTGAGTCAGGCAAATAGACGATCTGGCGATCCACACCCGAGTAGTAGGCATCCTCGCAGATGTGCGTGAAGCCTCCCCCGACTCGGGACTGAAACTTTGCCGCCGCAGCACACTGGGCCGCACACCGTTTCGGGGTTCTCACCGCTAGCTCGAGCTGCCAGTTCCGAAAGGCCAAAGCTTGAGCCACCGCTTCCTGCTTCTGTCGCTCACGCTCGAGCCGCTCCTGGCGGGCTGTGTCCCAGTTGTCATAAATGATTGGAATACAGGCGACTGTGGCGATAAGAGTGAGCGACAACAAGCGTAGCAGCCAGGAAGTGAGGGGCCTTGAGACGAGCGGACGCATGGTTAGCGCGTGAAGAGTTTGGCGACCTCGAGCCGGAACCCCGGCAAAACCTCGGGGAACTCGAGCGTGTCGCCTTCCCGGTAAACCCGCGCTGTGTCGTCGAGCATATGCACTTCGGTTTCCTTAGTTATGGAATAAACCAGCAAAACCAACCGGGTTTTTATAGCTTGATAGTCCCTTAGCTTGAGGCGCACATCTTCAACCGTCTCGTTCGGAGAGATGACTTCAGCTACCAAGTCGGGCTCGACACCAAGTCGGGCTCGACCTCGAGCCAACTGTTTTCGGGGTTGGGCCGAGCTTTCATCCGCTCGCCAGAGACGTACAAAACGTCCGGGCCGCGCACCCGGTCTGGATTGTGCTCGACGATAACTCCGGTTTCCGTCCCCAAGTAGGCCGATGGGTCAGTGAGCCAGTTCTCGAGGGCACTGGCGAGTTTGATAACGATACGACCATGCTCAAAGGACAGGGGCAGCGCAGGAATCACCTCTCCGTCAATGAGTTCAGCGCGCCGAGACTCCGGAGCTTGGCAAACTCCTCGGCGGTAATGAGGTGCTTGGAGACAGCCATACCAGTAGTGTACCGCGACTAGCGCTTGGGCTCGAGACTCCCAATCCCCAGCTCGAGCCGTATTTTCTCGAGCTGATCGTGCAACCCTTCCGGCGAGACCTTCAGCCGCTTCGCCATCGCCGCCAGCTTCTGCGGGTCGTACAGCGTGCCGATGGTCAGGGCCAGGGCCTCGCGGTATTTGGGGCCGAGCATCACCTCGATAGTCTTGATGCGCAGTTGAAGCTCGAACCACTCGAGTTTTTCCGGTTCATTCATCATGGGAAACCTCTGTCGAACGTCGTACGTCTAACGCTAAATGCTCAGCGCAGCCGTAGGGGAAGCTTGAGCAATCTTGCGGCTACGACAAACACCGCCAAGCCTACCAGTCCACCAGCCAAAAGTGGAGGCAGGTTGTGGAGAAAATAGCCAGGGAAGCCGAAAAACCGGGCCACCAGAAATGCGGCCAGACCACTAGGAATCGCCGCCAGAATAACCCGTCCGCTGAACTCTAAAAGCCAGCGCAGCGAGAGGATGTGGAGGCGCTCGAGTCGCGCCGCGTAAATCAGGAGGCCAATTAATCCCGCCACCGCGGTCGAAAGGTTGAGCGCGAACAGCCCGGCGTCGCGCAGCAGCCAGTAACCAGCAGCGTTCAGGACGAGGATAACCACCGAGACCTGCACCGCCCTGGCGACCTCGCCCACCGCGTAGAACCCACGCAACAAGAAGGTGTTGATGCCCCAGGGCAGCACCGCGAAGCCCATCGCGGTCAGGGTTTGGGCGCTGTACAGGCGGTTTTCCGGGGTAAAGTTGGCACTAAAGGCATACAGCGCCCCGACCACCCAAGGGGCTAGGGCCGCCAACAGGCCGCCTGCCAAGCCCATCAGGACGATGACCCGCTCCAAGGCCCGCCGCAGCAGATTTCCTAAGGCTTCTGAATTGTTTTGCTGGTCGGCCATGCGCGGGTATAGGGCCATCGCGGGCGAGGTCGAGAGCAGGCCCAGCACCATCAGGTAGATGACCTCGGCGTTGTAAAAGGCGTTTGTAGCCCCGGTTGGATACCGCGTAAGAACGTTGACCAGGACGAGGTTCAGGATTTGCCGTAGGCCGGTGGTGAAGGTGAAGGGTCCCATCCGGCGCAGCGCTTCGCCGAAGGCCGGGTGGCGCTTCCACTCGAGCCGAAACCCCTTTAGATAGGGCAATTGCACCAAAGCTTGCAACAATCCGCCCACCGCCGCCGAAAGCCCCAGCGCAGTTGGGTCGCCGGGCCAGATCGCCATGATGGCGATAGAACCCACGTTGAACATGATCGGCGCGAAGCTGCTCGCCCCGAACCGCTCGTCGGCTTGCAATACTGCGGTGAACAGCGCCCCCATCGAGATGCCGAGCAGGAAGGGCATCACCAGCCGAATCAGATACACGAGCTGGGCGAACTGGGCGGGCTCGTTGAGGTGGCTCGAGCTGTCAATCAACAGCCGCGCGATCCAGGGGGCTAACAGCCACCCCAGGCCGATGAGCAGCAGGTTTAGCCCCAGCAAAAACGCCCCGAAGCGACGCAGAAAGACCTGGGCTTCGGCTTCGGGTAGGCTCTTGATGACCGGGATTAGCGCGTTTTGCACCGCGCCCTCGGCGAGAATCTCGCGGAACAGGTTGGGGACGCGGTAGGCGACGGTGAAGGCATCCTTGAGCGCGTCGGGGAACAGGTTGACGAAGAACTGCTGCCTAACTAAGCCCAGAACACGGCTGCTGAGCGTTCCCGCCATCACGACGAGGGTGTTGCGGAGGATTCGGGGAGAAGCACGGCTCATAGCAACTCGAGCATCTTACCTGACGTTGACCGTCGGCCGTTGACCGCAGAATGCCAAACGACTAACGCCGAACGTCCAACGCAAAAACCGGGATTTGTAGGGACGACGGGCCCATCGTCCGGCGCGGGTCAACACCAGAATCAACAGGGCAAACAGAAACTCTCCCAACTTCACGTCCAGAAGAGCATTTCTCAACCCCTAAAAACCAGGTGCAGGACGTGAGGTGCGGATTTGAACTCAGGGGTCAGTCTAACGGTGGAGCCTTCCCAATCTCCCCTCCTACTTCGCTGGAATAACTCTTCTTTAGCCAAACCCACAGACAACGCCTAGACTGCGGCTTCTTCGCTAAGACTCCCTTCAGGCTTTTGTCAAGCCTCTTCAAAGTGCCTTACCGATGCACTATAATCCGCCTGTTGTGAGCAATCGCACACCGGAGGAACGATGAAAAAACTACTCGGGCTAGGCATTATCGCGGTCACTGCGCTGGGCTTGGGCTTCGCCCAGGAGCTGCGGGTTGGCCTGTCTTACGACGCGGGCGGCAAAAACGACCGCAGCTTCAACCAGTCCACCTTTGAAGGCGCGCAGAAGGCCGTCAAGGACTTTGGCATCAAGTACTTCGATTTCGAGCCGGGCGACCCCAGCCAGGTCGGGCAGGGCATCCGCAAGTTCGCCGAGGAAGGCTTCGACCTGGTGGTGGGGGTGGGCTTCGCCAACGAGCCCAGCATCACCAAGACCGCGCAGGAGTTCAAGGACACCAAGTTCGCCGTGATTGACAGTGTGCCCTGCATGGACGAGAAGAGCGGCAAGACCACCTGCGACAACGCTGTGGGGCTGGTGTTCCGCGAGCAGGAGGGCAGCTTCTTGGTGGGCTACATCGCCGGGCGCAGCAGCTCGACGGGCGTGGTGGGCTTCGTGGGCGGGATGGACATTCCCCTGATCCACAAGTTCGAGGCGGGCTACCGCGCGGGCGCTCAGGCCGCCTTCAAGGACCGGGGCATCGCCGGTAAGGTGGTCGCCAACTACGTGGGCAACACCCCCGCCGCCTGGAACGATCCCGGCAAAGCTAAGGAAATCGCCACCGCGCAGGCCCGCCAGGGTGCGGACATCATCTACGCCGCCGCCGGGGCCTCAGGTCTGGGTGTGCTGGACTACGTGAAGCAGAAGATGTGCCTCAAGAGCAACGAGCTGCCCGCCGGCGTGAAGTTCGTCAGCGACAACTTCGCCAAGGTCGCCAAGTACCCCGCCTACACCAAGGCCTGCGGCGGTACCAGCCGCCCGATGTTCATGGTGGGCGTGGATGCCAACCAGAACTACCTGGGCGACACTGACAAGAACCCCGCCACCCTCAACCATGTTCTGACAAGCATGTTGAAGCGGGTGGACGTGGCGACTTACCAGACCATCAAGGCAGTGAAGGACAACACCTTCAAGCCCGGCGTGCAGGAGTTCGGCCTCAGCAACGACGGCGTGGGCTACGCGATGGATGAATATAACAAGGCCCTGATCGCCCCCGCCATCCTGAGCCGCGTGGAAGGGCTCAAAAAGGACATCATCGCGGGCAAGATCAAGGTTCCGACCCAGTAAGCGAGTAGGTTCGAGTGCCCCGCCCTAAGGCGGGGTTTTGTTTTAGCCATAAGCGATGAGCAGTGAGCAAAGTCAAAGGCGACCCCCACGAGTTCACGAGCCATCAGCAATTTGGTGATTGCCCCTTTGTCCTTAGCGCGCCCCTGCGTGCAGGAGGGCACGGTGTAAAGCCCGCCGTGTACAAAATTGCAGGGCACTCGCCGATGTCGGGGGTCGGTTTTAGCTCATGGCTCATCGCTATAATCACCCTATGGCCTCGCACCAAATCGGCTCCACTGCCCTCGAGCTCAAAGACATCACCAAGCGCTACCCGCTGGTCCTCGCCAACGACCACATCTCCCTCGACGTGCGCTGGGGCGAAGTATTAGCCGTGGTAGGCGAGAACGGCGCGGGCAAATCCACGCTGATGAAGATCGTCTACGGACTGGTCAAACCGGACATCGGCTACATCTTCGTGGACGGCAAGGAAGTGAGCATTAATGCGCCGGGGGACGCGATTGCTCAGGGTATCGGGATGGTGCATCAGCACTTCATGCTCGTGGACCCCTTTACGGTGCTGGAGAACGTCATCCTGGGCTCCGAACCCGGTGGGGGCGGGCAGATAGACCTCGCCAGGGCGCGCGCTGAAGTCACCGCGCTGATGAAAGACTTGGAGTTCAACCTACCGCTCGACACGCCCGTCGAAGAGCTCCCGGTGGGGCTGCAACAGCGGGTGGAAATCCTCAAAGCGCTCTACCGCAAAGCCAACATCCTCATCCTGGACGAGCCTACCGCAGTGCTCACCCCGCAGGAGGCCGACGAGCTGTTCGACTTCCTCAGGCGCTTCGTGGCCCAGGGGAACGCGGTGATTTTCATCAGCCACAAGCTGGCCGAGGTGGTCAAGGTCTCCGACCGGGTGACGGTGATTCGGGACGGGAAGGTGGTGGGAACCGTCGCCACCAAGGACACCTCGCCGCCGCAACTGGCGCGGATGATGGTGGGGCGCGAGGTGATTTTGAAGGTGGACAAAAAGCCCGCCCAGCCGGGGGAAACGGTGCTCGAGGTCGAACACCTGAGCATCCAGGGCAAAGACCAGAAGCACCGCCTGAACGATGTCTCTTTTAGCGTGCGGGCTGGGGAGATCGTGGGCATCGCCGGGGTCGAAGGGAACGGGCAGACCGAGCTGGTCGAGGCCATCGCCGGGCTGCGGCACTACGCGGGAACCATCAAGTTTGGCGGGCAAACCCTGCCGCAAAACGCCAGGGCCGTGCGCGAATGGGGTCTCTCGCACATCCCCGAAGACCGCAACGCGCGGGGGCTGGTGCTGGACTTCTCCACACGGGAAAACTCCATCCTGGGCGACCACTACCGCGAGCCCAACTCGGGTTTCCTGGGCTTTATTGACAGCGATAAGGTCGAGGCCGAGGCCAGGGAGATCGTCAAGGACTTTGACATCCGGCCCCGCAGCACCGACCTAGCCGCGCGACGCTACTCGGGCGGGAACGCGCAGAAGATCATCGTCGGGCGCGAGCTTTCCCGCAAGCCGAAGGTGCTCATCGCGGCGCAACCGACGCGCGGGGTGGACATCGGGGCCATCGAGTTCATCCACGACAACATCGTGGATGCCAGAGACCAGGGCATGGGCGTGTTGCTGGTCAGCGCCGACCTGAACGAAGTACGCTCGCTCTCCGACCGAATCCTGGTGATGTTTGAGGGCAAAATTATGGGCGAACTCGCCGCGAACGAGGCCACCGAGGAGAAGCTCGGTCTGTTAATGGCGGGAATCACGTCCTAAACGGTTCGTGGGGTCGTAGGGGCGGGCCTTGGACCTACGCATACATTATGTCTGGGACGAGGAAATCCTCGAGCCCCCATTTACGCACTGGGAGTCAATCACCGGATAGGCACTCTTCGTCCAAGCGCTACCACCACCACGATAGCCAGGGCAAAGAGGATTGTTGTCACGTCTAAGTGCTCACCCAGCAGCAAGGCCGCACCGATCAGGGTCAAAAAGGGCTGTAGAAGCTGAGTCTGACCCACCCTGGCAATTCCCCCGAGCGCCAGCCCGCGATACCAGGCCAAAAATCCCAGAAACTGGCTCACCAGGCTGATGTACAAAAAGGCAACCCACGCGGGTGGGGGGGCAGACGGCGCGTAATGCCCCAAAAGCCGAACCATCAGCACGGCGAATATTGGGCTAGCGAGCACTAAAGCCCAGGAAATCACCGCCAAACCGCCGAGACTCCTCGAGAGCTTGGCCCCCTCAGCGTACCCCACCGCCGCAGCGACAATCGCACCGAGCAGCAGGAAATCTGCGGCCTCGAGCCTTCCCCCGCCTTTCAGCAGGGCGAACAAAACGACCAAGCCGCTACCAAGTGCGGCAAACAACCAGAACATCGGCGCAGGACGCTCCCTCGCCAACACCACCCCCGCCACCGCCGTCGCCAAGGGCAAAAGCCCAGTCACTACCGCCCCATGCGCTGCGGGCAAATCGCGCATGGCATACGTGGTCAGGAAGGGGAATCCGAGCACCACCCCTAGCGCGACCACAATAAGGCGGCGAAACTCCTCGGCGGTGGGCCGTCTAGCCTTGTTCGACCACAGATAAAGCGCCCCACAAATCGCAGCCAACAAAACCCGGCCTAACGCGACGAAAGAGGGCTCGAGGCTCTCCACCGCCAGCCGCGTAAAGGGCAGCGTAAGGCTGAAGGCCGCAACCCCCAGTAATCCCCACAGAAGGCTGGTTTGTTCTTCAGCTCGAGATGACGCTTGCACGCCCAACAATACCGGTTTGTGGATTGAGGGGATTGTGTGGGAGGGCGGCTCGAGGCCAAAGGCAAACCCCTCCCATCTCCCCTGAGGTTCGCGGATAATAGCGTTCCCAAGGGGAGGCAATGCTGTTGACTTGCCCCCCCTTCGCTCAAGGGGGGCCTTCTGAGGTCGTCCAGGTTAGGTGCTGGACGCGTAGACCTTGATGAACGGGGGGATTCTGCCGCGCCAATCTCCATAAATCTAACGAGCGACGCACGTAGGGGCGTAATGGATTACGCCCCTACAAACCGCTACTTATCGTTGAACTCGCTCCCGGCGGGTTTCTCGACCACCACGTCGCCGGTGTCGAGGTTATAGCGAATCCGAGCGCCTTTAGCGGTGCCGTTCTTATCGGTGCTGACGACCGGCGACTGGTCGGTGCCGAACAGGTAGGCCACGCCCTCTTTCTCGCGCACGAGGGCCGAGGTCGCGGTGGTGGTGCGGTCTTTTTGCACGAGCTTGATATCGCCGAACATCTTCAAGGTCTCGTCGTCCACGTTGTAAATCATGCGCTGGGACTGCCCGGTGAGCGGCTTGTCTCCGGTGCGGGAAATCTCGTTGGGGCCGCTAATATTGGCATCGCCGGTGTCGTTGTCGTACTCGAGGCGGCTGCCGAACACCGTGCTCTTCCCCTGGCGCACCTCGACGGCCTTGGGCTGGGCTAGGGGTTTGATGTCCAGGCGGTCGTCCTGCTCGCTGTACGTCGCCGAACCCCCGTCCAGCCGCACTGTCTCGTTGCCGTCCTTGATTTTCTCGACCAGAGCCAGTGAACCAAAAGCCCTGGCATCCTTGCCGAAGCGGACGTTCACCCGGAAAGGGGCCGGGTCGTTGAAAACGAAACGCTGGAGCACCGTGCCCTTGCGCTCGCCCGCGTACACGCGCCGGGCGGCGGGTGGGTCGTTGGGCTTATCCTCGTCCTTGACGTACTCCACGGTCACGGGGTCGCCCACCTTGAGGCTGCCCTCCATCTGGGTTTTGTCGTTCATGACCACGGTCTTTCCGGCGACCGCAAGCTGCTTGGCGGCGGTGTCGAGCTTCTCGAGCTTCCCCACGATCAAATCCCGCTCCTCGATCTGGCCCACGCCCTTGTCGTCGGGACTGGTCTTGATGGCGGTGATGGTCTTACCTTTGCGCTCGAGGGTTGCCGTGGGCGCGAAGGGGTCAATCTGATCATCCCCGCCTTGAGATGGGTTTTGCGGCGCGGGCTGCTCTGGATTCTGTGGGCTGGGTTGTGGATTTTGCGGAGCCGGTGGTTGCGGATTTTGCGGTGTTTGAGGAGTAGGTTGC
>PSMF01000113.1:0-10625 GCA_040290005.1 Meiothermus sp.
ACAAAGGCTAGTTTATCTACGTGATCCCGGAGCAGCGGCTGGTCATCGCCCGCTACGGCACGACCACTGGCCTGCCTTCTTCGAGGATTTGGCGGTGCGAATCGCCTTAGGGGAGCGGGGGCCGAAGTCGCGGTGAAGCTCGAAAAGTCAGCGTTCTATCTACTCCCCCGTACGAGACTCTACCTCACCTCCAGAAAGGCAAAACTCGCCACCTATAAATACCGTCCTGAACCTGAGAGCAGCTCCTAGACCCTATTTGAACGGCTTGAGCATATGTGGGGCCGCCGAATACACCCGGTCGCGTCCGCCCTGTTTGGCGTCGTAGAGGGCGCCGTCGGCCTGCTCGAGCCATCTGCCCGCCGTCGCCATCGAAGTGGGGATTTCTCCCCCGGCGATCCCGCCGGAAAGGGTGAGCTTCCAGGAGACCGAGGGAATCTTCAGCTCCTTGAACTCGGCGCGGACCCGCTCGAGCATCCGCCCCGCGTCCTCCAAGCTGGCCCCAAACAGCACCAGGCAAAACTCCTCCCCGCCCAGCCGCACCGCCAGGTCGTCGGTGCGGGAGAGCTTGCGCAGCAGGGTCGCCAGCGCTTTGAGCACCTCGTCGCCCGCGGCGTGGCCGAAGGTGTCGTTAACCCGCTTGAAGTGGTCTAAGTCTAAGAGCGCCAGGGTGATGGGCTTGCCGCTCTCCTGCGAGAGCCGGATCAGCCGCCCCATCTGCCGCTCGTAGCCGCGCCGGTTGAGAAGGCCGGTGAGCGGGTCGGTGTAGGCCTTGCTGCGCCATTCGTTGAGGGTTAGGGAGAGCCGTAGCCGCTCGGTGAGCAACGGAGCCAGGGCCTCCAGACCGCGCTCGTCCCCTGGCGGCCCCGAGAAGTACAGGCGGCCTTCGGTGGGGGTTTCCAGCGCTAGCTCGAAACTGCGCACGTAAGGGGCGGTCTGCCCCACCCGCTGGGTGATGTCGGTGCGCACCTCGAGGCCCACCAGGTTATCGAAAAGCGGTTTTAGCCCGTCCAGTACGCTCTGCATTACCCCGTGGGGGGAGAGGCTTTGGGTGGCTGCGGAGTCGGTCGAGAGGCTTTGCAGCAGGTTGATCCACAGCTCCAAGCGGCGCTCGGCGCTGATGATCCGCTGCGACACCACGAAGCCCACCCCTCCCAGCGCCACCAGCACGGTGTACGCCCAGACCGCCAGCGAGAGCACCAGGTAGGGATGGCGGCTCTCGCTCAAGTCCACCGCCAGCAGCACCAAGCTGAGCACCGCGCTGGCAATGAGCAGGCCCAGCAGCGGTTTGGGAATCTGCTGGTGGTGCAACTCAAGGCGCCCGCCCCACAGCAGCAGCACATACCCCAGCCCCCAGGCGAAATAGACAAACCATCCCGGTGGGCCGCCCAGCCAGAACAGCGCCAGGGTGCCCACCGCCTTGAACAGTAGCCCCAGACCCCATACCAGCCGGGCTTCGCTGGCCCTCGAGCGCAGGGCGGCCTCGAGCGGCGGCAGGGCAAACAGCACCGGCGCCACGTCGAGCAGCGCGATGATTTGGTGCAAAGGTATGTTGGGCTGGCTCAACAGGCCGAACACTGCCACCCCCAGGGTCGGCAGCAGCGATAGGGTCAGCCGGGGCAGTTCCCTTTGGCCCAACCCCCGCAAGGTCATCAGCCAGCCCGCTGCGCCCAGCATCAGTAGGCTGTCCGAAGGGGACACAGGGGCTTTCCAGCCGAGGCTATGTTCAGTCAGCCAGAAGGCGGTTTGTAAACCCCAAGCCAGCGTGCCCAGCGCGGCCCAACGCCAGAGCTGCTCCCGGCGCGAACCCAGCCACAACGCTCCCCCAGCGACAATACCGAGGAAAGCGAGGGCCAGTTCAGGCAGCCCAGTCATACAGGTGACGGTAGCACAATAGGCTGCGCGGGTCGGCGCGTCTTTAGCGTAACGTCAAGGTGGGGCGTTACTTGAACCCGCTCGGCCCTGGCTGCTATGTTGGGCCGGTGCTCAAGGTAGTGCTCTATCAGTCGGAAATCCCCCAGAATGCCGGTAACATTGCTCGCACCTGCGCCGCTGCTGGGGCCGAGCTGCACCTGATTCGCCCGCTGGGATTCCAGTGGGGCAGTTCCAAGCTGAAACGAGCCGGGCTGGATTATTGGGCGGACGTACGGTATGTGCTGCATGATTCGTGGGGGATGTTTCTCGAGAGTCTGCCGCAGTCGGCCAGGGTTTGGGCCTTTAGCAGCAAAGTACAAACCTTGTATACCGGAGTGCAGTATCAGCCCGCAGACTATCTGCTGTTCGGCCCGGAAACCCGAGGCTTACCCAAAGAGGTCCTTGAGCTTTTTCCCAGCGTGACCATTCCCATGCCGGGCAAAGCGGGGCGTTCGCTTAACCTGGCGGTATCGGTGGGAATCGGGTTGTATGAAGCCTTGCGGCAGGTCGGGATAAAGGGTGAAGGATGAACTCGAGGGTTTAGCCCTTCTTCCTCCGCCCCGCCTAGGCGGGGCGGGAGAGGGAACTGTCCGGCTAAGCCTTCATCGTTTAACCGTGCTTTGGCTTAGGCGCTCGAGTCCCCCCCTGAGCACCTCAATCGCCTTCAAAAACTCGGGCACCAGGACATGCTCGTTTGGGGTGTGGTCGAGCTGCGAGTCGCCCGGCCCGTAAGCCACCATCGGCACGCACCAGTGCGGGGCTACTACGTTCATATCGGCGGTTCCGGTCTTGTATTTGAACACCGGCTCGCCGCCCGATTGCCGGATGGCGACGCGCAGGGCTCGAGTCAGCGCGGTATCTTTGGGGCCCACATAGGGGATTTCCGCCCCAAAAAAAGAGAGTTCAAAGGCGGGTGAGGCGTAGGCGCGTAAATGCGCTTCGGCCTGTTCGGGCAGCAAGCGCGGGGGCAGCCGCAGCCCCAAAGTCATCTCGGCAACGGATTTGGCGTCCACCTGGGCCATTTTGAAATCGCGCAGGTCGTATTGCACCCCACCAAATGGCCCCTGCCCGACGTTCATCGCCTCGGCCCAGGCTTTGACCGAAGAGAAGTAGGCCAGCAGTTCCTCGCCCGCATTGGGCTCGAAATGCGCCGAGTGGAACAGGTCTTTCTCGCGCTTAACCTTGACCACCAGGCGGCCCTTGTACCCGAGCGTAATCGCATCCCAGCTCGAGGGCTCGCCGATCACTACGAAATTTGGCCTGAGTTTATCGGTGACAAACCGTGCCCCCTTAGAGGTTGGAGCTTCCTCCTCGACGGCCCCGACGAGGTGCAGGGTCATCCGCCGTAGCACCTCCGCGCTCAGACCGGTGCAGGCCAGCACGAAGGTCACAAACGGGCCCTTAGCGTCCACCGCGCCGCGTCCATAGAGTTTGTCGCCCTCGAGCCTCACCGGGACCACACCCGGCACCGTGTCAATATGCCCGAGCAGCACGACTTGGAGCGGCCCTGTGCCGATTTCGCCCCTGGCATTCCCGGCTTCGTCTATCCAGGTTTTGGCATAGCCCAGGGTCTTCATGCCCTGGACGAGATATTCCGCTACGGCCTTTTCCTCGCCGGAGACGGAATAAATCTCTAAAGCCCCTTTTAGAAACTCGACAGGCTCAACTTTCATCAAATCCAACAATACAGGTTTGGGGTGGGCTCAGGCCAGATTCAGCGCGGTGCGCTTGAATATTCTTGAGGAACTCCTATGGCGACGAAAGCGAAAAGGGCCGGAGGACCGGCGGTTCTGAGTGTCGAGGATAAGAAATCTACCCCCAAGCCGGGCAGCAAGAAGGACCAGATCATCGCCCTGTTTATGTCCGGCGTGACCGAGGTCGAGGACTTGGCCGAAATCACCCGCAGCCGCCCTAGCTATGTGGGCTCGGTATTGCAGGAAGCGGGTCTGTTGGCGGGTTATTACGACCTCTACACCTCGAGCAAACAGCCCATCAACGTCTACTCCAAATATTTTGCCGACCAGCTCGGCTTCAAGGATGTGGCGGCGGCAAGGGCGGGTGTGGAGCTGATTGACCGTTGGTACAGGCAGTTCGAGGGCGCGCAAGACCGCGCCGGGCAGCATCACGCCATGCTGATGGCCCTGACGATGTACAACCGTGCGCGCTGGACCGGAAAGATAGCTGAGGCCGAGGTATATAAGGATTGGTTGATGAAGGCTTTGGAGCCCGTGAGAGAGCCGCTCGAGGCTGCCGAAGAAGAGGAGAATCTGCCTTTTTAATCAGGCAATGTTCCTGATGATATAGTTAGCACTCCTGTTACCCGTGGGCTTGCTGTTTCAGTCGCTTCTTTTGGCCACACTTTGCCAAGAGCCAACATTAACTTCTCCCACACTTCGTTCATCATGTCTGCTTTGACCCGATAGTCAAGGTCAGGCAGACTCGCGATAAATTGCTTGTTCTTGACTGTTATGCGGTACTTGCGATTCGAGGAGCCTATTCCTTCGGATTCCATGTTAATACCTCGCGCACCGCCTCAACGACGCGCTCGAGGTCCGCTTTCTCAATCACCAAGGGCGGCAGGAAGCGGATCACGGTCGGCCCGGCCGCCAAGGTGAGGACGTGGTGGTCGTGCTCGAGCTTGGTGATGTACGGCGCGGATTTCTCCTTCAGCTCCATCCCAATCATCAGCCCCAGGCCGCGCACCTCGCGCACTTTGTGGCTTTCGATTTTGCGCAGCTCTTCGATAAACCACGCCCCCACCTCGGCGCTGCGCTCCCAGAGTTTGGTGTCCTGCAAGTAGTGAATCGCCGCGACCCCCGCCGCCATCGCCAATGGGTTTCCGCCAAAGGTGGTGCCGTGGCCGCCCTTGGGCATCTTGCCCGCGACTTCGGCGGTCATCGCGCAAACCCCGATAGGCACGCCGCCGCCGAGGGCCTTTGCCGCCGTCATGAGGTCGGGGACCACCCCGAAGTGCTCAAAGCCCCAGACCTTGCCGGTGCGGCCCATCCCGGTCTGAATCTCGTCGAGGATGAGCAGGCAGCCCTTCTCCCGCGTAATCTGCCGCGCGGCCTGGATGAACTCTTGGGCGGCTGGGCGAACGCCGCCCTCGCCCTGGACGGGCTCGAGGAACACCGCCGCCACGCCGTCATCCACCGCTTCGCGCAGGGCTTCGATGTTGTTGTACGGGATGAACACGACCTCGTGCCCGTAAGGGCCGAAGGGCTCGCGGTATTTGAGCTCATAGGAGAGCGCCACGGCGCCTAAAGTCCGCCCTGAGAACCCCCGCATCGCCGCGACAAATTTGCGCTTGCCCGTCGCCATCATGGCGAACTTGAGCGCGGCCTCGTTGGCCTCGGTCCCGGAGTTGCAGGGAAAGTAGCGACTCAGCTCGGTGGGGAGAATGTCCTGTAAAGCCGCGTAGAACTCGGCCCGCCTGTCGTTGGGCAGGGTCTGCGGCATGATCATCAGGGTCTCGGCCTGCTTCTTAACCGCGTCCACCACGTACGGGTTGGAGTGGCCTAGATTCGCCACACCGTAACCGCCCACGCAGTCAATGTATTCGTTGCCTTCCGAATCCCAGACCCGAGCCCCCTTGCCGCGCACAACCACGATGTCGTGCTTGGAGTAAATGCCAGAGTCGTGGGTTTTTTCCAGCTCGAGCCAGTTCGCTACCGTTTGCATCGCCCACCTCGTTATTCGTTTATACAGTTTTCTACGCGGCTTGTGAACCCCGCTTACCCTGAGCATAAAGCCAAAGCCAAACCCGGTGTGTAACCTCTTGACTTCCCCAAAAATTCCTTACAATAGGGTCTGCTCTGGTGGGCGCTAAGGCGCCCAGGCCATCCCGAACCCTGATTTCTAGGAGGTTTCCAACTATGCCGCACGTTATCGCTGAGCCCTGCATCGGAACCAAGGACAAGTCCTGTGTGGAAGTCTGCCCCGTGGAGTGCATCTACGACGGCGGGGATCAGTTTTATATCCACCCCGACGAGTGCATTGACTGCGGGGCGTGTGTGCCCGCCTGCCCGGTCTCGGCCATCTACCCCGAGGAAGATGTCCCCGAGAACTGGCAGGAGTACATCGCCAAAAACCGCAGGCTATCGGGACTCGAGTGAGTTTTTGAGCAATGGGAAGCCCTGGGTGATGCCTGGGGCTTTTTTGCGATGAGTCATGAGTGATGAGCAAAGACGACCCCCGATGTTGCCAACTATTCCGCAATTTCGTGGCACATCGAGCTTTTCACGGTGCCCCCCTGCGCCTGCGCGAGCACTAGGCCCGCTGAGTACCGGCATCGCCCAGGTTACCGGCCAAGCCGGTATCGCCTACGGCGACCCCCTCGGGGGCCTGGCGGCCCTTCACTAGGGCCGGGCTTTGCCCGTGCGAGCGGGGGTGCTCAGGGGAAGCGCCCTAGCGCGGAGCCGGGCGCACCTTGGCTCGCAGGGGGCGCTAAGGGCAGCAAGGTCATCACTAAATCACTGATGACCTCGTAAATCGTGGGGGGTCGCTTTTGACTTTGCTCATCGCTCTCCTCGTCACACCCCATCCCAGCCTCACCCTTTACTCTACCCACATGGGCTTCTACCGCCAGGGCAAGCGCCGCCTGTTCTACACCGAGCAGGGAAGCGGCCCGCCGGTGATATTGATCCACGGGTTGTCGGGCAGCAGGCTATGGTGGCGGCGCAACGTCCCGGTTTTGGCAAGGGAATTTCGGGTCTACACCGTAGATTTGGTGGGTTTCGGGCGAAGCTGGCGGCAGAGCATCCTGCCCTTTGCCGAGAGTGCCGCGCTGCTCGCGTCCTGGATGCAGGAATTAGAACTCAAAGAACCCCGTCTGGTAGGGCACTCGATGGGGGCACACACCGCGCTCTATGTCGCGGCAGTGCTCAAAGAGCAGATCGGGGCGCTCGTACTGGTCGCGGCGAGTACGCTGGTCCACGGCGAGTGGTGGCGGATGGCGACGCGGCTTCCGCTCGCGGGCGTCAACGGAGCACTGGATTTTCTGCCCACCCTGGTCTTCGACGCGTTGCGGGCCGGGCCGCTGAACCTGTACCGAGCCACACAAGCCATCCTGCACGACGACCCCACCCAGCTCCTGGCCGAGGTGACGGCCCCCACGCTTTTGGTTTGGGGCGAGCGGGATGTTTTAGTGCCTGGGACGCTGGGGGAACAGATGCGGGCGGGGATTATCGGCAGTCGCCTCGAGGTCATAGGTGGCGCGGGCCACAACGTGATGTACGACCGGGCCGCGGAGTTCAACCGGCTGGTTTTGCCTTTCCTGCGTGATCCTAAAGGCACAGAGAGCAGGGGGCATAGGGCAGAGAGCTGAGAGCACAGTGCTTAAACTTCAAAGGCCCTCTGCCCTATGCTTACAACCATGACCCGTGACGTCTGGCTCGAGGTCCAGGGGGTCCGTACCTACGCCAAGGTGATGGGTGCGGGCCCCCGTATCGTCTTGGTGCCGGGAATGGGCTGTTCACATTTATACTTCAAGCCCTTGCAGACGGCATTATCCAGAGATTTTGAGGTCTGGGCCTACGACCCCGCTGGGCAGGGCCTGAGCCGCGCCCCACAGCACCAATACCGCATCACCCGCGAGGTCAGCGACCACCTGGCCCACTGGCTGCGGGCGGCGGGGTTACAGGGGTCAGTACTCTTTGGGCATTCGCAGGGTGGGGAAGTGCTCGTAGACTTCCAGGCGCGGCATCCGGGGCTCGCCTCGAGGCTGGTGTTATGCGCCCCTACCGGCCTCCCCGAGTATCCCAACATCCCAGCACAGATTTTATACCTTTTCGTGGACTCACTCCGGGAGCGGCCTGTTCTCAGCCTGCGGGTGATCCGCTCGTACTTCATGGCCGGGCCGGGGCGGGTCTGGGCCTTGCTGCACGACCAGTTGCACCACGACACCCTGCCGCAACTGCCCCAGATTCGCGTCCCGGTGCTGATCGTGGCCGGGACCCGCGACCCCATCGTTCGCCCCAAGATGATGAGCACCTTTCGGGAGGCCATTCCGCACGCACGGCTGCTCGAGATAAAAGGCGGAACCCACGCCGTCCACGATTCGCACACGGCGGAGGTTGCCCAGGCCGTGCGGGAGTTCGTCACCGAAGGTAAAGCCGAGATATAGTCCTGTACAGGACGACAAAATTCCATTCTAAAAAGCTTTGTTCTAGACACGGGGTCTTTGAATCTCCAGAGCTTGACCCGCCCTCAGCAATTCTGCTCGCCAACATCTCATGTGCAAGCACTCCCAGTCGGGTTGTGGCGGTTCCTCTCCCCACAAATGCGTAAGTCAGCTTGCTGTTTGTTGCTTCTCTTCAGCCTGTCTGGGTGTTTCAATCGCTAGCGGTGAAGTCTGCGCCGATGCCGCCAAGCGCTCCATCGTCAAGTTGCGTCGGATGCGCCAGGATAGGTAAAACACCGCCACCAGCCGCAGCCCAATCGAGGCGATGATGGGCAGGTGGTAGGGGCTCGGCCCTAACTTTAGGGTGCCCAATACCCCGCCCATCGAGGCTCCCAGCACCCCACCCACCGCGAAGGCCATCCAGTACAGCGCCAGGTAGAGGTTGCGCCGCTCAGGGGATGCGCTTTGTAGCGCCACGTTGGTCAAGGCGGTGCCCAGCCCGGCCCAGGCGAAGGGGTCGCAGACCGCCGCGGCCCAGATGGTGTGTAGGCGCCCAGGGGCAGCCATCAGCCACAGGGGGGGCAGCACCACGGCGGCTACCGTGCTGGTCCACAACAGCACCCGCCAGTGCCCGGCCCGGTCGGCGATGCGGCCCCACAGCGGCCCCACGAACAGCCCACAGCTCGCGGCAATCACCGTCCACAAGCCGACTTGAGCAAAGGTCATTTTGTCGTACTCCAGCCACAGCGGCACCACGAAGGGCGAACCCACCGAGACCGCGCCCATAAACAGCACCACAAACCCCAAAAAGCCCCGGAAGCGGCGGTCCGAGAAGGGGGCCACCAGGTCGCGCAGTTTGGGGGGGTTAGGGGTGCTGGGGGGCTCGAACTGCCAGCGCAGGATCGAGGCCGAGGCCACCCCCGCGCCCACCCCTACCAAGAGCACCAGCAGAAAACCCCAAGGCTTGCCGATGTGGTCAATTAGGGTGCCCGCCGCAAGGTTTCCTAGCGTGCCCACCAGCCCCAAGAAGGCGTTGCGAAAGCCAAAATAGCGCCCCCGCTCCTTTTCCGGCACCAAGTCGGCCATCCAACTCGTCCAAAGCACATTTACCGGGGCGATCACAAGCTGCGACAGGGCCGCGATCAGGAGCAGCCCAGGGATGCGCATGGGTTCGGGCAAGAGCGGCAGAATCAGCACTCCGGCGAAGAGGGCCCGCCCACCTCCCGCCAGGATGATGCTCAAGTTCTTGCGGCTGCCCCTGGAGAACAAGGCCAGCGGCGCGGCCAGTTGTCCCACCGAGGGCAGCGCCCCCAGCACCGCCAGCGCCGCTGGGTTGGCTCCCAGCCACAGCGCGTAACCCGTCATCACCACCCCGGTGGCCCAGTTGATAAACAGGACGGCCAGCATCCCCTCCCAGATCGAAAGACGTTGTGAACGAGCGGGTTCGGAGGAGGGGAGCAGGCGCACGATTTTGATTATTGACTGCCAGGTCAGTTTTGTCCAAGCAGTTGGTCGGGGGTAAAGAGAAGGTTAGCCGTTCACCGCAAGAGCTTGTCCCAGGTCACAGGTCGGAAACCTTGTTTTGGCCTGCGACCAACAGTGAGCAGCGGACCTGCAGGGTTCCCGCTTTTGCGCCCTGACCTTGGACTTTCGACCTTTGACAACCTTCGTGAACGATGACCGTCAACTATTTCTGGCAGTCCAGCCGCACCCGCAGGCTAGGAGTAGGGGTGGTGTAGCTCGCCCCGCTGGCCCGGATGGATTTCTCGAAGCCCTGGGGGTTGATCTCGAAGAGGAGCTTGGCGGGAGTTTTGATCTGGTCTTTGGGGGTGTCGTAGCGGTACCAGAACTGGAGCTGGTGGGTCACCACCCCGCCCGGCGGGAGGTTGGCGTAGGTGAGCTTCTGCACGTCCAGGCTGTCGGCGGTGAGGGTTTGGGCATCGTCGAAGGCCACTTGGATACCTTCGTCGCGGACGCCGGTAAAAACCGGCTGTACCATCTCTTTGGCCCCGCTGCGCAGCTCCACCGTCACACCCCAGCCGGGGGTCTCGAGGGGGGTTCCCGCGTCCTTCACGATGGGCTCGACCCTCGTGACCCTGAAGCGCCAGAGGCCGTTGAAGAGGGTCTCGCCCAGGCAGCCCTCTAAGCTCGAGCGCTGGTTAGCCCCGCCCGCGGTCTGGTTGGCAGGGGCTGGATTGCCCACGGTGAGGGTGCTCCCCTTGAGGCTATAGCTCACCCCCAGCTCCTTGAGTACCGAGATGGGCAGATAGGTCTTGCCGTTCACCACGATGGCCTTATCGGCGGCCACCTGTCCGTTTACCACGATACTGTAGGTGGTGCTTGCGGCCAGGGCCAGACTGGCCGCGATGGTGAGTATAACGATCCGAAGCTTCATGATGCTCTCCTCAAAACTATGAACCCAACCGTTAGGCTCCTCAAACCCCAGTGCCTTGATAACCCTCATTACCGTAGCGAAATCGGGCGGTAAAAGGGTAGCGATGGTGTCGAGCAGCCCACTGAAAGATTGCCAGGCTGTCGGCTAATCGACCTCGAGGGGTGGCCCCACAACTTCCATGCCATGGGTGGCGAACAG
>PSMF01000114.1:0-10488 GCA_040290005.1 Meiothermus sp.
GACCTACGACCGCCCTGGCTCATCGCTGGTCGCTCATTGCTTACAATCAACCCATGACCCTTCAAGAAGCCCAAAACCGCGTGGACCGTTGGATTTCCCAGTTCGAGGAGGGCTATTTCCCCCACCTGCTGAACCTGGCCCGCCTGACCGAAGAGGTGGGGGAAGTCGCCAGGGTGGTTTCCCACCTCAACGGGAAACGGCCTAAACCTGGTGAGGAGGTGGGCGACTTGGGAATGGAGTTGGCGGACGTGCTGTTCGTGGTGATCTGCATGTGCAACCGCGACGGGATTGACCTGGGCGAAGCCTTCAACCGGGTGATGGAGAAGTACGAGCGACGAGATGGTGAGCGCTGGACAAAGAAAACCTAGCCGGAACGTGCAGCGTATATCCAGTAACGGTGTTGTAACGCTGAGGCGCGTAAGATTCCCTTATTCGTCACGGGATTTCTAGGGCCGGGTAACACCGGGACCGATCCCCCAAAAGGCTGGTTATGGGGGTGTGCATTTGACCTAACGGACGATGAAAGCTGTGTTAGCTTGAAGTTTAGAGTAACGAAGGAGTTCACGCTTGAGACACATACGGCAATTTCCCTATAAATGGTTGGCTCGTCTGTTCACGGCACTCCGCTACGGCTCCTTCGATTTTCGCCGGTCTGTGGCATATGTACCTGCTCTTATCCCTGTTTGCCACAGCCGAGCGATGCAACCTGAGCGGACAAGAGGAGAGGGATGAATAAAGCAGGAGGTCCAATTCAACTCAAACTTTGGGGACCGGCGCGGCTGGAGTACCAGGGCCGAGAACTCAAGCTTCAGCGCAAAGGGCTGGCAGTGCTCTACTATTTGGCCCTCGAGGGGGCGACCCGGCGCGAGGTGCTGGCCGACCTACTGTGGGGCCACAACGCGGCCTCGCAGAACCTCCGGGTGGAACTCCACCGCCTGAGCCAAGCCCTGGCCCCGCTGGGGTACACCCTGTTCAAAGCGGGTGAAGACCCCTTGCAACTCCCGCCCTTCGTAAGTCTGGACCGCACCCCCTCGCCCGGCGCGCCGATGGAAGGCCTAGAGGAGCTTTCGGTGGAGTTCCGGGCCTGGCTCGAGGGTCAGCGTTCGCAGCTCATGGCAAACAGCTCCGGCACCGTGGGAAGGGAGCGGCTGGTGCAGGAGATTGCCGCCCAGCTCTCTCTTCCCTCGGTCCTGATCCTGATGGGCCGCCCCGGTTCGGGCCGCACCGCCTTTGCTCAAGCCCTGGCTAAAGCCTTGGGGATGCCCTTCCTGGAAGGTCCCCGTGGCGGCGGAAAGGCGCTGCACTACCTGCGCCCGCCCTACAACGAGGTTTCGATGGAGCGCATCATCACCGACCGCGAAGGGTTGTGGGTGGTGGAGCGTTCTTCCTATGGCGAAGACCCCAAGCTGATCCTCGAGCTCCGCAGCCACTACCCCGCCGAGCGCACCCGCTACATCACCCTGCCCCCCCTTCAGTGGGCCGAGGCGAGAGCGGGGATGCTCTCCAACCTGCCCTTCACCCAGGCGGCCCGGCTGTTCTTGGCCTCCGGCGGCTCGCCCGGTCACCTGCGCGAGCTCCTGGCCGTCCCCCACAACGGCGGCGAGGTGCCCCTGCCCCAGCGCGTAAGGGCGCAGGTCCAGCTCGAGGCCCGGATGCTCTCGCTGGAAGCGAGGCTCGCCTTAGAGCGGCTCTCGGTCCACCCTGGGCCGTACTCGCAAGGTTTGCTGGACGCGCTCGAGGCCACTCCGTACCTGGACGAGCTCGAGCGGCGCGGCTGGCTGATTTATAACGGGCAGTGGCAGTTCTCCGACGACGCCTCGCGCCGGGTGCTCTACTTAGGGCTCCAGCCGGGCCGCCGTCAGCAGTACCACCGCCAGGCCGCGCTGCAATCGGCGATGGAAGAGCAGCGCATGGCCGAGGCCTACCACCGCCTGATGGCCGGGGACACCGCCGACTGGGGCACCTTTGTCACCGGGCTCCCTGGCTGGACCCGCTACGGCCTCAAGGCCTGGCTGGGGATGAACGAGAACCTGCCCTTTGGCCCCAGCACCGCCGAGGCCGCGCGGGGCAGCGAGCTGACCCTCTTGGAGGAGGCTCGCTTCGGTCAGGGCTTCGAGGTCGAGGGCAAGAACGTGCGCTGGGTACGTACTCCTTCGCAGGCCACCACCTCCGGGATCATGTGGGCCGCCCACGACGAGCCCTCGCTCTTGCACCTAAAGGGTAACCTCTACGTGGAAAACCCCCTTGGGGTGGGAATCTCGGGCCGGGCCGCGCCGCTCACCCTCGAGATTCAGGAGCCTCGCGAGGCCAGAATCATCTTCCTGCCGGGCATCCAGGCCGGTGCGCTGGCCGAGAACGCCCTGATGCTCCCCTTGCAAGAGGAACTCGACATCTGGTTCCGCATCCCTGCGGGGGCCAGCATCCGCCTGGCCAGCAGCGCCGAGAGCGGTCTGATTGACCTGGAGGCCACCAGCTACCGCCTGGCCCCGGCTTCACAGGTGCAGGTCGCGCCAAAGTTGATGGTCTACGAATTTTTTCGTGGGGCGGTAGAAGCCGCCAAACGCTTTTAGCAAACCTTAATGCTAAAAGGGGGTGAAGAGCCCCCTTTTTCTTCTGAGGGGCTGGAGAATCTCCCGACTTTTTGGATTTCGCGGCTCCCGTCGCAGCGAAATCCTGGGGCTAGAATAGCCGGTGAGGCCAAGGGGGGGCTTGATTTACGGCCTGTGCAAAATAGCCGTTACCTCTGAGGCTTGGAAGTGGGTTAGGGTGCTAAACCTTGCGGGTGGGGCAACCCCGGATGAGAGGGCATTAATTTCCATCAGCTTTCTTTCAGCTTTTGCCAATACGCTCAGACCTGCCGGTGAACCCGCCGGAAGCTCGTTATCCAAGCCAATTTATGATGCACTCGAGGCCCCATAACGCAGATATAACTCCTTCCCTGGGAGGATATGGATTGCGTAATCCGGGCGCGAACAGCGTTAACCCGGTGACGGTGGTCGCCACAAACCGCCCCTTACCGGCTACCCTTGGAGAATGTTAGCCATGGTGCAGATTCGCAAGGTGCTCAGCAGTCGCATCGCGCAGAACGCGGCGGCGCTGTATGCCGTGCAGATGCTCTCTTACACCATGCCGCTGCTGACCTTGCCGTATCTGGCGCGGGTGCTGGAACCCAGCAGCTTAGGGCTGGTGGCCTTCAGCCAAAGCTTTGCGGGCTGGCTTTCGGTGGTGGGGGAGTACGGTTTCGGCTACTCGGCCACCCGCTCGATTGCGCGGGTACGCGACCGCAAGGAGGCCGTGGCGGGGATTGTGATGTCCACTATGGGGGCTAAGGCCCTGCTGATCGGCGGAATGATCCTGGCTACTCTTGTCGCCACCCCGGCCCTCCAGGTCTTCCGCCACCAGCCCGCCCTGGCTGGGTGGGCGCTCCTGATCGCGGTGGCCTGGACCCTAGGCCCGATGTGGTATTTCCAGGCCATCGAGAAAACCTGGTTTATGGCCCTGGTGGAAGGGGCGAGCCGACTGGTCCAGCTCTTTGGCATCCTGCTCTTTGTGCGGTCGCCGCAGGATGCCTGGATCGCCTTGGCAGCCCAAGGGCTTTCCAGCGCGGTGAGTGCGGCGATACAACTGATCGTGATGTACCGCGCGGTGCCCTTCCGCATGCCCACCCTGGCGCTGTCCTGGGTGGCCCTCAAGGTGAGCTGGAACCTGTTTTTGACCCGAGCCTCAGACAACCTCTACACCTCTTCTGGCTCGCTTTTGCTGGGCATTATGACTGGTCCGGTACAGGTGGCCTATTTTGCCAACGGCGATAAGCTAGTGCGCCCGGCGATTTCGATCATCTGGCCGATCACCCAGGCCATCTACCCCCGTATCAGCAACCTGATGCGCCACGACGCCAGCTCGGCGATGCGGCTCAGCCGGATCGCCCTGATGGTGACGACCGGGATGGGCTTGGTTGGGATGCTCCTGACCCTGGCGCTGGCCCCTTGGGTGGTGCATCTGCTCTTCGGCGAGAAGTACGTGTCCACCATCCCGGTACTGCAGGTGATGTCCTTGCTGCTCCCCATTGTGGGCTTCGGGGCCTCGCTCTCGGTGCAGTACATGTTTCCCCGCCGTATGGACCGTGAGGCGATGCATTCGGTGGTCACAGCGGGCATTCTGTATGTAGTGGCGGCGGTGTTCCTGTCACACCCCTTTGGTGCTTTGGGGATGGCCTGGGCCGTGGTGATCGCTGAAACCTGGGCCTCGGCTTACCGTTTCGTGGTGCTGCGGCTGCGCAAGGTGATTTAGCAATGGCTGAGGAACGTTTTGCCCTGTATTTACCCTCGCTGCTAGGCGGCGGGGCCGAGCGGGTCACGCTCAACCTGGCGGAGGGGATGGCCCAGACGGGGGTGCGGGTGGATTTGGTGCTCGCCGAAGCCACTGGGCCGCTGCTGTCCTCGGTCTCTTCGGGGGTGCGGGTGGTGGACCTGCGGGCTAAGCGGGTGGCCGCCAGCCTACCGGCCCTGGCCCGCTACCTGCGTCGGGAACGGCCCACCGCACTGCTATCGGCCCTCGACCACGCCAACGTGATCGCCCTGTGGGCCAACCGGCTGGCCGGGAACGCGACCCGCACTGTGGTCGCCATCCACAACACCCCCAGCCTGGACTCGAGAAACGCGGCCTCGCTGCGGGGGCGGCTGATCCCCCTGGCCATGCGCCTGTTCTATCCCTGGGCCGACCGCATTGTGGCGGTTTCTAAGGGCGTGGCCGAAGATTTCACCGCCATGACCAGGACAGAAAACCGCCTCGAGGTGGTCTACAACCCGGTCATCCCCCCCGATTTCTTTGCCAAAGCCCAAGCGCCGGCGGATCATCCTTGGCTTGCTCCGGGGCAACCCCCGGTCATCCTAGGGGTGGGCCGCCTGACCCGCCAGAAGAACTTCCCCAACCTGATCCGGGCCTTCGCCCAGGTGCGCCAGACGCGGGCGGCGCGGCTGCTGATTTTGGGCGAGGGGGAAGAACGCCCGGCGCTCGAGGCGCTGGTCAAAGAGTTGGGCCTGGAGGCCGAGGTCTCGCTGCCGGGGTTTGTCCCCAACCCCCTTGCTTTTATGAAGCGGGCTGCCCTGTTCGCGCTTTCCTCCGACTCGGAGGGGCTACCTACCGTGCTGATCGAGGCGTTGGCGCTGGGCACTCCGGTCGTGTCGGTGAATTGTAAGAGCGGCCCGCAGGAGATTCTGGCCGGTGGGCGGTGGGGGCGGCTGGTGCCGGTGGGGGATAGCCAAGCCTTGGCGGCGGCCCTAACAGCCACTTTGGCCGAACCGAGGCGGGCAGTGCCGCCCGAGGCGTACTCGAGCTACACCCAAAAGACTGTGGTGGAAGTCTATCTGCGCCTGCTGCGGGGTCAGCCCAGCCCGCCCGTCTATCTGGAGGAGCACCCGGTATGAGTGCTGTTATATACGCATCTAAAAAATACTGTCCGGCTGGGGGGTTGCATGGATAGGTTGGCCTATTATCTGCTATGGCTGTATGTGTTCACCATCCCCTGGGAGAACATCATCACCATTCCGGGGCTAGGCACCCTAAGCCGCCTGGTGGGGATCGCCGCCGTGGGAGTTGGGGTGTTGCACGTGCTGCTCTCCGGACGCTTGCAACTGCACCGCGTACACGTCCCGGCGATTTTGTTCGTGCTGTTCTCCTTGGCGAGCCTGATTTGGACCATCAGCGCCGAGGACACCCAGGAGCGCAACTTTCAGTACATCCTGCTGCTGCTGTTTGTGCTGCTGATGTTCAACGTGGTGGAAACCCCCGGACAACTGCGCGGCATCCTGGTGGCGTACGTGCTGGGGTGTCTGGTGGGGGTCGGCGATACCTTCCGAAACTTTGTCAGTGGCTCCGAAGCGGCCTACGAGCGCTATGCCGCCGACGGGTTCGACCCCAACGACCTTAGCTTTGTGCTGGCTTTGGGAATCCCCCTGGCCTGGTATCTGGCCCTGACCAAGGAGCGCTCGAGGCTGGTTTGGGTCTACCGTCTTTACCCGGTGTTCGCCCTGATGGTGATCTTTTTGGCCGCCGCCAGAGCGGGTCTGCTGGGGGCAGCGGTGGGGTTGGTTTTCGTCTTTGTCACCCTGCCCAGGGCTTCCACCCGCCTCAAGGTGATGGCCACCGTGCTGAGCCTGGTGGCGCTGTGGCTGATTCCGGTGCTGGTGCCACCGGAAAACTTCTCCCGCTTAGGGACCATCGTCGAAGAGCTGAGCTCGGGAACCCTCAATGACCGCACCAACATCTGGCAGGCCGGGTTCCAGACCTTCAATGACCACCTGCTGCTGGGGACCGGCTCGGGGACTTTTGGCACCTCGATGGAGGACCAACAGATGTTCCGCGAGTGGATGGCCCCGCACAACCTTTTCGTCTCCCTGAGCACCGAGCTGGGTCTGATCGGGGTGGGGCTTTTCGTGCTGTTGCTGTTAGGAGTGTTGTGGACGGTGTTTCAGCTACAGGATTTAGAACGCCTATTGTGGCTCACGGTGTTTATCATCTTGATGCTGGTTTTCAACTCGCAGAACTGGGAATGGCGCAAACAGACCTGGCTGATGCTGGGCCTGATCTTGACCCACTGGAAAATCCTACAAACCCCCTTGGAGGAGCTATGGAAGCCCAGCCGAGCGTTGTCTTCCTGATCACCGCGCTGGGCCTCGGCGGTGCCGAAACCCAGGTGGTGCGGCTGGCTTCAGGCCTAAAGGCACGGGGCTGGCAGGTCTCGGCGGTAACGATGGTGCCCAAAGGCCACAATGCCGAGGCTTTAGAACGGCTGGGTGTGCGGGTGTTTTCCTTGGATATGCGGCGCAGCCTCCCCGACCCCAGGGCGGTGATGGCGCTGGCCCGCCTCTTGCGCCAGGAAAAACCCACCGTCCTCCACGCCCACATGGTCCATGCCAACCTGCTGGCGCGGTTCGTGCGGCTGTTCGCGCCGGTACCCGTAGTGGTCTCCACCGCCCACAACATTGATGAAGGGGGACGCTGGCGCGAGCTGGCCTACCGCCTCACCGACCCGCTGTCGAATTTGACCACCCAGGTCAGCGAGGCGGGGCTGGAGCGCTACGTTCGGATTGGCGCGACCCCCGCGCACAAGATCCGCTTTGTTCCTAACGGCATTAACACCGCCGAGTTCCGCCCCGACCCCGCCGCGCGGCAGCGGCTGCGCGACGAGCTGGGCTTGGGTGGGGATTTTGTCTGGTTGGCGGCGGGGCGTCTGACCGAGGCGAAGGACTACCCCAACATGTTCCACGCCTTCAAAAAAGCGCTGGAGACAGATCGGAATTCCATGCTCCTGATCGGCGGGACCGGGGAGCTGATGGAATCGCTGCAAACCCTGGCCCAGGAGCTGGGCTTGGCCGGGCGGGTGCGGTTCTTAGGCTTGCGCAAAGACATGGCCCAGGTGATGAACGCCGCCGACGGTTTCGTGCTCTCCTCGGCCTGGGAGGGTCTGCCGATGGTGCTCCTGGAGGCCTCGGCCAGCGGCCTGCCGATGGTCGCCACCGATGTCGGCGGCAACCGCGAGGTGGTCCACCAGGGCCAGACCGGGTTTTTGGTTCCCCCCAGGGATTCCGCCGCTCTAGCCGGGGCGATGACGAAGCTGATGGCCCTTCCCCCCTTGCAGCGCCGCGAGATGGGCGAGCGGGCGCGGGAGTTTGTGGGGGAGCGCTACAGCCTCGAGGCGGTGCTCTCGCAGTGGGAGTCCATCTACCGAGAACTCGCGGGTGGCCCCAAGGGTTGGGCCAGCCCCCAGTCCCGGTCCGTATCGAAGGAATAAGATGAGAGAACTCCGTCGTGATTACCGTCCACACTACGCCCTGAAATTTCCCCAGGAGAGGGGGTAGACCGGTGCCTAAAGTATTGTTCGCTGCAAACGTCTCGCTGTTTTTTAGCAAGTTCCTGTTTCCCTTGGCTGACCATTTTCGCCGCAAGGGGTGGCAAGTGGACGGGGCCGCCCCCGATGCCACCAAGTGGCCGCCCAACCCGGAGCATTTCGACCGGCTCTTCGATATAAAGTGGTCGCGCAACCCGCTAGACCCCAAAAACCTGCTGCTGGGCTTGCGCGAGATTCAGCAACTGGTTGAGCGGGAGGGTTACGACATCGTGCACGTCCATACCCCGGTCCCCGCCTTTATCGCCCGGCTGGCCCTGCGCGAGGTCCGCTACAAAACCGGAACCAAGCTGATCTACACCGCCCACGGCTTCCATTTCCACCCGGCGGGCAACCCCTTGAGCAACGCGATTTTTCTAAACCTAGAGCGGCTGGCGGGGCGCTGGACCGACCACCTGGTGGTGATGAACCGCGAGGACGAGGCCGCGGCACGGCAATACCATATTGTGCCCCCGGGACGGCTTCATTACATGCCGGGGATCGGGTTGGACCTGAGCCGCTACACCGCCGAGGCAGTGCCCCAGCGTGAGGTCGAGGCGGTGCGGGCCGAGTTGGGTCTTACCCCCGACCAGCCGCTGTTTTCGGTGGTGGCTGAGTTTATCCCGCGCAAGCGCCATCAGGATGCCTTGGAGGCCTTCGCCCGGCTGGCCCACCCCACGGCCCGGCTGGCCCTGGCGGGCAGCGGGCGGCTCGAGCCCGAGCTGCGGGCCCTGGTACGCAAGTTAGGGCTGGAGGAGCGGGTGCTCTTCCTGGGCTGGCGGCAGGATGTCCCGGCCATCATCAAGGCCTCGCTCGCGACCCTGCTGCCCACCCAACAGGAGGGGCTGCCAAGGTCGGTGATGGAGTCACTATGCTTAGGGGTTCCAGTGATCGGCACCAACATTCGCGGCGTTCACGAACTGTTGCACAACGATTGCGGCTTTTTGCTCCCGGTGGGCGATGTGGCGGCCATCACCTCGGCCATGCGCTGGGTGTTGGAACACCCGGCAGAAGCTAAGGCGATGGGGCGGAAGGGCTGCGAGCGGATGAAGGCCTATGACATCCGTAACATCCTGCACCTGCACGAACAGCTCTATGCCAAGGCCCTGGGCAAAAACTCCGAACGCTCGCCTAACCCCGAGGCTAGCCATGCCTGAACCTTGGTCTGTACGTCCTTTTTCGATTCATTTGCATCAGTCGAGGACGATAAAACAAATCTTGCGTCTGAGACAGAATAATTTTATGCTTGAGACAGCGCTTTCCTTCTCTATCATCGAGGCTTCCGATGCCTAAGGTGCTTTTTCTTGCCAACATCGCCCGGTTTTTCACCGATTTTCTGCTCCCCTTCGCCGACCACTTCCGCAAGCAGGGCTGGCAAGTGGATGCCGCCGCTTCGGAGATGAACGGGTGTGCGGGGTGTTCGGCCCACTTCGACCACACCTTCGATTTGGAGTGGAGCCGCAACCCCTTCGACACCCAGAACTTCTTGAGCGGCCTGCGCCAGGTGCGCGAGCTGATCGCAAACGGCGGCTACGACCTGGTTCATATCCACACCCCGGTCTCGGCCTTTATCGCCCGGCTGGCCCTGCGCGGGGTTCCCCGTGAGCGGCGCCCGAAGATTATCTACACCGTCCACGGCTACCACTTCCACAAACGCGGTCATCCGCTCAAAAACGCGGTTTTTCTGACCATCGAAAAGCTGGCCGGTCCCTGGACCGATTATCTGGTGGTGATCAACCGCGAGGACGAACAGGCCACCCGGCGCCACGGCATCGTGCCGGAGAGCCGCCTGCGCTATATGCCGGGGATCGGGGTGGATTTGTCGCGCAACTCTGCCGACATGGTGAGTGCCGAGCAGATCGGGGCGGTTCGCGCCGAGCTGGGTGTGAGCGAAGGGCAGCCGCTGTTTGTGATGATCGCCGAGTACGATCCCGAGAAGCGCCACCGCGACGCCCTGCAAGCCCTGGCTAAGTTGAACGAGCTTAGGGGCCGCAAGGATACCGTGCTGGCTTTGGCGGGGGTGGGCAAGCTGATGGAAGGGGTGAGGGCCCAGGCCAGGGAGCTGGGTTTGGACACCCAAGTTAGGATTCTCGGCTGGCGGCGCGATGTTCCGGTGCTGATCCGGGCCTCGCTGGCGACGGTGCTGCCCTCTGAGCGTGAGGGCCTGCCCAGGGCCGTTTTGGAGTCGCTGGCGCTGGAAAAGCCGGTAATCGGCTGCGACATCCGGGGGGTGAGCGAGCTGCTGGAGGGCGGCTGCGGCATCCTCACCGAAGTTGGCGATGCGGAGGCCATTGCCAGAGGTATGGCCTGGATCATCGAACATCCCGAAGAAGCCGTTCAGATGGGTCAAAAAGGCCGTGAGCGGATGGCCGCCTATGACCTGAAAAACATCCTTCGGCTGCACGACGAACTCTATGCCGAGGCATTGGGGCCGGTTGCGCCGACGCTGAGCCATGCGGGCTAGAGAGTGCTGATAGCAGACAGCTGAAACCTCGAGCAGACGATCATCACCAGGTCTCGGTTTTGTCGTTCAAGACAGTTCCGCTTTTGAGAGGCTGTCGTAAAAGTCTACTATGCTTGAAGGGTGGCTTCTACACGTAGAT
>PSMF01000115.1:0-3738 GCA_040290005.1 Meiothermus sp.
ACTTCGGATTTATGTTATCTGGACGCTTTATATATTGAAGCCAAATTCGACCATATCTAGTCCCACCGTTGACGGGGGTCACAGCCTACCTAAGAGTGGCAAAAACAGACCTTCGCAGCAACTTGGCTCCAGCATGCCATAACACGCGTATCGTCCTCGTCGTGTAGCGATTAGGCCTTGCGTCACGGTGAAACCGCCTCCTTACGGAGGAGCGTGGATACTACCCTGAGGTAGCTCGAGCGCTAAAGGAGGTGGAAAGATACGAAAGCTCATCATCCTGATTTTGGCCCGGTGTCTAGGCGCGATGGCCCTGGCAAGCGGCTCGGATGCCGCAGGTTCTTCGGCGCAGCCCGGTTCCAAGGTCGCGCCGTCCGTCCCTCACCCCTGTTCTCAGCGGTGGGGCGGCTAGACTCCGGTTTTGAAGGGGCTTCGGGGCGGGTTCCCGAAGCCTTTTTCAGTCTTGTTCCAGTTGGCAAGGGCATTGTCTTAAGTCTGCCGGGCTATCGTCCTGGAGGTGAACCATGCGCAGATGGACAAGGTGGATGATGTTGGTTCTGGTGGCCCTGGGCGCGCCCTGGCTGCCTCGGTACGGGTGGATGTGAAGGCCAAGGGAAGCGCCTTCGACCCTGATCGAGTGGTGATCGGGGCTTTCGATGGTTTTCGTGTAATTCGCACCGAGCGTGTGCGTATACGCGACCAAGGCGGGTTTTGATTATCTACGAGGCAAGGCCCGAGGTGGTCTTGAATGCTTATACCTTAGAGTTTCAGCGCCAGGGCTTTGTCTAGTGCGAAACCCCGGCCCCAAGCGGACCCTCTACACCTTTAGAGGCCCCGAGCGCACGGTACGGGTGTAATTGACCGGGGCCGCGAAGCCGAGGTACGGGTATTTGGTATGTAAATAACTCGGTTGATGGCACTCCAGCACACGATATTTGAGTGTCGAAGAACGTCGTCCTAGTGGGAAAGAATGAAACGGGGCTGCGCGTAGAGGCTTAGTCTCAGACCCATCTCTACAGACCCCGCAAATGGATGATTTCCGCCCTCTGGCAATAAAAGAGGGGCGTACAAAAGTACGCCCCTTCGTTTTGGTCGGTTTTAGTCCTGCGGCGCGATCACGAACGCCGAGACCATCTCATCATCTTCGGTCAGGTTCATCACCTTGACCCCGCTGGTGGCCCGCCCGTACTGCGAAATGCTCGCAACCTTGGTGCGGATGGCGATGCCCCGTTTGGAGAGCACGAGCAAGTCCTCGTTTCCATTCACCCGAATTAAGGCTCCCAGACGGCCCACCTTGTCGTTGGTGTTGAAGGTGATGACCCCTTGCCCGCCGCGCCCTTGCAAGGGGTACTCGGCGACCGGGGTGCGCTTGCCGTAACCCTTCGTTCCAACCGCCAGCACCTCGCCCTCGTACCCTTGGGGCAGCACCACCAGCGAGACCACCTCGTCCTCCCTCGAGTCCTTGAAGCGGATACCGGTCACGCCCTGGCTGGCCCGCCCGGTGGCTCGAACGTCGGCCAGGTCGAAGCGGATGGCCTGGCCGCAGAGCGTCGCTAGCATCGCCTGGTCGCCTTCCTGGGCGATGGCGACCTCGATCAGGGCGTCGCCGCCCACGAGGTTGATGGCAATTAATCCTGCTGAGGAGAGGTTCTGGTACTCCTTGATTTCGGTTTTCTTGACCAGGCCCTCTTTGGTGGCGAAGACGAAATAGCCCTCTTGGGTCAGGTCGCGCACGTTAAGCAGTGCGGCGACCTCCTCGCCCTCGACGAGCGGGAGCAGCGAGACCACGTGGGTGCCGCGGGCCTGGCGGCTGGCCTCGGGCAGCTCGTGGACCTTCTCGCCGTAGACCCGGCCTCTATTGGTAAAAATCAGTAGGGTGTCGTGCATCGAGGCCACGAACACCGAGATGGCCTCGTCTTCCTCCTTGGTCTTGCCCGCCTGAGCGCCCACGCCGCCACGCCCTTGGGCACGGTAGGACTCCAGCGGGGTGCGCTTCACAAACCCTTGCGCGGTGAGGGTGATGACCATCTCCTCGTCGTCAATAAGGTCTTCGAGGTTGAACCCCTCCTCGAACTCGGTGATCTGGGTGCGGCGCTCGTCGCCGAAGCGCTTTTTGATGTCCAGCAGCTCGTCCTTGACCACCTTCCACAGCCGCTTCTCGTCCTCGAGGATCGCGGTCAGGCGGCCAATCTCCTCCATCAGCTCGCGGTACTCCTCTTGCAGTTTCTCGCGCTCCAAGCCCACCAACCGCTGAAGCCGCATGTCCAGGATGGCCTGGGCCTGAATCTCGGTCAGCGAGAAGCGCGTGATGAGCCCTGTACGGGCTTCGGCGGCGTCCTGCGAGCCGCGGATCAGGGTGATGACCTCGTCAATGTGGTCGAGGGCGATCAGGAGGCCCTCTAAGATGTGCGCCCGCTCCTTGGCCTTGCGCAGCTCGTACTCGCTGCGCCGCCGGACCACCTCGCCGCGGTGGTCGAGGTAGTGCCGCAGCATCTGCGGCAGGCTCAGCACTTTCGGCTCGCCGTTCACGATAGCCAGCATGTTCACGCTGAAGGTGGTCTGGAGACGAGAGTGCTTGTAGAGCTTGTTGAGCACGACCTGGGGGTTGGAGCCGCGCTTGAGTTCGATGGCGATGCGCATTCCCTGCCGGTCGGATTCGTCGCGCAGGGCGCTGATTTCCTCGATCACCCGGTTCTTGACTAAGGCCGCGATCTGGGCGATCAGGTCGGCCTTGTTGACCTGGTAGGGAATCTCGGTGAAGACCAGCATGGCCCGCCCGTTTTTGTCCTCGTTGCGCACCCGCGCCCGCACCTTGAGCCCGCCGCGCCCGGTGGCGTAGGCTTCGGCGATGCCCCGGCGCGATAGCTTGGCCCCGGTGGGGAAATCCGGGCCGGGGATGTGCCGCATGATCTCCTCGAGGCTCAGATCGGGCTTGGCAATCATCGCCACAAGCGCGTCCACCGTCTCGGAGAGATTGTGCGGTGGCAAAGAAGTTGCCATCCCCACCGCAATCCCCGCCGAGCCGTTAACGATCAGGTTGGGCAGCGCCGAGGGCAGCACCTCGGGCTGCTGGTGGGTGCCGTCGTAGCTGGGGTAAAAGCCGACGGTCTCTTTGTCAATGTCTTGCAGCATCTCCAAGCCCACATGCGAGATGCGGGCTTCGGTGTAGCGCTGGGCGGCGGGCGGGTCGTTGTCCACCGAGCCGAAGTTCCCCTGCCCGTCAATCAGCGGGTAGCGCAGGTTCCAGGGCTGGGCCAGGCGCACCATGGTGTCGTAGATGGCGGTATCGCCGTGGGGGTGGTACTTACCCATCACCTCGCCGACGATTTTCGCACTCTTGACGTGCTTGCGGGTGGGGACCACGCCGTCTTGGTAGGCCCCGTAGAGGATGCGGCGCTGCACAGGTTTTAGGCCGTCGCGGACGTCGGGCAAGGCCCGGTCCACGATGACGGTCATGGCGTAGTTGATAAAACTCTGTTTTACTTCATCGGTAATTTCTATCGGCAAGACTTGCGACATTCATTCACTCCTGTTTTGGGCCAGAAAAAAAGCGCCTGAAGGCACTCCGTGTACGCTCTAGTATACCCCATTGAAAGGGTTATGTCAAAAACATAATGAGGGTCATAAACCCAGTTCTACACACCTAAAATCAGGGCCTTCGCGTTTTTCGCCAAATCATTGGGAAACAGCCCCCTACGGCGTAGGGGGTTGGGGGTCCGTTCCAAGGTCGTACATTCACGT
>PSMF01000115.1:3838-10476 GCA_040290005.1 Meiothermus sp.
CCACTTTGCTTTGTTGGGAATGTGATTTTGTGACCTATGGGGCGTGAAGGGCGAGCACAAGGCATCGCCCCTACAAAACACCTCTTGTCTAGGACGATGAAATTGCATCTCGAGAATCCTCCTCCTAGACACGAGGTGTAAAACTCCGACCTCGGAACAGACCTCACCCTAACCCTCCCCTGCGTTGTTAGAAGAGGAGACTTGCATTAATCCCTTGGCTGTGAGGCGCTTCACCGCGGGCTCACCGGTTCGGGCTCATATTGCAAGTATGACCAGAAGCCTACAGAGCGTCTTGCATTACATTTCCGAGCATCGTCTGCGGCTGCTTGTGCTGTTTATAGGGGTGCTGATTCCCCTTGTGGTTTTCGGTGACCTTGCCGAGGATATCTGGAAGCGCGAGGGCTTTTCTTGGGATGTACCGCTGCTCGAGGGCCTTCATGCCCACGCCA
This sequence comes from Meiothermus sp., assembly GCA_040290005.1. Classification (GTDB taxonomy): domain Bacteria; phylum Deinococcota; class Deinococci; order Deinococcales; family Thermaceae; genus Meiothermus. The sequence goes on from PSMF01000115.1 coordinate 4,288, forward strand.
GCGCTCCGTTGGATGCCCTAGCGGTGACGCTCGCGGTGCTGGGGGGTTTTTGGGGGCTGGTGATCCCGACCCTACTCCTGCTGGGCTGGCTCGGGCGACGGGGTCAGCGGCGGGATGCGGTGTTTTTGGGCCTGGCGGTGGCAGGGGCGGCGCTCCTCAATCTTGCAGCTAAGGCGGTTTTTCAGCGTACGCGGCCCGACCTGTGGCCGCGCCTGGTGGTCGAGGATACCTTTAGCTTTCCCAGCGGCCACGCGATGGGTTCGATGGCCTTCGCGGCTGCCCTGGTGGTGCTGGCCTGGCCGACCCGCTGGCGCTGGCCGGTCACGGTGGGCGCGGGGCTTTTCACGCTGCTGGTGGGGGTCTCGAGGCTCTACCTAGGGGTTCACTTTCCCTCCGATGTGCTGGCGGGCTGGTGTGCTGCGCTGGTCTGGGTGACGGGGCTGGCAGTGATTCTGCGGGTAGGAAGGGTAAGGTCTAAGCCATGAACTACAGAAGGCAAGAAAAGAGGAAGGAGGAAGAGGAAAGTAGAAACACCTCACGTCTAGCACGACGCTTCAGGATTCGAGATTTCCTCGTGTAGGACAGGACGTGCTTTTGACTCACCTTTCCCCTTCTCTTTCCTCCTGCCTTGCCTTTAGGTCTCGGCTCACCGCTGAGTACTCACGTCCCTGGCCGGAGAGTTGTGTAACCTAAACCTCATGGCATCCGCGCGGCCCCGCCGCAAACCGGTCTCGAGGAGGCGCGGTCCCCGCATCTCTTTACTGCTTCTCGGGCTGACTTTCTTGGTCCTGGCCGGGGTTCTGGCCTTTGGTCCCAACGTGGAGCAACGTTTACAGGAGGTGAGCACCGGTCAGCCCGCCGCGCCGGTAGCTGCGGCGCCCGAGCTGACCTTGGTGGCGGCCGCCAGAGACACCGAGTATTGCGGCTACCACCTGGCCTGCGGCCCCGGCAAGCGCACCGACACCATCTTTTATGCCCGGCTACGCGGCTCTGAGGCCACCCTGGTAGCCCTCCCGCGCGACCTGCACTACGCCTCCGACACCTACGAGGGCAAGATCAACGCGGTCTACGAACGCGGCGGGGCCGAGGGGCTGCGCCACGCCGTTGAGGACGTGCTGGGGGTGCCGGTGGGGCACTACGTGATCCTGACCTTCGACGCGGTGATGCGGCTGGTGAACGCGGTGGACGGGGTGGACGTGACCTTGCCCTATCCTATGAAGTACAGCGACCGCGCCGCCGGGCTGTTCATTGACTTCCCGGCGGGGAGGGTGCATATGGACGGCAAAGACGCGGTGAAATACATGCGCTTTCGCCACTGGGAGGGCTCAGATTTAGGCCGTCTGGACCGCATCAAGGACATCCTGAACCAGGTGGCTCACAAGGCCCAGAGCCCCCGCTACTGGCCGCGGCTGCCAGGGGTGGCGAACGCGGTATGGAACGCCCTCGAGACCGACCTCCCGCTGGGCACGGCGCTCAGCCTGCTGCCCCAACTGCGCGGCCTGACCCTCAAGAGTGCCACCATCCCGACCCTCGAGCAGGGCAACGACCTCATCGTGGACGAGGCCGCACGGGCCTCTTTCGTCTCGGGCCTGCTGGGCTACGCCGCCGACAGCGAGGTGATGGCCCGGCTGACCCAGGCCGAGGCCAAGGGGCTCAAGGTTTTGCTGCTGGACGGCAGCGGTAGGGGTCAGGGCAAGCGCTACCAGGAGGGCCTGGCCCAGCTCGGTCTGCCCGTCCCCGACGTACAAACCAGGACGGTGGATGGCCCCAGCGCGGTCTACGTGCAGAGCGGGGTCTCGGTGGTCGGGCGGGATTCCCCCGCGTTTACCCTGGCTCGAGACTACGCCGACCTGCTCCATCTGCCCTTACAAAGCAAGTTCCGGCTCGAGCCCGAAGGCTATGACGTGGTGATCGCGTTGGGACCATAGCAATGAGCTAAAAGACGGCTGACAGCAGATAGAGATAGCTTTAGCCCAACACCTCGCGTTCAGGATAATCAATCTCACCAAACAGCGGCTTGTTTTTGGCTATCAACTATCAGCGATGAGCCATTTGCGTCTTTTATCTTAGCTCATGGTTCATCGCCGGTCACTCATTACTAGCTCCCGGCGTTACTTAAGGACACACCATGCCAAACATGACCCCAACCCTGAGCGTTACGTGAGTATAATCTCCGGCATGAACGATATGGTCGCAAACAGCACGGTTGTCCCTGCGAGTGCGGCGCTCGAGGCCCAGGGCTTAGCCAAGCGGTACGGGCGCAAGCCGGTGCTGGAGGGCATCAGCTTCGGGGTGCAGCCGGGCGAGGTGTATGCCCTGGCGGGGCCCAACGGCTCCGGCAAAACCACCCTGATCCGCCTCCTCACCGGGCTGGCTTTTCCCACTTCGGGCACGGTGCGGATGCTCGGAAGCGACCTCTACAACGGGGGGTATGCGGCACGGCGCGGGCTGGGTGCGGTGGTGGAAGCCCCGGCGGCCTTTTATCCTCACCTGACCGGGCGGCAGAACCTGGAGATGATCGCCTTCCTCAGCGACCTGGGGGGCAGCGACGGCAAAATCCGCGAGATGCTCAGCAAGCTCGAGCTGCTGAGCGTGGCCGACCAGCCGGTGCGTACCTACTCGCTGGGCCAGCGACAGCGGCTGGGCTTGGCCTCGGCCATCCTGCACGACCCACAAATCCTCATCCTGGATGAGCCCACCTCGGGCCTCGACCCGCAGGGCATCTCCCGCGTCCACGAAATCCTCTCCGAGATGGCCTGGAAGGGTGTGGCGGTGCTGCTTTCCACCCACCACCTGCGCGAGGTCTCGGCCTACGCCGACAAGGTGGGCATCCTGGGCGGCGGGCGCCTGCTGGACGAGGTAAAGCTGGGCTCCAAGGGCGAGCGCTACCGGCTGCGGGTGAGCGACCCGGCCAAGGCCTCGGCCTTCCTCAAAACCGTGCCGGGGGTCCAAGGGGTGAGCCTGCGCGATGTCAACGTGGTCTTCGAGGGCTCACCCAACGCCGCGCTAGCCGCCTTGGTACGCGAAGGCTACCAGGTGCAGTTTTTGGAGCCCGACTACTTTGACCTGTACGAGTATTACCGCGAGAGGGTAAAGAATGCATAACGCCAAACGCCGCACGCCGCACGCCAAGAGCACAGGGCACAGCGCACAGATCAGAGCGCTTGGGACTTTTTGCCCAAAAGAGGGGAATGCTTCGCGTCTTCTGCCCTTTGCCCTCTGCTCTCTGTTTCTTTCCGATCCCCGCGCAGGAGGCCGCTCATGCTAAAAATCCTGGCCTGGGAGTTCGGCAAGCTAATCCGGCTGCGCTCGGTGCAGATCGGCTTGGTGGCGGCCTTGGTTTTGCCCTTCCTGTGGGCGTTCGCGCCGGGGCTGCGGGGCCAGTTTGGCCTCGAGCTGGTCTCCGGCTGGCAGGTTCCGGCCTTGGTATTGCGCACCAGCATGGAGTTTCTATTTCCCTTCCTGGTCGCTATCGCCTGCGCCGAGGTGCTGGGGAGCGAGGTCAGCATGGGCACCCTCAAATCGGTTTTGCTGCGGCCCAGCCCGCGCTGGCGGCTGCTGCTCGCCAAGGTGGTGATGGTGCTGCTCTACCCGGTGCTGCTGCTGTTCGTGAGCCTCTTGGGCTCGCTGGTGGCCGGGTTGCCCTTCGGCCTGACCGGGTTCTTTGGCGGGACCGGGCTGGGGGCCGGGGACTTTGCCGGGGTGGGGTACATGTCGCCGGGAACGGCCATCGCTGAAGTCTTCCGGGCCCACCTGCTGGCGGCGATGGTGCTGTGGCCGCTGTCGGCGTTAGCTCTTCTTTTCTCGGTGATCTTCCTCAACACCACCTCGGCGGCCCTGGCGGCTGTCTCAACCTTGTTCCTGACGCGGCTGTTCGTGGTTTTCCCGGTGCTCAAAGACTTCCTCTTCACCAGCTATCTCAACTTGTACGTCAGCCAGAACGTGGGCATCGGCCTCTCGCTGATGATCATCTACGCCGTCGGTTTTGGCGGGCTGGCGCTGCTGATCTTCGAGCGCAAGGACATTTAGCAGTTTAGCTCCTCTCCCTACGCCCGCCACGGCGCGGCGGGGAGAGGCTGGGTGAGCGTGTCCCAGCCTCGCTGTGTTATTTGCCGCAAAGACGGTCTTCGAGCCACAAATCAAGCACTTAATCGCCGCGTCCCCTCACCTAACCTCTCCCGCCAGGGGAGAGGGACTTAGTGGGTTAAGGCCTTAGCTATCTGCTATAAGCTATCGGCTATGAGCAATAAGCTGACCCATTTCGAGGACGGCAAGCCGCGCATGGTGGACGTGAGTGGCAAGGAGGCTACCCACCGCAGCGCCACCGCCGAAGCCACCGTCAACCTCACCTCGGAGGCTGTAGAAGCGCTGAAGGAAGGTGGAGTGGGGAAGGGCGACCCCTTGAGCGTGGCCCAGCTTGCGGGAATCATGGCGGCCAAGAAAACCGGCGAGCTGATCCCGCTGTGCCATCCGCTGCCCATCAGCAGCGCGGAGGTGCAGCTTTCGTTCCACCCTGACGAGGCCAAAGTTCACGTTCAGGCCACGGTTAAAACCAAAGCCGAGACCGGCGTGGAGATGGAAGCCCTGACTGCCTGCGCGGTGGCCGCGCTCACCATCTACGACATGCTCAAGGCGGCCAGCAAGGGCTTGGAGATCACCGACCTGCGGCTGCTGTACAAATCGGGGGGCAAGTCGGGGGAGTGGCGGCGCGATGGCTAGCGTCGAGGAGCGGTTACACACCTTGGGTTTGGCACTGCCCGAAGTCCACCCGTAGCCCACCATCAAGATGCGCTTTGCCCGGCGCAGCGGGAACCTGCTGTATCTGTCGGGCAACGGCCCGCTACGGGACGGCAAACCGGCGTTTACCGGCAAGTTAGGGCTCGAGGCTCACCTCGAGCAGGGGTATGCTGCGGCGCAGCTCACCGGGCTCAACCTCTTGGCCGTTATCAAAGCGGAGCTGGGCGATTTGGAGCGGGTTCGTTTCGTCAAGACCCTCGGGTTTATCAACAGCGCCCCCGGTTTCAACCAGCAACCTGCCGTGCTGGACGGCTTCGCTGACTTGATCGTCGAGCTCTACGGCGAGGAGCGCGGTCTACACGCCCGAAGCGCAGTGGGGATGGCCGAGTTACCCTGGGATATTCCTGTTGAGATTGAGACAATCGTCGAAGTGTTTGAAGGGTAGAATTCGAGGGTGAAGCAATATTGTGTGGATAACGGTAAGTTTCGGCTCGAGGACTATGACCCCGGCGACACCGACGGGTTTAACGGCGGCAAAGAGCAGGCCCTCGCCGAGCTGGAGAAGCTTGGCGAGCGACTCGCCACGCTGCAAAACCTGCTCTACGCCGAGAAAAAACACAAGCTCCTGGTGGTGCTGCAAGCCCCAGACGCCGGGGGCAAGGACGGCACCATTCGGGTGGTTTTCGACCGGGTGAACCCCACCGGGGTCCGGGTGGCAAGTTTCGGCCTGCCCACGGAGAAAGAGTTGGCCCACGATTACCTCTGGCGGGTGCACCGGGAGGTGCCCGGCAAGGGTGAGATGGTCATCTTCAACCGCAGCCACTACGAAGACGTTTTGGTGGCGCGGGTGCGCAAGCTGGTACCCAAAGCTGTGTGGGAGCGGCGTTACCGGCACATCCGGGAGTTCGAGCGGATGCTCAGCGACGAGGGCACCACCCTCCTCAAGTTCTTCCTCTACGTCTCCAAAAACGAGCAGAAAAAACGGCTGCAAGAGCGCCTGGACGACCCCGAGAAGCGCTGGAAGTTCCGCAAGGGCGACTTAGAGGACCGTGCGCTATGGAAGCAGTACATGCAGGCCTACGAGGATGCCATCCGCGAGACCGGCACTGATTACGCTCCCTGGTACGTGATTCCCGCCGACCACAACTGGTTTAGGAACTGGTTGGTCTCCAAGACCATCGTGGACACGCTCGAGGGCCTGAGGATGGAATTCCCTGACCCCGAGGAGGGTTTGAAGCGAGTCAAGATCAAGTAGGCAGGTTTACCGTTTACGGTTGACCCAACGGCATTGTCGCAGGTCAGGGAGTTCTGCTTGCTGTTGGTCACAGGACAAAACAAGGTTTTCGACCTGCAACCTGAGACTTGCGACGGTTCTCGCGGTAAACAGTTAACGGTCAACGCCGTTTAGGGGTTGACAAGTAGGCTGGCATAAAGAAAAAGGGACGGTTGTAT
>PSMF01000116.1:0-10420 GCA_040290005.1 Meiothermus sp.
CTCCAAGGGGATTCGCGGGGATAACCAGATTAGCGGCGGGATCGTGCGGTTCCCCGGCCCCATCACCGCCACCGATGTGGCCGGGACGGTGACCTTCGATGGCAACATCGTCAACGCCAACCTCACGGGCCGCTCGCTCGGTGGGCCGATCACCGGCACGGGGACGGTCAACATCCGCAAGCAGCACTATGAGTTCCGGGTCGAGGGAACACCCACCTTGCCCGCACTGGCTGCGAACTGGAACCTCAAGCTGCCGGTAGAGGGCTCAGGGCCGCTGGTGCTCGAGGGCCGGGGCTGGCAGCAGATTGTGCTTAAGGGGAAATATAACGGCACGGGAAAGCTGTTGAGCGAACCGCTGACCTACCGGGGGACTCTGGATTTCAATAAAATCTTTCGCCTCAACGCCGATGCCGACGGGCGGCTTTTCGACCGAACCTTTAGTGCCAACGTGGTCCTCGAGGGCAGCGATTATCGGGTCAACCTGACCGATGCTTTGGGCAGCGAGCTGCGGCTCAGCGGCAGGGGCTCGAACACCTCGGGGAGCGGAACCCTGACCTGGCCCAAACCGCTCCAGGGCGCGGCGGAGGTGAAGTTTAGCAGTGTTGGCAGCCGGTGGAACGCGGCGGTGACTTCGGAGAACGTCGGCCTGCCCGCCGCGAAGCCCTTTAGCCTTTCGGGAAACCTCAACGGGAACGGCAACGATGTCTCGGGTCAACTGGGAAGCCTCGGTCTGAACGGGTCTTGGAACGATTTACGCTTCCAGTTGAGCGGTTTAGAAATGCTGGTCGGGAGCCTGAGCGGGACGGGCTCGCTCAAGGAGGGTCGGCTCGCGGCGGACCTCGACTACGACTCGCCCTACACCAAGTTCCCGGTAGCCGTGCGCCAAGACGGGAAAATCTGGCGCATCACCAATGCCTATGCCAACGGGACTTTTCAAAACAGCGTCTTCGACTTGAGCCTGCGCGACCTGCCCTTACAAATCGGCGAGGCGCTGAAGCTCTCAGGAAACGTGCGGTATGCCAACAACGACCTGAGCGGGCAGTGGAATCTGAACAGCGAGCGGGTGAGCGTTCAGGGCTTGCTCGAGGGCCTCTCGACCCGTTATCAGGGCCAGGTCAAAACCCCGCTCGGGAACCTGCCTTTGACCGGTACTGCGGATAACAAGGGCGTAAACGCCAAGCTCGGCACTTTGATCATCGCGGCGGGCGGCGCGGACGGGGTGAAGATCAGCGGCCCGCTCAAGCTCGGGTTCGTCAGCGCCCAGACCGATTTAGTCCTGCGGGACGGGAATTACGTCGGTACAGCGCAGCTTTCTACACCCTGGCTGGAGGCGAACCTCGAGGGCCGGGGCAGCACGCTTTATGCCACGACCACTGGCTACGCCGAGCTTTCCGGCCCTGCTTGGCCCACGACGGCCCTCGTCGGTAATTTGACGTTGCCGTTCAAAGGTGCGGTGGAAGTCCCGCCCCTGCCGCTAAAAGTGAGCCGCGACGGGGCCAGATTTCAGGGCGGGCAAATCCAGTTCAGCAAGGGGTTCCCGTTCCAGGCCGCAGTTCCCGTGCGCATCAATGGGCAGGCAGCGCGGCTCGAGGCCAGCGGCAACCTGCAAAGTGGGCAACTCCGCGCCACCACGCCTTACGGAACGCTCGTCGGGAACGGTCCTTGGACCAATCTAAATATCTACGGCAACGTGCAGGCCGCCGGTTACAGCGGTCAGCTATCCGGGCAAGCCGATTTGTTCAAGGCCGCGTACAACCTGCGACTGAACGTGCCGAAGCTGGACGGATACCTCCGTGCTGAGGGCAAAAGCACGACCCTGAGCTATTCCGGGCAGTTCCAAGGCGGTCGTTTATCGGTTTCCGGCGATTACCGCTTGGTGTCGGGAAAACCCTTGGATGGATTGCGTTTACGGGCTGTTGCCAACGGGTTTGACACCACCAGCTTCGGCGTGCCCGCCAAAATCTCGGGGACTTGGGGCGAGCGCGGGGGGCGGCTCGTGGCCGACAGTTCGTATGGCAAGGTAATTGCGACGGGGACGGGCTTGCTCGGACCGCTGGCGGTGGATGCCCAGACCCAGTACGGCAACTTGCGCGGAACCGCCACCACCGAAGCCCTAGACGTGCGCGGCGACCTCAAACTACCGTTTCTGACCGGTGCGGTGGCGGTGCGAGGGCCTTGGAAGCGGCTCGAGGCCAGCGGCGCGGGCCGTTATCAGTTGACGTATCTGGAAGAACTTCCCTGGCGGCTTTCCGCCGATGTATTAGAACAAACCTGGCGGCTGGACGGGCCTTTGCAGCTCGAGGGCCGGGGTTTTAACTATCGGGGGCAAATTGCCTGGCCTTACGAGTTTCAGGGACGTTCGGGGGAACTCAGCGGTAGCATTACCGGCAAAACCCTCGACATAGACGCGAAATTGCGCACCGAATACGGTGGCATCCCGCTCAGCGCCGATGTAAAAGCGCAGGGGACCGACCTGAGCAAGCTCAATGGAACGGTCACGCTCCCAGACGGCAAAATTCAGATTGCAGATAAGGCCGCCAGCTTCGACTTAGAGACCCAGCAAATCGCAGCGCTCTTCAACGCAGACGTGGCCGGAAGGGTGGAGGGAAGGCTCGAGCTGGACGGGAGCGGCGAGGCCAGGGGAACGCTTCGGGCGTACGGCCAGCAGGTTCAGGTCGGGTATCAGGACAGAGCTGTTTCGGCGTTCCTTCCGGCCTACAAGGTGGGGGCCAGGGTCGAACTCGGTCGGACCCTGCAAATCACCGGGTTGGGCAATCTGTCCGGCACGGCGCGGTTGAACGATGAGCTGAGGGGCCGTCTGGCGTACCAGTTCGGGGAGACTCGAGTCGAAGCCAATCTCAGCGGTTCACGTCAGGAACCCGCTTTCCGCTTATCGGCAAAAGGCCCTTGGGGAGAGGCTTCCGGGAACGGAAGCTATAGCCTTGCGGAGCGCGGGGGGCAGGCCGGGGTCCGTGTGGAAACCGCGTATGCCAGGGGCGACCTCGAGCTCTCCAACGCCGGGACCAAGTATCAGCTCACCGGGCCAGTGGAAAGCCTGCAATATCTCAGGCAAACCGGTCAGCTCCGCCTCAGCGGCGACGGGGCGCGCTGGAGCGCGGTGTGGGCGGCTCCGCTGCGGCTGGAGGCTACTGGTAACGGCGCGGAGATCGCCTCGGCGCGGCTGAACGGGGTGGGGCGGGTGGAGGCGGCTGGACGGGTCTTCAATCTGTCGGGAGCTATCAGCAACCAGGGCGAGAATTTCGCTGGGCAGATAGCGGTTTCGGGCGAGGGGATCGCTCTGAACCTAAGCGGCGAGGCGGGCGGTTTACGCGCTACCGGCGAGGCGTATGGTACCTCGGTCGCGGCTAAAGTAAACCGCGAGGGCGACCTGACCGGGAAACTCTCCTATCGGCAAGCCCTGGCTTCCAACCAGTTCTCTGCCGGTGCGACCTTGAGCGGAACCGTCCTGAAGCCGCTTTTACAGGGGCAAGGTTCGCTGCAAGGCAAGGGCGCTGCTCTCACCGTGAGCTTCGCCTACGACGGGGTGGTTCGGGCCAGCGCCATCGGGCCGGGGCTGAAGGCCGACTATAACGACGGAATGGTGAAGCTCGAGGCCAACACTTCTCTCGAGCCCTTCACCGGGCTGCCTTTGCGGCTGCGAACGGCGGGGCAGGGCAAATTGGAGACGCTCGAGCTTCCCCTCACCCTCACCGGGCCGAATCTGTGGGCTACCGGCACGGTCACGCCGCTCAAGCTGCGGGCGGCTCTGAGCGGGACTTACGAGAAGCAGAAGTTCGACTTGAGCTACGACAAGGTTTTGCAAGCCCGGCTTTCCGGCCCCTACGCCACCGGCGCAGTGCGTTACGACAAAACCCCCACCGGCTCGCTGTTGCTGGACCTACCGGTTCCGGGTGGAAGATTGGCTGGGAATGCGAACTTAGAAAGCGGGCGGGTCAGCCTCGAGGGTAAGGGCGGCTGGAAGGGCACCCTGGCGGCGCGGCTGACCCAAGGTTGGTCGCAGCCCACGCGCTGGCAGATTCAGACTGACCTAAGCGGTGTGGTAGACCTCAAAGGCCAGTTTGCCCTGGATGCCTCGCCGCTGAGTTTGCAGGGGACTGGGCAGGTCGGGTTACCGAGTTGGGGACAGGTAAACCTGGTTGCGCAGGGCTCGCAGGTCAGCTTGACCGGCGCGGAAGGGTTGGAGCCCCTCGTGGGCAAGCTGCAACTGAGTCCGTTGGCCCTGGACTGGTCGTACGCGGGTAAATTGCCGAAGAATCTCGGTGACTTGGAAGCCAGGGGAACGTATCCCGGCAACTGGATTCAGGGAACGTACGCCAACCTCGGCCAGAGCTTCTCCCTGAGCGGCAGGGAAGACCGGCTCGCGGTGGATGGCAGGGGCTTGCAAGCCAGCCTGACCTCGCAGGGTTTGAGCGCCAAGCTGCAAAACTTCACCTTCAGTTCGCTCGTCCTGAACGGGAATATCGAGGGTTCATGGAATGCCTTGCAGGCGGGGCTCGGCTGGAAGGCATTCGGGCGCGAGGGGCAGATTCAGGCCGCCTATAAGTCGAACGTGCTCGAGGCCACCCTCAAAGGCGACCTGGCCGGGACACTCAAGTACGCCAAAACCTGGAGCGGAGCCTTGAGTTTCCGTGAGGGGAAAGCCACCTTGAGCGGGGAGGGGATTCCCACCATCCAGGGCCAAGTGCTGGGGTTTGGGGTGCGGCTCACGTATCCGACGCTCGAGGTCTCCAACCCGTCGCAGACGACTTTCAAACCGGCTTCCGCTTTGCAAGCGGCGCGCAAACCAGACCCGGCAACCCCCCAAGTCATCCAAGCCCAGGCCCAGCCCGATCACCTGACCTTCAACCTCGTCGAGCGTAGCGCCTCGGGCGAACTCGCGGTGAGCGGGGTGGCGGTGAACGGGCAGGGGCCGACCTTGGAAGCCACCTACCCCCTGGCGGGCGGGCGAATTGCCGCCTCGCTCGACCTCAACACCTACGCCCTAACGGTGGGCGCACCGGGGCTGGGCCAGGGCAACCTGACCTATGAGGGCGGAAAGCTGGGGGGCAACATTGATGCTGCGCTGTTTGGCCTCGAGCTGAGCCTCAAAGGTGAAGACGACCGTGTGACCTTTAGCGGAACCCACCCCGACACCGGCTGGCTGCCCTGGAAGGGCGGGTCTTTAAGCGGTCAGGTCGCGCTCGACGGCTCTTGGCAGGCCAGCTATAAGGCCGAGGGCGGTGACGAGACCCTGGAGGCTAAAGGCAAGCTGCTCGAGGCCAGCTTGAGCGCTAAGGGCCGGTGGCTCAACGGCCTGCTCGAGTACGGCGCGGGTGGGGCCTGGGCTGGTTCGCTGGGGGCCAACCTGCCGCTCCCCGTGCTGGACAGCCGGGCCTCGCTGCAAGTCCAGGGGAAAGGAGACCTCACCGCACAGGGCCGACTGGAGGGTGGGGTGGGAACGCTCAACCTCACCGCCTCGTTGGGCAAAAACGGGCCCAGCGGGAGTGCCCGTTTCACCGACCTCAACCTCACCGACGTACCCCTGGTCACCTCCAGGATTCCCTTCCTCGAGGGCCGGACCAGTGGGCGGGTGGACTACAGCCCCAGCGCGGCTAAATTTAGCCTCAGCAGCCCCGCCCTCTCGGTCAAGAACGACGATTTGCAGCTTGCGACCAAGCTCGAGGGCAACTACCAAAACGGGGTACTGCAGGCCAACGTGGACTTTGGCCGCGCCCGCAGCGAGGGCTTGTTCGACGGCGACGCCGCGCTGGGCTCGAGCCGCAGCCGCATCAGCGTGCGGATGGACAACAAATCGCTTTCTGGCGAGGCCGCTGCCTCCGCCTTCCCGCTCCACTGGCTACTCTCGGCCTGGGTCGGTGACTTGGCCGGTCAGGCCTACTGGACCGGTAAGGCCAGTTTCAACTACAACCTGCGTGACCCCTGGGCCTCCAAGGGCATACTGGTGGGACAAAACCTGCGCTTCGAGGGCGGGGGAGATGTGCTGGCGGGTAGGTCGGTGTTGCGCTTTGAGAACGAGCGCCTCTATATTGATGAGTTGGCCCTCTCCGGCAAGGGCACCTGGCGGGGCAGCGGCTATTGGGGCAGAGAGCGCAGCAATTTCCGGCTGGACCTGGAGAACACTTCTTTCACCCCGGTGCTCCAGGTAATCCCCAACCTCAAACCCTACGCCCCCGAGGGCAGCGGAACCCTGCGGGTGCGCTCGGACGGGCAAGTTTTCGATCTCAACCTCGAGAACTTCCGCTTCAAACTGGGGCCGGTGCGGGCCGAGACCCCCAGGGCGCGGCTCCAGGTGGGCCAGACTGCGGTGGCCGAGGGGACCATCCGGCTCACCGCGCCCTACGTTGCCCAGGCCACCCTCTCCGGTGAGGGAAATGCCGACGGGCTGGTGGTGCGGGCCAGGGGCAGCGCCAACCTGCCGCTGCTCTCGCCCAACGAGCCCTTCGAGCTGAGCTTCAGTTACCCCAGCTACGTGCTGGACGCGCGTCTGATCAACCAGCAGGCCCGCCTTAACGGCACCCTGTTCCCGAGATTGGCCTTGGCCCTGCAGGGGCCGGTGCCGGTGAGCTACCCGCAGTACTTCCTGCTGGACGGTTTGGTCAACACCAACTTGGTGCTTAACTATGACGGTAGGGAGTACCGGGTGCTGGGCAGCGCAGAGGTGCTGCGGGCCCGGCTGGGCTTGCCGCAGGGCCAGAAGGAGGTCTCGATTCCTGCCTCCGGGACGGGTTCTTCCTCCGCTCAAAGTTCACCGGTCCCGGTCCAGTTCATCAACGTGCAGATTTGGGCTGATCGGGGCATCCTGATCCAGGAGCCGTTGGCCCAAGGGGAGTTAGCTGGGAACCTGTATCTCAACGGGGATGTCGCTAACCCCTATCTCTCGGGCGAGGTGGTGCCGATCCGGGGCAGTTTCAAGCTGTGGAACCGCGATTTCACCATCCGTGACCGCGGCTCTGCCGAGCGCAGCTACGCCCGGTTCAGCCCCGATGCCGGGATTCTCCCCGAGCTTCAGGTGGTGGCCGACACCCAAGTACAGGACCAGGCGCGAAACAACGAGACCGTGCGGGTCAACCTGACCCTCAAGGGGCAGTTCATGCGGCAAAACGGCAAGATCAAGGTCGACCTGGACCCGGCGTTCGTGGCCCAAACCGCCTCAGGCATCCTGACCCAGGCCGAGGTCTACTCGCTGCTCTTGCTGAGCCGTTCCGATCTCTCGGTGCTGCCCAACGACGTGGTCCAGTCGGGGTTGCAGGGCGTGGTACAGAACTTCCTGGTGGGCCAGCTCGAGACCGAACTGGGGAAAGCCCTGGGCCTCGACCAGGTGAAGGTGGACATCCCGCTCCTGGGGGGCGGCAGGGTGGAGGAGACCCGCTTCACTATCGGCAAATACCTCTCACCCGAGCTGTTTTTGGCCTACTCGGTGGACCTGCGGGGCTACCAGACCCTCAACGCCGAATACCGGCAGGGCGATTATAGCTTCCGTATCAGCACCGACATCGTTCCGACGCTGCGTCCGACCTTCAGCCTGGGCTACTCGATCCGACCCATCGGGGCCGACCTGACCGTGGACATCTCTACGCCTTCGACCCTCAACAACCAGAGCGTCAACGCCCAGCCCGACGGGTTCCGCTTCGGGGTGGGGCTGACGTTCCGGTTTTAGCGATGGGTTAAAGTCAAAAGCGACCCCCCGATTTTTCCAACTATTCCGTAATTGCCTGCACATCGAGCTTTTCACCGTGCCCCCTGCGCCCACGTTGCACTAGGCCCGCTAGGGCCGGGCTTTGCCCGTGCGAGCACTAGGCCCGCTAGGGCCGGGCTTTGCCCGTGCGAGCGGGGGTGCTAAGTATCTCCCCATTAGATTTGCACGGTGACAACGTTCCTCGCGCTGACAGTGCATCGTAGGAAACGTGTATTTGAGAAATGGGTGGGTCTCCTATCAAACACAAATCGGGTTTGGACATACTTAGCGCACCTTGGCTCGCAAGGGGCGCTAAAGGCACGAGCTTGGTTAAGAAACTGCTGACGATCTCGGCACTCGTGGCTGGTCGCCTTTATCCTTGGCTCATTGCTCATCGCTCCCTGCTTGTTCCGGCACGAAGTCAAAGATCACCAACTCCGCGTCGCAGCGGTAGCGCAGAGGGAGGACCGAGACCCCCAGCCCCCTCGAGACAAACGCCGGTACGGGGTCGTCTACGAACCCACCCGCGAACTTTTGGCCGTAGCTCGAGCTGGTGAACAGCGGGCCGTAGGTTCCCAGCACGATCTGCCCACCGTGGGTGTGGCCGCACAGGGTGAAATCGGGCTGGACCGGCGAGTTTGCCACCTCGTACAAATAGTCGGGATTGTGCGCCAGCAAAAGCCGGGCGCTGGTCTCGGAACTGCCCTGCAAGGCGCGTTCCAGGTCGGGTTCACCGTGCCAGAAGTCGTCCACCCCGGCCAAAAACAGGTCGTCGCGTACGGTTACGCCCTGGTTGTGCAGGATTTGCAGCCCTGCCGCACGTAAGGGGGTCTCGAGCTCGCCCGGTGCTATCATCGGTACTTTTTGCGGCGGGTCGAAAAGCCCCGAAACCCCGCGCGGCGGGGGGGATAGGTTGGCCCGGTCCTTGATTTGGTAGCCGCTAAAGCGATAGTCGTGGTTGCCCCACACCGCAAATATGCCCAGCGGGGCGCTCAGAGCTCCGAGTGCGGGTAGGCTCGGCAAAACCTGGTGATGTCGGGCAGAGTCGGTGAGGTCCCCGGTGATAACGATGAGGTCGGGCTGTTCGGCGTTGGTGGCTCCCACCCAGGCCCCCAGCGAGCCCTTTTGAATCCAGAACCCAAGGTGCAAATCCGAGAGGTGGGCGACTCGGACAGAGCGGCGAAGACCACGCAGCGGGCGTTGATACCGGTTGATGACGAAGCGGTAGGCAGCAATCATTCCAGCCATGTTACCGCGCCTCCGCGTTCCTCCTCGGCCCTTGATGGGTCGGGTATTAGCTTTGTCCGCTTAAGGGAAGCAAATCCAGAACCACCACTTCAGCCGGTGCGTTGATGCGCAAGGGCACGCCGGTCACGCCTAGCCCCTTGGAGACGAAGCTCAGCACCGGCGGTGAGGTCGGGCTCAGACCCGGCGTGTACCAGCCCCCCAAATAGGTAGCGCCGTACCACGAAGGCGTCCAGGGCGCCCCGATTCCTGGCACAAACACCTGCCCACCATGGGTGTGGCCGCACATGCCCAAGTCCACTGGCCTGCGGAAAAATTCGTCGAGAAAGTCGGGGTTATGCGCCAGCATCACGCAGGCCGGGCCGGGCCGCTGGTCAGCCAAAGTTTTGTCCAAGTCGGCGTGACCGTCCCAGAAATCGTCCACCCCACCTAGGAAAAAATCCGGGCGTAGCAGTCGCCCCTCGTTGTTCAGGACGTGAACCCCCACCTGGGGCAGCCGCGCTTGCAGATAGCGCTTGGCGGTGGGGGCCCAGTTGTCGTGGTTGCCCCAGATGCTGTACACGCCCAGCGGGGCCTTGAGCCGCGCGAGTTCGGCGATCAGCAGGTCCAGGTCGGGGGTGAGGAAGTTTTTGACCGAGGCCCGCCAGTTGATCCTCGAGCCCGAATCCACTAAATCCCCGGTAATCACGATCGTGTCGGGCTGCTCGGCCAGCGCCGCGTTCACCCACCGGCCCACCGAGCCCGCGTGAATGTACGGGCCATAGTGCAAATCCGAGAGTTGGACGATGCGAAGGGGGCGCTCGAGGCCCCGCAAACCTCGTCTCTGACGGTTCACCCTAAACGGATAACTCCGCGCCACCAGCGTACTCGCCCCGCCCACGAGCCCCAGCCCGGTGACTCCGGCAAGGGTCAGAAAACGGCGGCGGGTAAGCATATTTACGAGGGTAGACCCGGAGTTACTTCTTGGTTGTGAACTTAATGTCAAAGGAAGGTCATTTTGTGGTTTATTTCCAAATTAGGAATCATGGTTACGTAATATTATGTACGCTGATTTCAAACCTCTGTCTCCCTCAACATACGTTGACAATGTAGCAGTTGTAAGGAGGTGCCTCGTGAGAAACGTTTTTCTCGCGGCCATAAGCTTTTTGCTCCTTACTGGATGTAACTCACCGGGTAGTAAGAAAATGGATACGTCAGGACTTCGTTTAGACAATCTCAAAACCGTGACTAAAGCAGAAGCGAAGGCGTATGTGTTGGAACAATGGTCACAGTTTGATACAAGCCGAATCTATGCCGAACTCCCAGAGGGCATCAAGAAAGAACTGAGTAAGGAAGGAAGTGGGCCTGACTGGACTCGAGTGGCTCTAGGTGAACCGTTACTTGTAAAATCCTTGGTTAAGCTGGATAAAAACACAGTAAGTCAACTTAGAGGCTGTCGTAAAAGTCTACTATGCTTGAAGGGTGGCTTCTACACGTAGA
>PSMF01000117.1:0-10388 GCA_040290005.1 Meiothermus sp.
CTGCCCTACAAAACGCCGCCTCGATCGGCTCGCTGATCCTCACCACCGAGGCCGTGGTGGCCGAGAAGCCCGAGAAGGAGAAGGCTCCTGCGATGCCCGGCGGTGCTGGTGGCATGGGCGGGGACATGGACTTCTGAAGACGCCGCGCCAACGAAGGGCTCGAGGGAAACCTCGAGCCCTGCTTTCTTTTCAAGATTTGTAGGAGTGTAAGCTTTCCGCCCGGTACGCGTCACAGGGGAGGCGCCGTAGGGCGGAGATGCCGGTTTCGCCCCGCAGCGGGTTGGGGTTGACTCAGGCCTTTAGCTCATCGTTTCTCCCGTCCCCTGAACTGCTCCTGGCCAGCCCCAAAGGGCTGACCCTGGCGGGCGTGACCCACGGCAACACCAGCGCCCTGGTCAAGCTGATTGAGGAAGACACCGCAGGCATGAGCGCCAGCGCCCTGCGCACCAACCGGCACCGCCTGAAGGTCTTTCTGCAACAGTTCAATCAGCCCTGTGCGATACGTGCTTCCAAGGTGCTGAGCGTACTGAATCTGTTGTCCCGCGCAACAGAATCCTTCTCCTGGGAACTGGCCGCCCAAGATTATGCCAAAGCACATGGGTTTTAGCTCGAGGGACGGCTCCGAAAGAAATCCCTCCACCCCCTTGTTAGGGGGGCTTTGTATCCTTGCCCTCCTTAGTAAGGGGGGCCATCCGAGGTCGCCAGAAGTCGAGTGCTGGAGGAATATCCGCCGATTGACGGGGGATTCTGCCGCACTCACCTCCGAAGATGAGGAGCTTTACCTCAGGCTACCCCAAAACTGTAGCGCCCCAGCGCGCCATTAAGCTCTGCTAGCTTGGGGTTTTTGAGCACCGCCGCGTCGTCGCCAGGCTTCCAATAGCCCTCAACCTGGCCTATTACCACCATCGGAAACTTGAGCTTGCCGCCGTTCATGGCCCGGTCCGAGGCTTCGGCCTGAGGGTCTTTTTCCACGTCCAGCAACTCGTAGGGAATCTCGTTCGTGGTGAAATATTTGCGAAATCCCAAGGTGAGCGGGCACCAGTCTGCCCCGTAAATTTGCACCTTAGCCACCGATTTCCTCCCAAGGGATTTCCAGCTCGAGCAGGCCGTATTCCGCCTGAAAGCCGATTTCCCGGTGACTGTTGTCGCAAAAGGGCTTGTTTTTGGAGGCCCCGCAGCGGCAGAGGGCCACCCTGGTGCCCTCGTACAGCACCGCTCCCGTCTCGTCCCTGACGATGATGGGTCCGCGCAGATATATCGGGCCGCCGGGCATCAGTTTCGCACTCAAGCCCTCGGGTTTTGGCTCAGGGGCCCCGCCGTCCAGCCGTTCGAACTGCAAAGCCCCGCTGGGGCAGCGCGCTACCACCTCGGCAATGGCGTCGGCAGCGGCGTTTTCCGGCTGAATCCAGGGTTTTTTGGCGGTGTCGAAGACTTGGGGTAGCCCCCGCACGCACTCGGCGGCATGGATGCACAGCCGGGGTTGGTAGTACACCACGACCGTCTCAGAGGTGTATTTGCGGCCTTCCATCCGCCCAGTCTACGGCGCATCAGAAGCGCCGAATGAGCACCACGCCCGCAATTAACAGCAGTACCCCCAGAATCCGCGGGAGGTTCGCCGGATGGGTCGGAAGGCCCAGCAGCCCGAAGTGGTCGAGGAGTAGCGAGGCGCACAGTTGCCCCAGCACCACCAGGCTAAAAAATGCGGCCACGCCGAGGCGGGCCGGGCCGAGGATGGTGGTGATGAGGTAGAAAGCGCCCAGCATCCCGCCGCCGACCCAGGCGATTCTGGGGATGGCTGCCAGGGTGCTGGGGTCGGGGAAACGGGCTCTGGAGAGGAGTGCAAATCCCAGCAAGCTTAGTGTTCCCACCGAGAAAGAGATCAGCGCGGCCAGCACCGGGCTTCTCAAACCTCGCCCCAACTCCCCGTTGATGCCCGCTTGAACCGCTAAACATGCCCCGCCTGCCAGTGCCAACGCCACAAGCCAAATCATGCTCTGGAGTTTACCTGTGAACGAAGCTGAGGTTTACGGGGTTTGTAGGGCCGGGTCTCATACCCGGCCTACGCGCGTCAATCGTTTCATTGCTCGTGTGCAGGACACAGTTTATGACAACTGAGGAATCGTGTTCTGGTGTGTACCTCGAGGTTGAGATAACCAGCCAAACATAAAGGCCTTCAGGGCACGCCCCCGAGAGCCTTCAATCCCGACTTTTTACTGCGCAGCGGCGGGTTGCTGCGCGGCGACAGCTTCGACCTCTAAGTTGAACTTGACCTCTTCGCCCACCAGCAGGGCCCCGAGTTCCAGCACCTGGTTCCAGGTCAGGTTCCAGTCCTTGCGGTTGATCTCCCCGCTGGCCGAGGCCGCGATCCGGGTCATGCCGTAGGGGTCTTTAATTGGCTCTGTCACCTCAGCTTGGAGAACTATCGGCTTGGTGATCTCGCGGATGGTCAGGTTGCCCTCGACGGTGTATTTGTCGCCGCCTTTATGGGTGATTTTAGTGCTTTCAAACTTGATCTCGGGGTGCGCTTCGGCGTGGAGAAAGTCAGGGGAGCGCAGGTGGCCGTCGCGCTGGGGTTCGCCGGTGGCGATGCTGCTGGCATCCACGACCGCCTCGATCCGGGTAGGGTGTCCGGCCTCGTCGGTTTCCACGCTGCCTCCGGTCACCTTGAGCGAGCCGCGTACGCTGCTGATGCCCATGTGGCGCACTTTGAAATCAATGCCGGTGTGCATGGTATCGAGATTCCATTTCATAGGGCTTCCTCCGCTTGGCCTTAGCGACCAACACCTAGAATCATAAACCATATCACTTTGTAATGTAAAGTATTTGAAACCACAAAGTTGTATGCTACTCTCGAAGGAATATGAACCACCCTACCGACCAGAGTTTTTGTCCGGTCTATGAAGCCATCAACGTGCTTCAGGAGAAGTGGACGCTGCACATTATCCGCAGCCTTTTAGACGGCCCCAAAGGCTTTAACGAGTTATCCAGGGCTGTAGGCGGCTGCAACCCCGCGACCTTAGCGCAGCGGGTGGAGAAGCTCGAGGCGATAAACATTGTCTCCAAGACCATTCACTCCACTATGCCCCCGCGCACCAGCTACGCCCTCACCGAGTCGGGGCAGGCCCTACAGAAGGTTATCGAGGCGATTGATGATTGGGGCAGGCAGTATCTCCCCGAACCGGTAGCGGGTTAGCTTATTCGGTCCTAGACGGCACTCTTCGGGGTGCTGTTTTTGTTGTTCTGGAGCTAAAGAGACTAAGCTGACAATCGGTGCACGTAGGGGCGACAGGCCTGTCGCCCCTACGAACCCGCACCTCCCTACGGGCGCTGGAGAAATGTCTATTCCAAAGCGTGCCCTTCGGAAAGCACCTTTGCCACCACCGCGCCCCCCAGCAATATCCACATGGTCAGATAAAACCCCACCAGCGCCAGCAAAAACCCCGCAATGGGGCCGTAGATCACCTCGTACTGGTTGCGCGGAATCAGGAGCGGTAGCCCCAGCCGCATCCCCTCCCAGGCCAGGGCCGCGATTGCTGCCGCCAGCAGCGACGCACCCAGCTTGGGGGCGGGCACCGGGAGCAGGGCATAAGTGAAGAAGAACAGCATGAACCCGCCCAGGATGGGGAGAATCAGCTCGAGGCCCCCCCGTAGCACGTCCAGACCTGGCGGCAGATAGCGCAGCATGAAGGAGAACCCCAGCCCTAACAGCGCCAGCAGGATGATGGCGAGGCCGAGCAATAAGGGGGCCATCAGCGCCGCGATGCGCCCGCGCAATACCCCCAACCGGGCTAGGGCCTGTCGCGACCAGCGCCGCAGCGGGTAAGGATCATAGGCGGTGATGATCTGAGCCAGGTTGAACTCCAGCTCGAGGTGGGGTGGGCCTTTGCCAAAGATCACCCCCAGCGCGTAGGCCAGCGCCGCAAAAAAGTTGCTGCTGGCCCACAGCAGCACCAGCAAGCTGGCAAAGGTGATGGGGACCGCCCCTTTGGTCAAAAAATTAACCAGGGTCTGGGCAATCTCCGGCTGGGTGGGGAAGAGCAGCACGGTCAGCTCGACCAGACGGCTCAGGAAGGCGCTCTCGAGTTCGGCGTTGCCGCTGAGGATAAAGCCGAACACCCCCACCAGCAAGAACAGCAGGGGCATCAGGCTGAATAGGGCGTAGTAGGCCAGCGCAGCGGCAAAAAAGGGGATGTGGGAGCCGACGTAGGTCTGGTAAACACGGCTGAAGAAGGACATGACTAGAGCAGACGGATGCGACCCTCTTGGGCCACTACGCCAAAATGGCGATGATCCAGGGTCAGCACCGCTCCGCCGTGACGCTCGGCGCAGGCGATAACCAAGGCATCCGTCAGGTCCAACGGCAGGTCGCGGTAGCGGCTGATTAAGGCCCTGGCGCGGGGTAAATCGTCTTCACCGCACTCCAGGGCATAGCCACCCTCTTCAAGGTCGTCGAGCAACACCTCGAGCACCCCTGTCCCCAAACGGCGCTCGACCATATAGGCAATCTCTGCGAGTGCACCCATCGGGACAATATACGGGCCCAGCTGCTCGCGTATCACCTGGGTTAATCTTTTATGGTCGGGGTCGCGCCGGTTGAGCAGGCTAACGATGGCCGAAGTATCCAGGGTAATCACTCCGAGTTTTCCCCTGGCAACAGGTCTTTATGCCAGTTTTCCTTTATCCAATCTTCGCTATCCCGTCCTGAGAGACTTGGATCGGACCCGGCTCCAATCGAACGCAGCTTGGGACGTGGTTTCTCGGACACATACTTGCCCAGCGCCTCCCGCACTAACTCCGCGACAGGGCGCTTCTCCCGCTTGGCGACCGCTTTGAGCGCCCGGTGCAGCTCCGTTGGCAGGTACAGTGTGGTCTTTTCCATCCGCCCATTTTACCACATATGGCAGGTGGCATTACTCGCGGATTTGTCCGCTGCCCAGCGCGATGAACTTGGTGGTGGTGAGTTCGCGTACACCCATCGCCCCGTAAGCGTGGAGCTTGCTGGTGGAGATGCCAATCTCCGCGCCCAGGCCGAGCTGAAAGCCGTCGTTGAAGCGTGGTGAGGCGTTGACCAAGACCAAACTCGCGTCCACCTCGCGCAGAAAGCGTATGGCGTGGGCATGGTTGTTGGTGCAGATGGTCTCGGTGTGGCGGGGGCCGTAGCGGGCGATGTGCTCGAGGGCCGCGTCCAGGCCGTCCACGACTTTCACGGTGAGCACTAGATCGAGATACTCGGTGCTCCAGTCCTCTTGGGTTACGGCCCTAGCCTTGATGATGCCCCGAGTCCGTTCGTCCCCGCGCAGCTCGACCTTTGCGGCAGACATAGCGGCCTCGAGCTTGGGCAAAAACGCCTCGGCTTCGGCGGCGTGGACCAGGAGTTTCTCGAGGCTGTTGCAGGTACTTGGCCTGTGCGCTTTGCCGTTCACCGCAATCGCCGCCGCCGCGTCCAAGTCGGCCCCTGCGTCCACATAGAGGTGATTCACTCCCTCGGCGTGGGCCAAAACCGGCATCCGGGCCTCGCGCCCGACCAGCTCGATGAGTTCCTTGCCGCCTCTCGGAATGATTAAGTCGAGCAGGCCGGAAAGATGGCACATCTCGAGGATGGCGCTGCGGTCGGTTGTCGGCACGAGCTGGATGGCCTCGGCGGGGAGTCCGGCTTCAAGCAGGGAATCTTGAAGGAGTTTGACCAGGGCCCGGTTAGAGTTCCAGGCTTCCTTGCCGCCGCGCAGCAAAATCGCGTTCCCCGCTTTGAGGGCGAGCGCCGAAGCCTCGACGGTAGCGTTGGGCCGCGACTCGTAGATAAAGCCGATGACGCCCAGCGGGACGCGCATCCGGCCCACTTGCAGCCCGTTGGGGCGAATCCTCAGCTCCTCGATTTCCCCGATGGGATCAGGCATTTCGGCCACCTGCGAAAGCCCTTGGACGAGGTCTTCTCGCACCTTCGGGGTGAGCCTGAGTCGGTCCAGCTTAGGCTTAGAGAGCCCGGCGGCTTGGGCAGCCTCGAGGTCCGCTTCATTGGCGGCCTCGAGCGCCGTCCACTCACTTCGCAGCTTTTCAGCGGCGATTCGCAGGGCCTTAGATTTAGCGGCTGAGCTGGCGTTGGAGAGGCTCTGAGCGGCCCCTTTCGCCGCTTCCGCGAGCTGTTTGAGTTGGCTGGGCGCTTCGACCATATTCCTCTGAGTTTACAAGAACCAGATTTCCCCGCCGCAAAGTCGGGAAAACCCGCTTCCAGCGTCGCTGCTTTTACAGGTTAGGTCAATACGGAAGCTAAGGGTCTTGACCAGCTTTTGGGCCGCCTCGTTGTCCGGCGATGTCTTAATGTCCTTAAGGTCAAACGGCAGCAGCTTGGCAGGTTTGCTGAAGCCGTCCGGCCCGCCGAAAATCACGAAGCTTCCGAGCACACCGCTGGGGGGTGAGTTTTGCGTCCCGGCCGTCGCTAAGGTTCCAAAAATTCGACTGCTGGCCGTCTTGGTCCACCAGCTTATTCTCGCCTTTGGATATGGTTTTTTCGCGCATCCAGTAATCGGGGCTGAGCGTCTGGTTGGAGCCGTTCCTTAGCTCGAGGTTGACCCGCCAATACTTTGCCGCGCCGGAAGTGCGGGCTTGCCGTAAAAGTCGGAGGCCCCCACCGACACGACCTTGAGCCGCCACATCCCGTTGAACAGGTCCTGATTAAGCCAGCCCTGGATAGCATATATCTGCTGCGCCCGGCCCTGGAGTAGGGCTCCCGCTTGTTGGAGCTGCTCGAGGGGAACCTTGAGGTAGGTCCCCTCACCGTCGGGGCGGTGATGGTCTGCCCGTTGATGAGGAGTTGAACGGTTTTTGTTGGGCCAATACCAGCAACCCGGCGATGAGGGTGAATACCAGCCATCGCTTTATGGGTCGAGCCTAACAGGTTGGGATTTCGCTTAAGGTGAGTCCCGGCTGCGGGCAGCTTAACCTAACGCTTGGCCGCCTCTAACTCGCTCCCCAGCGCAAAATAATCGCGGTGAATCACCTCGTCGGAGTGCTTGTAGCCGAGAATGCCCTCGATATCTTTGGTTTTCGCCCGCTTAATGCGCTCGATTTCGCCCGAGCCATAGTTCACCAGCCCGATGCCTATTAGATTGCCCCTGTCATCGAGGCATTTCACTGCCTCCCCGACCCCGAAACTCCCGCGCACCGCGCGAATCCCGGCAGGCAAAAGCGAAGCCCCACCTTGTCTCAAGGCTTTGGCCGCGCCCGCGTCCACCACGACCTCGCCTTTGGGTTTGGGGAGCTGATACAGCCAGAGCTTTTGCCCGCTGTAGCGGCGGTTGCCCCCGGCGAACAGTGTGCCGATGGGCTCGCCTGCCAGGGCCTCGAGCACCGCGTTATCCTGGGTGCCGGGCAGCAAAAGCATGGGAATCCCGGCAGCCTGGGCTTTTTCGGCGGCCAGCAGCTTGCTCCGCATGCCGCCCGTCCCGACCCCGTTGGGGCTCTCCCCGGCCATCGCCAGCACCTCGAAGTCCACCTGGCGAACGTAAGGCACGGGCTTCGCCGCGGGGTTTGAGCGGGGGTCGGCGTCGTAGAGAGCTTCGACATCCGAGAGCAGCACCAGCAGGTCGGCCCCTACCAGCGAGGCGATCAGCGCCGAGAGCTGGTCGTTGTCGCCGAACTTGATCTCGTCCACCATCACCGTGTCGTTCTCGTTGATGACCGGCAAGATGCCCCACTGCAACAGGGTCTCTAAGGTGTGCCGGGCGTTGAGGTAGCGGTGGCGGTGGGCCAAGTCTTCGGCGGTGAGCAGGATTTGGGCAATCTCCACGGCGGGGTTCCGGGTTCGGGGTTCCGGGTGCGGGGGGAGATTTTTTCGGAGCCCGGAGCCCTGGCCCCTGCCCCTGGCGTTGGCGAAGGCTTCGGCCCATGCCCCCATCAGCACGGGCTGCCCCACGGCGGCGGCAGCCTGTTTGCCGGGCATGGTTTTGGGGCGCTCTCGCAAACCCAGCTTGGCGACGCCTGAAGCTACCGCCCCGGAAGAAACCAGCACGATTTCGCGGCCCTCCGCCCGCAAAGACAGGATTTGGGCAGCGATGTTTTCGAGCCGCTCCCTTTGCAACCCCTGCCGACCTGCAATTACCGCGCTCCCCACCTTGACCACCAGGCGGCGGTAGAGCTCTAAGGGCAGGGGGACACGCTTCTCCATCGGCAAAAAGTATCGTAACGCTTCTTGGGCCATTTCTCACGCCCCCATACCCCCACCCCGGTTGAGAATGGACCCTAGCTATGACCCGGCGTCTCCTTCTTATCCCCCTGTTACTCTTAGCAGCCTGTGCTAATCAAGTCTCTACGCTCACCATCTCCCCGCCCAAAATAGAATAGGGCCAAAGCGTGCTGAGCAGCAATTTGCGGCTGATTGCGGGTAAGCCCGCGCTGCTACGGGTCTATCTCGTAGGGGGGCAGGGGGGACCGAGCGCTGATGTATATGTAGGTGCTACCTTCAAGGGTAGCTTGAGCTTCAAAGGCCCCCCAACCCCTCCCACCACCCAACCGGGCGCGGGCGACCTGAGCCAGACCTACACCGCCACCTTGCCCGCCGACTGGGTGACGAGCGGCCTCGAGGTGCGCCTCTACGCTGACCCCAGCAAGTCCAGCGTGGCCCAACCCTCAAACCCGCGGTGGGCGCAGGGACGGCGCTCTACCTGACTTTTGTGCCGGTAATCCAGCCGGGCCAAAGTGCCTCTCCCACGGTCCCCTCTGCCGATCTACTCAAGGACATGTTCCCGGTGAAGGACGTGCAGGTCGCGACGAGAGTGCCGTTTGTTTATGGAGCCCCGGTGACAAACTCCGGCGATGACTGGGGCAATCTGCTCAACGCAATCAACGATCTACGCACCAGCGACGGGAGCAAGCGCTACTACGTGGGGGTGGTGAAAGTCGGCTACAGCAGCGGGATCGCTGGGATCGGATATATAGCTGGCGCGGTTTCTGTCACCTGGGATGCCCCAAACTCGGCCCCTGGGGTAATCGCCCACGAGGTTGGGCACAACCTCAGCATGTACCACGCACCGTGTGGAACTGCCGACGGCCTCGAGGCCAGCTGGCCCGCGGCCTATACCAACGCTTCCATCGGCACCTGGGGCTACTCGCTCGCCGGTACGCTCTACGATCCCGGCAAATACAAGGACGTGATGAGCTATTGCAGGCCGCAGTGGATTTCCGATTACACCTACGCCAAGCTTCAGAGCTTCCTCGAGAAAAACCCGCCTAAGGCCCAGTCGCTCAGCCAGCCCCAGGAAGTGCTGCTGGTGAGCGGTAGGATTCGCGGCGGCTTGCTCGAGCTCAACCCCTTGCAGCGGGTCCAGGCGGTGCCCAGCTTGCCCCAGCCGGGGGTCTACACTCTGCGTCTGGAGACCGCCTTGGGACTGCAAGAAATTCCTTTCTCCACCGTGAAGGTCGAAGCTCCACACGGCCCCGGCACCGACCCCAGCGCCGCTTGGAGTGAGGAGCACTTCAGCTTTAGTCTTCCGAGCCCAGAAAATATCGTGGGCCTCGAGGTGCGCAGTGCCGGGCGTAGCCTGTTCCAGCGCTCGGCGGGCATCACCTCGCAGAGCGTACCGAGGGTGAGCTTGAGCGAGGCGAATGGCCTGCTAAACCTCAAGTGGGACAGTTCAGCCTATGCTTTTGCCTCGGTAGCCCACTTGGGAAGTGAGCGCACCACCCTGGGTTTGTGGCTGGGTGGTGGACAAGCCGCGCTTTCGGTGCAGGGTCTGCCTATGGGAGGAAAGTTTGAGGTCTCGCTCTCCGACGGGGTGGACTCCCAGCGGCTGGAATTCGCCCGCTGAGGCCATCTTCAGGCTGAGCTAAGGGTAGCCCCCTAAGCTAGGGGCTTATGAGGCCCAGTTATTCGCGCACCACATTGAGATATGCCTGTCAGGCACTGCTTTGGATGACCCTGTTGGCCCTCACAGGGTGCGGCCCGGGCCCCAGCCAATTCGATAACTCCGGCGATTTCAAGATTAATCTGCGCTTCGTCAGCAACATCAGCGACAGCCAAAAGGCCGCCTTCGAGCAAGCCGCGGCCCGTTGGTCGCAGGTGATCACGGTGGGGCTGCCGGGCCTGCGGCTGCGTTTCCCGGCCAACGATTGCGGAGAGGGGCTTCCGGCGTTTGATGGCACCATTGACAGCTTGCTGATTGACGTACAGGTCAAGCCGATTGACGGGCCGGGCAGGATTTTGGGCAGCTCCGGGCCGTGCAAGATTCGTAACTCCAGCAACCTGCCGGGGTACGGGATCATGACCCTTGATGCTACCGACCTCAACACCCTCGAGACCTCCGGGCAACTCCAGGCCACCATCACCCACGAGATGGGCCATGTGCTGGGCTACGGCACCTTGTGGGATGATTTCAAGTTGACCACCGGCACCGGTA